>JANOMG010000376.1:0-4286 GCA_031420175.1 Nitrospira sp.
CCGTATTTGTGTTCCCCACGCGAGTGGGGATGAACCGAGGAAGAACACCTGATATTTCGGGCTCAAGAAGTGTTCCCCACGCGAGTGGGGATGAGCCAGGTCTGGGCAACCGCTTGCAGCGAGACATCGTAGAGCCCGTCCTTCGGGACGGGCGAGGATTGAAACCAAACTGCGGCGACAATTGGGGTGGGCACATTTCCGGCTGATCTGCTTCTATGATCGAGTGGATTTAGGATTGGTTCAGCTTGAGCGCTGCAGCGACGATCGGTTTGGCCCAGTTCGGTGTGGACGCCAGGTTCGGAGGGCCAAGAATTCTACCCTGCTCCATGTGCAGTACCGGCGCCGGCTTTGGTGTTCGTCCGGCTGCGGGGTCCGCGTCCGCACTGTTGTCGTACACGTGCAGGGTTGTGAGGTGGGGAAGCAGCGCGATGAGGTTGAGACGGCTATGTTCGTAGCGCCGATGAATGTCGTGCTCAGGGATGTCGTGCCCGCCTTGGCTGACCCTGGTCTGCACACGCTCGATGTGCAATTCCGGGCTGGACAGCCCCACGTACCAGATGTGCACTTCGATGCCTTGTTCGGCGGCTTGCACAAGGAGGCTCGTGATGGTGTTCCCGCCGAGGGTGGTCTCGAAGGTGAAATCGAGACGCTTTTCGATCGCTCGATTCAGCAGGCTCGCACCTTGGCGCCAGGCTGCGCTATTGGCGTCTGCCTGTGTCAGGGCAGGGGCTTTCTCTCTGATGGCGCGGGCCACTTCGTCCGGATTGAAATACTCGCCTCCATGTTGACGGACGGCCGCGCCGCCGATGCTGCTCTTCCCCGCCCCATTGACGCCGGCCAGCACATGCATGCGTGGCTGCCGGGAGGTGCTCATGCCCGTGCTCGTTTGCGCACCGGTGCGCGATGCTTTTTGGCGGCCTTGACCGCGGCGCGCCCCAGTTCGACTGGAGAGGCGTTGAAGGCGGTCTCCACGCCCTTTCGTGCTTGTGGCGTCTGCATGCGGGCCAGCAATCCGTCGAACTCCGCGTTCAGATCGTCAAGCGAGCGGCTGCGTTCTTTCACCAGCGATTCGAACTCGGCGAACGAGAGGAGCACGGCCTTGGGCATGTCGTGCCGGGTAATGGCGACCGCGCCACTGTGCATCGTTTGCTCTAAGATTGCGCCGAACTCGTTTTTGACTTTCGTGGCCGCCACGGTGGAGAGCTCTACAAGCTGTCCGTGGCTGTTCCTGAACGTGAGCTTGGGCATGATGTCCTCGCTAGGGGTTCATATAGTAACCAATCAAGCTAAATTATACATATTAGCCATTTATAGGTCAAGTGTGCGCATAGTAGGTGAGCTGTCGCTCAATGGACAGACCACTTGCGGGACCCGTCATGTCTGAATCTCTCCACGTCGAAAAGCCCTTTCTGGACCAGCTTGCCACATTGGGCTGGACGATCATCAACCAAGGCCAGGGCTTCATTCCCTCCGACCCGGTTGCAAGGCTGCGAGAGGGAAAACAAAGGGGTCGGGAGTCTTTCCGGTACGCATTGATATTGCCATGCGGCTCGCAACTCGCCGGTAACCGCTGGGGTCGTAGCTTGACTTGACAGCATGTTGCCTGAGTCTGGCGTGAGCGACGTGATGCGGCGGTTGCTACTGCAGGCGAACGATTGAAGATGTTTTCCGCTCAGTCAGTCTCTGCGGCCGTCCGATCCGGTTCTTGTGGAATCACGCCGTCCGCTTCGACTACCTATTCGGACAGCAGGTGGAGGTTGTCTCTCGCTCCGTGAAGGATGCGATAGACCAGAAGGACTTTGCTTTTCACTTTGTAGAAGACCAGATAGTTGTCGATGACGAGGACCCGATACCCCAGCGCCGTGAGCTTGGGATTGTGTGGGACACGACCGGAGTAGGGGTGGAATTGGTTTCTTCATCCTCGAAACAGGGCATGGATGTCTGGTCTTGCGGTCAGGTCTTTGCTTTTCATTTTGTTTTCTCTAGGGCTGTGTCGGGAGTTGACCGCACGTTGCCGAAGGAGCGGGGTGCCCGCCGAGGCTTGGCCGAGAAGGAACGCTGGAACTGACTGAAGCTCTGCGATCGTCAGAACGCAGCTGAAGGAATTCGAGGAGGGTCGTTCCGGGAGATGTAGGCGCGGCGGTCAGCGTGACCGTGCTCGCTCCCCACGCTGAGCAGGCAGGCCCTACCGGCCTGTTCCCTCCATCATTCCATCTAGCAGATTCGGCAAGTTTTCCGCGTTGGGATGGTTCTTCATCGCCTGACCGATGTCGTCGAGCAGCGGGCCGGCTTCGGGATTGAGGCCTCTGATCTTTTGATCGAGATTGCCCGACTTCAGTTCTTCATATAGCTGCGCGTCGGTCAGTGTGCCTTCTTTCAAGTCCTGTTGCAGGATCTTCCCTAACGCCTCTACCTTCTTCATCGTGTCAGGTGGCAGTTCACCGAGCAGCTTCAGGATGTCGGCTTGGCTTTGCCCTCCCATCTGCATTTGTGCGATGGCAGAAGAGCTCACGAAGATGCAGAATGAGAGCAATACGAGAGCGATCTTGGTTCTCATGAGATCCTCCATGTGTCCCGCTGGTGTGCGGCATCCAGGGCTCGCCGTAGTATCTCAACGACCAGGCTGATTGTCAGCTGAATCGCGTGTTCACGAAGGGACCGGTTCGCGGCTGAGTCGTTTTCCCATGATTTCGGCGGTGTAGAGCACCATCGAGCAGCCGAGGGGAAAGAGCAGCTCATTCACGGCCCGCCCGACAAGGGCGGGGTAGGGGATGGGTTTCGGGGCGGAGGTCATCAGAACGTACACAATGAGAGAGCCGAAAACGAGTCCGACTGCGGCGCCCGCGACACCATGGGCGACGGCGCCGCCCCACTCTTTCTTCTGAATAGCGCCTAAGGCGATGCCGAGGACGCCGTATTCCAGACCCTTCAGGCTTGCCACGACCAGCGGATTGAAGCCGGGATTGTCTGCTGCAACATCGAGCGCCTGAAGCGCGCCCTTGTGGACGGCCCGAGCGACGTAGAACCCGATCGGACCGGCGATTAGCCCCAGCAGTCCCATCATGAGTTCGCGTTTATGAATGGCAATGGTGCCGAGCGCCAACCCGATGCAGACAATGACAGACCAAGAGACTTTGTATCCGAGATCGGCAAGGAACGGTTTATAGGATTTGAGTGTGCCGTATTCTGCGGCGATCAATAGGACTAGCCCTTCAAGGAGGACTCCGAACAGCACGGCGGCCCACGCAACGCGGAACAATGTTCTCCCGAGATTGTCTTCATGATTCTCGAGTGCGTCCATCATGCGATTCTCCTAGGTGAGCATCCAAGCCAGCAAGAGCGCGTCGTCGTTCGAAAGTCTACGTCTTTCATCATCTCGGGGCAAGTGAGAGTACAGGCTATCGAACAGGCATGCACCGTCCTTCACCTCTACGGCCACGAGCGCTGGCTGGATGTACGGAGAAAGCTTGTGGCAGAAAGACGCTCTCGGCCCTCTCTTTCTAGAGATTGGACTCGAGGCTCGACGGCGTCTTGTTGAGCACGGTGGCGGTGGCGCGCGAGAGGGCTTCGTCGTAGGCATGGTCGAGGGTATAGACGCGGAATTGGACCAAGCGGGTAGGCAGCAGGTCGAGGAATTCTTCTAATGGGTCAGTCGAGATGCCTTTGGTGCTAGGGTCGTACACATAGAGGGGATTGCCGCGCCGATCTTTCGGGTCTGGCCGTGGGTCGAGCGGCGCCATGTCGACGCGGAATTCCACTTTCTTGAGCTTCGCCGGTAATTCCTTTTTGATCTGTTCTTCGAAGTGTGCGTGGCTGGGAAAGTCCATGCCGCGTTCCTGGCCCTTTTCCTTGAGCACGGCGCTGTAGGCCATCTTCCATTTGACGTCGCGGACGAGAATCCGCTGCCATTCTGCGCTCAGGCGCCGTTCGGTGACATGGCGTGAGGTTTTCCAGCCCCGTACCTGTTCAAGCAAGGACCAATCGGTCAGTGTCAGGTACTCGTCCATCTTCTTGCGAGGGTCGTGGGGAAACAGGAGCTTCATGGTGTCGCCGAAGATGTCACGGAGGTGGATGTCGATGGCGCGTGTGGTCCGGTGATAGTAGACGTTGGAATAGAGGTACATGCGGGTATTGAGGAACATCTGCAGGGCAGGGAGGCCGGTCTTGTGGATCGTGAATCCTTTGTCCGTGATGATCGTGTAGTGAATGAGTCTGGAGAGATCGACCGGGCCGACTGCCACGCCGCACATATAGGAGTCGCGCAGGACATAGTCGAGGTTGTCCGC
>JANOMG010000377.1:0-4301 GCA_031420175.1 Nitrospira sp.
TCACACCGTCGCACACCGCCTCAAATCCAGCAGCGCCACGCTGGGCGCCATGACCGTGGCGGCTTACTGTAAGGAACTGGAGGCCCTGGGTCGCAGTCATCGGATCGAGGGAGCCTCAGACCACTTCCGGCACTTGGAACGGGATTTTGAAGCCGTCTGCTCCATCTTTCAAGCCACACTCAACAAGGAAAAAGCCCATGATGCCTGATCAACAGCACACCCCGCGTGCCTTAGTTGTGGACGACGATGCCGTGAACAGACTCATGTCACGCGCAGCGCTGGAGAGCGCTGGATGGAGCGTCGAAGAAGCCGAGAATGGGCGAGAGGCACTGGCGGCGTTTCAGCAGCTCCATCCGGACGTCGTCCTGCTCGATATCATGATGCCGGAAATGGATGGGTTTGCGGCCTGTGCGGCGCTCCGAAAGCTACCAGGAGGGGAACATGTGCCCGTGCTTATCATGACCGGTCTGGACGATTACCACTCCATCACGCAGGCCTACGATGCCGGTGCCACCGACTTCCTCGCCAAACCGCTGAATGGACTACTGTTATCGCACCGTGTCCGATACATCGTGCGGTCGAGCCGAGTCTTGCAGGAGTTGCGGCTCAGCCAAGCGAACCTGGCCCACGCTCGCGATGCGGCACTCGAAGGCACACGCCTCAAGTCGGAATTTCTTGCCACCGTGAGCCACGAGATCCGGACGCCCATGAACGGTGTCCTCGGCATGACCGACTGGCTCTTAGATACGCAGCTGACGCCAGAACAACGTGACTGTGCGGACACCATCCGCACCTCGGGCGAAGCTCTGCTCTCGATCATCAACGACATTCTGGACTTCTCGAAGATCGATTCTGGCAAGCTGCAACTGGAGGAGGTCGATTTCGACGTGAGACAACTGCTCGAAGACGTCGTCGGCCCGTTTCACGAGCGCGCGCGTGGCAAAGGGGTGGAATTATCCTGCCTGATCCAGGCCCAGGTGCCGGCATGCCTGCGCGGGGATCCCGGTCGATTGCGCCAGATCCTCAGCCATCTACTGGACAACGCCGTGAAGTTTACCGAGCGCGGCACGATCGCGGTCCATGCGGAAGTGGAAGAGCAGCCGACCAAGCAGAATCCGATCGACTCGGGTCTCCCTGCCTCGTTAGTCCCCGTCACGGGAGAGACCGGTCACGTCGTCAGCATGCGCGTCTCCGTCTCCGACACGGGAATCGGCATTGCGGCGGAGGCCTGTGGACGGATCTTCCAGCCCTTCATGCAAGCGGATGGATCGAACACAAGACAACACGGAGGGACGGGATTGGGGCTCGCTATCTGTCAGCAGCTTGTCGAGTTGATGGGCGGGGCCATCGGCGTTGACAGCGAGCCGGGCCGTGGCAGTGTCTTTCAGTTTACCATCCCGCTCGAATGCCAATCCGATGCGTCTGTACCAAGGCCGCTTCGCAAGCCCGCCACGGCTTGATTCCGAGCAGCCATCGGCCAATACCGCGGGCGCCTCCGGCCATCCTCACTCCTGCGTCTTGTTTTCTAGAGCCGCGCAGGATACGCTTCGGAAAATTACTGCGCTCAACTTATGGCCACCTACGCAATCGGCGATGTGCAGGGATGCGATGACGCCCTGCAACGCCTGGTCGAACAGATTCAGTTTGACCCCACATCCGACCGCCTCTGGTTCGTCGGCGATCTCGTGAACCGCGGACCAGGCTCACTCAAGGTCCTTCGCTATATCAAAAGTCTTGGGGCTTCAGCCGTCGTAGTTCTGGGTAATCATGACCTCTTCTTACTCGCCGTCGCAGAGGGCATCGCGACCGCGAGCCCGGAAGATACGCTGCAGGCTATTCTTGCCGCGCCAGATCGTGACGAGTTACTCGAATGGGTACGCCAACAACCCCTCCTCTACCGCGAACACCCGTTCGTCCTTGTCCACGCCGGCTTACTGCCTCAATGGTCGATTGATGAGGCTGAAGAACTGGCGCATGAGGTCGAAACCGGGTTACGGAGTCCCTCCTACAAAAACGTGCTCCGTGCGCTCTATCCCAGCAAACACTTACAATGGTCTTCGAACTTGACCGGCCCGACGAGACTGGCCACCATCATCAAAGTCCTGACGAGGCTCCGGGCTTGTTCGGCTGATGGCCTAATGGAGTCGTCGTACTCCGGGCCACCGGATCATATTCCCGCCGGCTTTCATCCCTGGTTCCGCATCGAGAACCGCAGACACCTCGACGCGACCATTGTCTGCGGGCACTGGGCCTCGCTGGGGCTTCATTGCGAAGACAACCTATTGGCCATCGACAGTGGCTGCGTATGGGGAAAAGAACTGACTGCGGTGCGGCTACACGATCGCCACATCTTCCAGGTCACGGGCATCCAACGAGCGCCTTCGTGATTGAGCCTCACCCTCCTGATCCGACTTGGCCCCGTTACTCAACGAGGCCGTTTCCATCCTATCGATTCCTTCCGGGGAACAATCCGCACCCGCGGCGCAATCCCCTCGGCCATTCCTACGGTCAGCCGGAGCCGAAGCGCCTCGCCTTTCCACGAGAACATTGGCAACGGTCGGAGGATTACCTCTATGGAATCGACCTCTACAACTACGCCTACTGGTGGGAATGCCACGAAGTGTTTGAAGGTCTTTGGCATGCCACGGGCCATGGCACCGAGCAAGGAAACTTCTTCCAAGCCCTCATCCAGCTCGCCGCCGCGAATCTCAAGCGATTCCTCGGCAATGAACAAGCCGCGCAAAAACTCGCGCGGAGTGGGCTTGTCCGATTGCAACATCTGCCTCAACGGTATATGGGAATCGATGTCAGGGCTTTAGCTGAGCAGTACGGGACTCTTGCTGCACCCTTTGCGAGTGCTACGCCCTATCAAATCCACCTTACGACGTGACGCACGAAGTACGGAAGTAGCTTGTTGCGGTACACACGGTCAAGCTGCACACACACTATCAACAGTCCCCCCAACCCAGGCATACCGAAGCCTATCTTCCTCAAACAGGGCCGCAGACGAGAAAGAACCGGAAATGTGCCCTTTGGGGTGCGTTGAGGATTGTTTCAACCCGAGAGCGACGTTGAGGGGTTTCCAGCAGCCTGCTAGTGGTAACTTTCTGAATCGGTGAGAAACTTGCTTTGCTCGACTTTTTCTTTGTAACGCCTTAGCGCTTGAAGCGCGTCGGTCTTCAGGTGGGCATAAGGTTGATGAACTTCGGCACGAAGTCGTCGGAGCGGCCGAGGAGGTCGTAGGATCAGGACTTAACCGTCACCATGGGGGCCGGCCTCGATACCAATTGATGAGCCAGTCAGCTTGGCGCAAAAGGCCAAGGCAGTACTGGGAGGCCTGAACTATAGGGCGTTCCTCCACAGCCTGTTTCATTGGCCAGCCCCTCAGCGAGATCGTAGGCTTGCAGGGCCTGAAAGGCTCGTGAGCATCTCGCAACCCTTGACCGGAACGCGCACGTGCCCGTCAACCGGTGAGATGTCCGGGTTCTCCGGCCATCCGATCAGGCACCGCCGGCTATTTCTGGTTCAGGGTCCCCCATCGACGCCGTTCAGATGTCACCATGATCTGTGGCCATTGGGCCGCACTGGGGGTTACACCTCGAACCTCAGTTCTTGGCAGTTGATAGCGGATGAGGGGGAGCAAACAGCTAACCGCGGTGAGACTAGAAGACCGCACCGTATTTCACGTGAACAGCCCGACAGACTCTCGCGAGCCAAGCTGTCCTCAGACTCCTAGCGCCAGGCGGACAAGCGGCACTTTCTCCCCGATCCCAAACGAGAGTGGGTCCTTCACCTCGTCCGGATTGACATAGGTTCCGAACAGGCGATCCCAGAGGCTGAAGGTGACACCAAAGTTTGCGTTGGACAGTGTATGGTTGTCACTGTGATGCACATGATGGAACCTCGGCGTGACAAATACCCACTCCAACCAATTCGATCGCCAGGTCACGTTCATGTGCATCCAATCATTCAACAGAATATGGGAAGTCGTCACGGCCAAGAAGATCCACCAAGGGGCCATGCCAAGCACTGAGTAGGCAAAGATCCAGGGCAGACCTTGGAGCACAAGCTGGAGCAGCGATGCTCGGTAGCCGGCCAGCCAATACATGGAGGTAGGAGAATGGTGCCACTTGTGGATAGGCCAAATCGGGCTAAGATGCCAGAACCGATGCATCCAATAGGCGCCGAAGTCACCGACCACGTAATACGAGAGAAAGACCACCACCGTTGGTAGGGTGAGGATCGACTCCGGGACCATGGGTTTGACCGCGATAAAACTGTTCAAATAGCTTGCGGCTGGA
>JANOMG010000378.1:0-2756 GCA_031420175.1 Nitrospira sp.
CTGAGCCCTGAGCAATTCAGGCAGCGTCAGCCCCAGCAACCCGACCGAGCCTGCTCGCAGCGCATCTCGGCGCTGGAGTTGCTGCGGTTTCTGCAATCGTCGGCGATGTTGTCTTGATGGGTCTGCCATGGGACGTTCACGAGGTCAGCAGGAAACAGTTTTCAATCTTGCCATACTAACTCAGATCCGAGTCGATGCAAGACGATGCGACATTTGCATCGTTCGACTCTTCTGCTTTCAGGCCCAAAGGGCCGGATCTATGTCAGCCTGGGGCACCGCCCCAGGAAAAGAATAATGATTGCATTACAAAGCCCCAACGGGGCGGCACTAACGTGATGTTCCCAATTTAGGGCCGCCCCATTTGGGGCTTTTTTGCACTGTTGTTGATTGAACCCGGGGCGTTGCCCCGGGCTGACATACGGCTGGCCCGTTGGGCCGATGAACAACTCCAATGCCCGGCGGGTGCTGAAACGCCGAAAGGTCACGGCCTGATGCCGAGTGTTCGTTCTTTAGAACGGCTGGTCCGACGGCGAGCACTTGGTTGCTGTGAATACTGTGCTCGCGATCAACGCACCGCATCGCATTGCTCAACGCGCGGCGCTGCTCGCGGAGGGTGTGTTCTTGAAACCGAGGCCGTAACGGACGATCAAGAACTGGCGCTGCGATGACGCGGATACCGGCAAGGGTAGGCGGCTCTCGCCGAGAGCCGGTTTTCCGCTCTCGGCGAGAGCGCACTAGTGCGCCTGTGAGGGCGTTTGACTGGAAGGGTGCAAGTCCCATCATGGACAGATCTGAGTCCATTAACTGAAAGTAACTGCGTTCTTGCAAGAGGAGGTGGAGAGCAACTGGAAGTGAACAATCGGTCCGCAGGTTAACGAACTCGATTCGGCCTGTCGTTGTGGCGAGCCCGCTAGCTAACGGCGAAGCCCAAAATGCCATCGCACCCGGCACACCGGGACATCAAGGCGGAAGATGGTCAGCTCTGGAACAAAACAGATCGATCCGGAGACAACGGGGGGTGGTTGGAGGCAGAACGATTGGAAAGTCAAACGTCGTAAACAGGGAACCCCATCACGGGTCAACTTGTCGCGCGAAACGGAAGCAGCCTCCCTCAAAGGGCCACGCACGATTCAGCGATACCGTGATGGAGGTCAGAGCGCTCGTACGAGCTTTGAAGCGGGGTAACGCCTGTGGAGCAAAGGGGCGCAGGAAGATTGATCGAGAAAGGACAAACAATTGGAAGAACCACCTGACTTAATCGTGCCGCCGGTGACAAGCCGATCGGTGCGTAGATTCTCAGGAGACAACCTTGCCCACTGGGCCTGGACGGAACCGAGCGTTTGGACCAACTCGATGTTGGCCACGCTCGAGCAATCGAGCGTTCGAGGAGGTAAATGGCATAGCCTGATCGATAAAGTCTACAAACCGGACAACCTGTATTCGGCGTACCGCGAGGTCGCAGCGAATAAGGGAGCCCCGGGTGTCGACAACATCACGATCGAAGATTTCACGGCGGCACTGGATCGGAACGTGACGAAACTTGAACAGCAACTGCGCGAGGGAACGTATACTCCGCAGTCGATCAAGCGAGTCCACATCCCGAAACCGGGCACGAATGAAACTCGCCCGCTGGGCATCCCAACGGTGCGAGATCGTGTCGTCCAGAACGCACTTCGCCATGTGTTGGAACCGATCCTTGAACGGCAGTTCGCCGAACACAGCTACGGCTTTCGTCCCAAACGGGGATGCAAAGACGCACTGCGTCGCGTGGACCGTCTCGTCAAAGCCGGTTACAAATACACGGTCGATGTTGACCTGAAATCGTACTTTGACACCATCCCGCATGATCGTCTGGTCAAGGAACTGCGCAGGCACGTTGCTGACAATTCGGTGATCGGATTGGTGGAGAAGTTTCTGCAAGCTCAGGTGTTGGACGGTATGGATCACTGGACGCCTGTCGCGGGCGCACCTCAGGGAGCAATTATCAGCCCCCTGTTGAGCAATCTGTATCTGAACGAGCTGGACCATCAGATGGCGGCCTCCGGATACGAGATGACTCGCTACGCAGACGACTTTGTGATTCAGTGTCGTACTGCGGAAGAAGCTGCTGCGGCCTTGGAAATGGTGCGTGCGTGGACCACCGAACGTGGTCTCACCGTGCATCCGACCAAGACGAAAATCGTCCATGTGGACGTAGACGGCTTCGAGTTCCTTGGTTACCGCTTCATCAAACACCGTCGGTTCCCCCGTCAGAAAAGTTTGGCGAAGTTCAAGGAGACGATTCGCAGCAAGACGAAGCGAACCAACGGCCAGAGTTTGCAGTCGGTCATTGTGGATGTGAACCGAACATTACGCGGCTGGTATGAGTATTTCAAACACAGCTGGCGTACGACATTCCCTGAACTTGACGGATGGATCCGGATGCGTCTTCGCAGCATCCTCCGCAAGCGCACGGGCGGTCGAGGTCGGGGTCACGGCCTGGATCATCACCGCTATCCGAACGCCTTTTTCGCGGGGCACGGGTTATTTAGTCTGGCAATGGCCCATGCCTGTGAAAGTCAATCTTGTTACAAGTAACAATCGACTGGAGAGCCGGATGCGGGAGATCCGCCAGTCCGGTTCGGCGGGAGGGGAGGTTCAAATCAATGAACCTTCCCTACCCCTATCTTTCGAGGTAAACTGAGTGCCATCGGGCTGGCGCCTTGCCGCTCACAAAAACAACGGTATTCAGACAGACTCCTGGCGACCCCGGCATC
>JANOMG010000379.1:0-5956 GCA_031420175.1 Nitrospira sp.
GGCGTGCCGCCAACCCAACATCGCCGCATCCCTGGCCCTGCCTCGTGTGGCCAGACCGTCACAAACCCGTGGAGACCCCGATGCCGTAAACCGGACATGGCGACTTGGGGAGACAGAGGACATTGCTCAATTGGGTTGACAAAGAGCATGATTCATATTGACAAGGCGCGCCGCTCGCGTTATTCTTTGATCGATATCTCAGCTCGGCTCAGCGGTCTCTCCACACACAAGACTCCCGGGGCGCATCTCGAAACAAGCCACAACTGCTCAGGTGCATAAGAGACGAGTCAGCTCGATGAGTTCCCGCTTGCGACTATATCCGCATTTATGAGACGGAGCCGTACCCGTATCCTGATTAGCGACGTGCGTAAACAAGTGAGTCCTTCACGGATTACCCTCTTGTAACTGACACACACGACATAGATCATCTAACGCATTGCCATTCATTCAATCTTTGGACAATTTCCCATGGTTCACCACGTGCGAGCGCTGCCGATGACGACGCAGCTGAGGGCTTGAGAGGATGCTCATGACACAAACGAAGGGCGAGGTTATGCATCTCGCGGAGCTGAAGCAGAAGTCTATTGCCGATCTCAATGAGGTGGCGCGCGATCTGAAGATCGATGGCGCCCCCAATCTGCGGAAGCAGGAATTGATTTTTGCGATCCTGCAGGCGCAGACAGCGAATAACGGCGTAGTCTTTGGTGAGGGGGTGCTCGAAACGCTCCCCGACGGATTCGGATTCCTGCGTGCTCCCGACTCGAACTATCTCCCCGGCCCCGACGACATTTATATCTCTCCCTCTCAAATCCGGCGTTTCAATTTGCGCACCGGCGACACCATTTTCGGGCAGATCCGGCCACCGAAAGAGAGCGAGCGGTATTTTGCGTTGCTCAAGGTCGAGAAGGTCAATTTCGAAGATCCCGAAGTGTCTCGCGACAAGATTCTTTTCGATAACCTGACGCCGCTCTATCCCGAAGAGCGTCTGAACCTTGAGTTCGACCGTGAAGAATATTGCACCCGCGTGATGGAACTCACGACCCCGATCGGCAAGGGTCAGCGAGGGCTGATCGTTGCGGCTCCGCGAACCGGGAAAACGATGATGTTGCAGGCCATCGCTCGGGCCATTATTAAAAACCATAAAGAAGTGACCTTGATCGTGTTGCTCATCGATGAGCGGCCGGAAGAGGTCACTGACTGGCAACGGCAGGTTAAGGCCGAGGTCATCAGCTCTACTTTCGATGAGCCGCCCCAGCGCCATGCGCAAGTGGCTGAGATGGTTCTTGAAAAGGCGAAGCGGCTGGTCGAACATAAAAAAGATGTTGTGGTGCTCCTGGATAGCATTACCCGTCTGGCGCGTGCCTACAATACGATTGCGCCGCCCAGCGGCAAGGTATTATCGGGAGGGTTAGATTCGAACGCGCTCCAGCGTCCGAAGCGGTTTTTTGGAGCGGCCCGCAACATTGAGCATGGCGGCAGTCTCACCATCATGGCGACGGCTCTTGTCGATACCGGCAGCCGCATGGACGATGTCATCTTTGAAGAGTTCAAAGGGACCGGCAACATGGAAGTCCATCTCGATCGCCGTTTGGCCGACAAGCGGCTCTTCCCGGCTATCGATATCAGCCAGTCCGGGACGAGAAAAGAAGAATTGTTGGTGGACAAGGATCGTCTCAACAAGATGTGGATTCTGCGCAAGGTGTTGAGTCCGCTCGGGACGATGGAAGCGATGGAGTTCCTGATGGACAAGCTGCATGGCACCAAGACCAATCAGGAATTTTTACAGTCGATGAACCGATAACACCAGACTTGTATCTGGTTGCTGAGACAAGGTAGAGTAACGGGCCTTCGAATGGGCGAAGGTCGATGATTTTGACGGCAGGGGAGTGGGAGCTATGAAGAAGGGTATTCATCCCGTGTATCGGGAAGTCGGGGTGCATTGCGCCTGCGGCAATAAATATAAGACCCGGTCTACGGGCGGCGATATCAATGTCGATATTTGTTCAAACTGCCATCCATTTTTCACGGGGACGCAGAAAATCATTGATACCGAAGGTCGCGTTGAGCGATTCAAGAAGAAGTACGCGAAGAAAGAAAAGTAGTTCGAGAAGAGGTCATACAAGGGACCCTGCTTCGCTGAGGGGCAGGGTCCCTTTGTTTTTATGCGTCAGGGGTTACGCGAATTAGAGGAAGCGGGGCCATGGAAGCAGTGTTGCTGAAGAAATGGGAAGTCTTGGCCACTCGCTATGACGAGTTGACCAATCAGCTCATGGACCCCTCTCTGATGAGCCAGCCCTCGCAGCTCCACAAAGTCAATAAGGAGCGGACGGATATTGAGCCGGCGGCCAAGCTGCTTGCCACGTATCGAGACAACGTTAGGCAGTTGGAGGAAGCGGCTCAAATTCTTGCGGATCCTGAGGCCGGCGGCGAGTTGCATAAGATGGCGATGGAGGAGAGCGCCACGCTTGAGCGCCAGCAGCGCGAGATGGAACAGCAGGTCCAAGAATTTCTCATTCCCAAAGATCCGCGAGACGAGAAAAGTCTGCTTTTCGAAATCCGTGCCGGAACCGGTGGTGATGAGGCGGCACTCTTTGCCGGAGTGTTGTTCCGTATGTACAGCAAGTATGCGGAGAGCAAAGGTTTTAAGGTCGATGTCGTTGAAGCCACAGAAATCGGGGGTGGGGGCTACAAGGGAGTAGTTGCATTGATCGAAGGCAAGGGCGCCTACAGCCATTTCAAGTTCGAGGCTGGAGTCCACCGGGTTCAGCGTGTTCCCGTCACCGAGGCGAGTGGCCGAATTCATACGTCGACCGTTACCGTCGCCGTGATGCCTGAGGTGGACGAGGTGGATGTCCAGATCGATCCCATGGATCTCAGGATCGACACCTTCTGTTCGTCCGGCGCCGGAGGCCAGAGCGTCAATACGACAAAATCGGCGGTACGGATCACCCATATTCCGACCGGTGTGGTGGTGAGTTGTCAGGACGAACGGTCGCAGCTAAAGAACCGCACGAAGGCGATGCGGACTCTGCGGGCTAGAATCGTCGAGGCGGAGCGAGAGAGACAGGACGCGGAAACCGCGCAGAATCGCAAGGCTCAGGTGGGCACAGGCGAGCGAAGCGAGAAGATCCGTACTTATAACTTCCCGCAGAATCGGGTGACCGATCACCGTGTCGGAGTGACCTTGCATAAGTTGGAGCAGGTGCTCGAAGGCGATCTCGACGAATTCGTTCAGGCGTTGAAGGCTCAGCGTCAGCAAGAAGTGGGGGTTGCGTAATATGGACGCGGTCGCTCCTCTTCCTCAGTCGGCCGGCCAGGCCACGCTTGGTGAGGTCATCGTCGAGGCGCGACGGCTGCTGGAACAGGCGGGCATCGAGACTGCGGCGCAGGAGGCCTCTTGGATTGTGGAGCATGTCCTTCGTCTTCCCGCACACTATGTTGTCACTGATCGAGATCGACTGCTGTCCCCCGTTGAACTGGTGGCCATAAGAGGATTGGTTGCGCGGCGGGTTGGCCGTGAGCCTTTGCAATATATTTTGGGGACGCAGGAGTTTTGCGGGCTAGAGTTTGATGTGAACCAGGCGGTACTCATCCCGAGGCCGGAGACCGAGTTGCTGGTGGAGTATGTCGCGCAACGAATTTCTCCTGAGCGACAGGCCACCATCGTCGATGTCTGCACGGGATCCGGGTGCATCGCTGTGGTGATTGCGCAGATGAGACCTCATGCGAGGGTCATCGCGACCGATCTCTCACGTCCCTCGCTCAACGTCGCCAGGCAGAATGCCTCCCGCCATGGAGTCGGTGAACGCATTGTCTGGTTGGAAGGCGATTTACTGGGACCATTGGCGGAGCAGGAGTTGGAAGGGCAGGTTGACGTCATCGTCTCAAACCCTCCCTATATTGCAGAGGTTGAGTGGGCGATGCTTCAACCGGAGGTGCGGTTGTTCGAACCGCGAGGTGCGCTGGTGGCAGGGCCTCAGGGGACGGAATTACATGAACGGTTGCTACGGGAGGCCGGTCGATACCTGTCTCCCGGCGGCGCTGTGATTTTGGAAGTTGGTGCCGGTCAGGCTCGTGCGATGCGTCGGATTGTCGACCAGATACCGGGCTACAGATTTCATCGACTGGTCTACGACGCAGCGGGGCTTGAGCGGGTGGTGATTGTGGAGCGAGTGGAAACCTAAGGGCGAAGACGATGGATCGTACGGTTATCACCGGCGGGATACCGCTTCGAGGAGAGGTGCAGATCGGCGGGGCGAAGAATGCCGCGTTGCCGATCTTGGCCTCCACCATTCTTGGCGGCGGCGAGTGCGTAATTACCAATGTGCCCCGCGTGGTAGATGTTGTCACCATGGGGAAGCTGTTGGGTATCCTGGGCGCGAAGGTTCACCATGAGGGGAATCGTGCGGTTATCGATGCAGGCATGATCAGCTCGACCCAGGCCCCCTACGATCTTGTGAAAACCATGCGGGCCTCCGTGCTCGTGTTGGGGCCTCTGTTGGCGCGATGGGGAGAAGCGACGGTATCGATGCCGGGCGGCTGCGCGATCGGGTCACGGCCCGTCAATCTCCATCTTGCCGGACTGGCCAAAATGGGTGCGGAAGTTTCGATGGAACATGGGTATATTCGTGCCAAAGCGAAACGGCTGACGGGCGCACATATTTACTGCGACACGCCGACGGTGACTGGAACGGAAAATCTGATGATGGCCGCGTCGCTCGCCCAGGGGACCACGGTCATTGAAAACGCTGCGAAAGAGCCAGAGATCGTGGATCTGGCGAACTTTCTCGTGAAGCGAGGGGCTCGCATTGTCGGTGCCGGGACGGATGTCATCACGATTGAAGGAGTCCGTGAGTTGCACGGGAGCGATCATGCCGTCATTCCGGACCGCATCGAAACCGGGACGTATCTCGTGGCCGGGGCCATCACGCGGGGCGCGGTCACGGTGAATCGATGCTGTCCAAGCCACTTGGATGCGTTGTTGATGAAGTTGCAGGAGGCCGGCGTCGAGATGCAGGTGGAGCAGGACCGGATTCATCTCAATGCGGCTTCGCGGCTCAAAGGCATCGACATCCGGACGTTGCCCTATCCCGGGTTTCCCACCGACATGCAGGCACAGATGGTGGCTTTGATGACGGCGGCCGAGGGCACGAGTGTGATTACGGAGACGGTGTTTGAAAGTCGCTTCATGCATGTCGAGGAGCTGCGGCGGATGGGCGCTGAGATTAAGGTCGAAGGCACTCGGGCTGTGGTGACCGGGCCGACCAAGTTGACCGGGGCTCCGGTGATGGCCTCCGACCTTCGCGCGAGCGCCGGATTGGTTTTGGCCGGTCTTGCGGCGGAAGGCACGACGGAGATCCTCCGGGTCTATCATCTGGATCGCGGGTATGAGCGGATGGAAGAAAAATTGCGTGGGTTGGGTGCGACGATCACCCGTCACAAAGAGGGAGCGGTTCCGGCCGAGACGCGTTGATATCATGCTGACGATCGCCTTGTCGAAGGGGAAGATGCTGGACCTTACACTGGACGTCTTTCGCCGGGCTGGCTATGCCATGGGCAGACTCTCCACCGAGAGTCGTCGGCTGGTGTTCCCCTGTCCGGAGATCGGCATGACCTTCCTGATCGTGCGGCCGACCGATGTGCCGACCTATGTCGAATATGGCGCGGCGGATGTCGGAATTGTCGGAAAAGATGTGTTGATGGAGCAGGATAGCGACGTCTATGAACCATTGGATTTAGGGTTCGGAGCGTGTAGAATCGCCGTCGCTGCGCTTGAGGGACAGGCCTCACGGGATCGGCTGTCTTCAAAAATTCGGGTCGCGACCAAGTATCCGAAGATCACCGAGCGGTATTTCAATCAGCGCGGTGTGCCGGTTGAAATTATCAAGTTGTACGGGTCGATTGAGTTGGCGCCGTTGGTTGGCCTGGCCGATCGGATCGTCGATCTGGTCGAGAC
>JANOMG010000380.1:0-9682 GCA_031420175.1 Nitrospira sp.
GGATGCGTTTGTGCAGGGGGATGGTCGTCTTGATGCCTTCGATAACGAATTCGTCGAGGGCGCGGCGCATGCGGGCGATACATTCCTGCCGGTCTCGGCCGTGGGTAATGACCTTGGCGATCATGGAATCGTAGAACGGGACGACCATCATATTCGACTCCATGGCCGAATCGACACGAACGCCGAATCCGCCTGGTGCACGATATTTCGTGATCATCCCGGGGCAGGGCGTAAACTTTTCAGGGTCTTCCGCGTTGATGCGACATTCGAGGCTATGTCCGTTGAGCTTGATGTCTTGCTGCTTGAATGAGAGGGATTGTCCATCCGCGAGTGTGATCTGCTCCTTGATGAGATCGATGCCCGTCACCATCTCCGTGATCGCATGTTCTACCTGGATGCGGGTATTCACTTCCATGAAGAAGAAGTTGCGGTCCTTATCGAGGAGAAACTCGACGGTCCCGACATTCCGGTAGTGCACAGCTTTGACGGCTTCGACGGCGACGCGGCAGATTTCACGGCGGAGCTTCTCGTCGACAGCGGGCGACGGCGTTTCTTCGAGCAGCTTCTGATGACGGCGTTGGATCGAGCAATCGCGCTCGCCAAGATGCACGACATGCCCACGGTGGTCGGCGGCAATTTGCACTTCGATATGGCGGGGCTCGAGGAAATAGCGTTCGAGGTAGACGGCATCGTTGCCGAACGTGGTCTTCGCCTCCGCTTGCGCGGCTTGAAATGCACGCGCGAGGTCTTCTGCTTTGTTCACGACACGCATGCCGCGACCGCCCCCACCGGAAGAGGCTTTGATGATGACGGGGTAACCGATCTTGGTGGCGGCTTCGAGGGCTTCCTGTTCGCTTTTGAGCTCGCCTGGGCTACCCGGCGTGACGGGTAAGCCTCGGCGGGCAACGATTTCTCGCGCTTTGGCTTTATCGCCCAGGAGCGCGATGTGCTCGGACGTAGGGCCGATAAATTTGACACCGATGGATTCGCAGACTTCGGCGAAGTGGGCATTCTCGGAGAGGAATCCGTAACCGGGGTGGATGGCGTCTGCCCCGGTGATCTCGGCGGCGCTCAGGACATTGGGAATGTTTCGATAACTGAGGGCCGCGTCAGGAGGCCCGACGCAGATTTTTTCATCGGCTGCGCGCACATGGAGGCTCGCCGCATCGGCCTCGGAGAAAATTGCCACGGTCTTAATGCCGAGCTCTTTGCAGGCGCGAATCACCCGGAGGGCGATCTCACCGCGATTGGCTATCAATACTTTCTTGAACACGCAAGTACTCCGATGTGGGTCGAGGGAAGAGAATTAAGGCGTGGCTGTCGGATCAACGAGGAAGAGCGCCTGGCCATACTCCACCGGCTTCGTACTTTCAGCCAGAATTTTCGTGATTCGTCCTTCCACTTCGGATTCGATCTCGTTCATTAACTTCATCGCTTCGACGATACAGAGGACCTGGCCCTTTCTCACGAAATCGCCCTCTTCGACGTAGGGATCGGCATCCGGTGAGGGGGACCGATAAAACGTGCCAACGATCGGGGATGCGATGGTAATCATGCCGGTCGTATCTTCGGTCTGTACAGCTGCCGCACCAGAGGGTTGAGACGCGGAGGTCGTGCCGGATGTGCCATGGTCGGCGACGCTAGTCGTGATCGTTCTGACCTCGACTTCGTGGCGCACGCGGATTCTGAGGCCTTCGCGCTCCAGCTCCAGTTCGGTCAGATTGTTCTTCTTAAGCAGGTCGATCAGTTCTTGGATGTGTTTGCTCTGCTGTCCTGATAACAAGGGAGCGCCCTGGCCGCTTGGAGGGGTTGCAAAGGCCTGAGGGAGGATAATCGGCTTCCCTCGTTTCTTTGACTTGCTCGATTTCTGTGTGCTCACCGAACACGCTCCACGTAGGCTCGCGTCCGCGTATCAATCTTGATCACGGTCCCGGTTTCCAAATAGAGCGGCACTTTGAGGGTGGCGCCGGTTTCAAGGGTGGCGAGCTTCGTGCCGCCCGTGGCGGTATCGCCACGGAACCCTGGCTCGGTATCCGTAACTTTTAATTCGATAAAGATGGGCAGTTCAACGTCAATTGGACGATGTTCGTATACGAGAATCTTCACCGTCATATTTTCCTTCAAGAGGTCCGCATTGTCGCCGAGTTTGTCCTTTTCAAACGTCAATTGCTCAAAGCTCTCTGTGTCCATAAAGGTATAGGCATCGTCAATCGCGTAGAGGAATTGCATGTTCCGCTCTTCGAGATTCGGCTCTTCGAACCGTTCTCCTGACCGAAAGGTACGGTCGATGACACTACCTGACAGATAGCCCTTGAGTTTGGTGCGTACGAAGGCTCCACCCTTGCCTGGTTTTACATGCTGAAACTCAATGATATAAAACGGCTGGTTATCGACCATCAGCCGTACGCCACCGCGAAAATCGGTCGTGGAAATCACTCGATACTCCCTTCAGACTGTAAGCGGCCACTCGACGCGCTCCGTAATTATCTCGTTCCTTTTGCCGTCCGTCGCGCTGTCGCTGGTGCGGCCGTCTTCTTCTGGCGTCGGGGTGCGGTCAGATGTTCATGCAGCCCACGAAGTGCGAGGAGATAACCCATCGCACCCAAGCCGGTAATCTGCCCAAGGGCGACTCCTGCGATACAGGACCGATGGCGAAATTCTTCTCGCTGATGAATATTGGACAAATGCACTTCTATCGTTGGTAGGCTGACCGCGGCAATCGCATCCCGGATCGCAATACTTGTATGGGTATAGGCGGCCGGGTTGATAATGATCCCGTCATATCCTGTCCGGGCTTCTTGAATCCAGGTGACCAGCTCTCCCTCGTGATTCGACTGGCGTATATCCACCTTCACGGCCAACTCTTTTGCCAGCTTTGCAATTGTTGAGTTGATGTCATCAAGTGACAGTGTGCCGTAAATCGACTGCTCCCTGGTCCCGAGGAGATTCAGATTTGGACCGTGCAACACTCGTATGCGTAGCATAACTCTTTTATTCAACTACTCGATAGGTGAGAACGACTTCTCCTGCCACAGTCCAGCCGGGCAGCATTGTAGCAGTCCGCCTCAAACCGGTCAAACTCGCTAAGTTATTGGGAAGTCTTGGAGAGGGACGTATTCGTCGTGTCACGGTCTCGACGACGTGATTGAATGGTGCGAAGCCAGGCTTCTAATTGAGCCACGACTTCGGCATGAGGCGATGGAGAAGGCATCGCCTCAACGGCGTTGACTTGAGGATCCTGCTCGGGCACCGCGAGTTGTTCGCCTGTTTGATCGTGTGTATGGAGGGCCGTCTCCATCAGTTCCGAAGCCACGATCAGTGGGTCGGCCGTCACGATCTCTAATTTGGCTGGCGTTGAAACTGATATGTCTTCATGTTGCGTATCAACTTCCGGAATGGAGGCCTTGAGTGGGTCGGAAACAAATTGAGCTGTCGGCGCCTCTTGCACGGAGCTGTTTTGTGTGACTGGATCCGCCGGTTTTGGTCTCTCCGGTTCTTTTTTGTGAGTCAGGGGGATTCCCAGCGCCGATTGCACTGAGAGCGCCTCCTCATCCCGCGGATTTACTCTCAGGATGACAGCGCAGGATTGCAGGGCCAAGGCATGTTGTTCCTGGCTCATGTAGATCTTGATCAAGGTCCGGTGCGCACGAAGGTTTTCGGGACTTAGTTTGATAGATTCTTCCAGAATCGCTTTAGCCTTGGTGGGCTGCCCCATCTGGTCATAGGCACGGCCAAGCGCGACCATCGCAGTAATGAAGCCGGGATAATATTTCAAACCGTCTTCGAGAACACCTGCGGCTTCCTGCCACATGCCAACTTTGCCATATTCTTCAGCCAATGGCATGAAGACCTTGGATTGTGGATCTTTGGCCAATTGGGTGGCCAGTCGATCGATTTCCATCGCCGTCTCGGCTGATTGTCGATTCTGCGCCATGGTGTATTAGCGTCCTCCCACAACTGGCTTGGGGGCCTGGTTCGACTCTCTGGAACGGAGCAGTTCATGCGACCGGTTCAGGATTGCGTCAGCGAGTGCGCGCTTTGGCATCAGCGGCAGTTCTGTGATGGCCCCCTCCCGGTCGATCAACGTGGCAGCGTTCTGTTCACTACCGAATCCCCCGCCCTCTATTGTGACATCGTTCGCGACGATGAGGTCAAGCCCCTTGGCCGTCAGCTTCTCTTTCGCGTAGGCAATCAGATCGCAGGTCTCGGCAGCGAAGCCAACGATGAGCTGTGTGGTCCGTTGGGCAGATAAGGAGGCCAGGATGTCGGTGGTTCGTTCGAGATCAATCGTCTGGTCGGTCCGCCCTTGCTTCTTCATTTTTTGTGAAGCAAGGTGTTTGGGACGAAAGTCTGCGACGGCGGCGGCCATGATCACTGCAGTAGACCATGCCAGGCGCGTGGATAGGGCCTGTGTCATTTCTTCAGCCGTGGCAACAGAGACAATCTCGACGCCTCTCGGAAATGGGAGGGCTGTGGGACCAGTCACGAGGACTACCTGAGCTCCCCTTGCCTGGGCGGCTTCGGCGATGGCGTAGCCCATCTTGCCGGATGAACGGTTTGAAATGAAGCGCACAGGATCGATCGGCTCTTGCGTTGGACCTGCCGAAACCAGCATGCGGTGTCCATGCCAATCGCGTTGTGGAGCCAGAACTGCGAGAAGAGCCTCTAGTATCCTGCTTTCCTCTGCCAAGCGGCCTTGACCGATTCGTCCTGAGGCAAGGGGGCCTTCTTCAGGATCCACGACCAGGCTTCCCCTTGCACGCAAAGTCTGTACGTGCTCTGTGACAGAGGGATGCGTCCACATGCCTCCGTCCATGGCAGGGGCCACAATCAGCGGGCATTGTGCCGTGAGGAGCATGGTCGAGAGCAAATCGTCACCAAAACCGAGTGCTGCCTTGGCAAGACAATTGGCCGTGGCCGGCGCAATGACGATGGCATCTGCCTGTTCAGGCAACGACAAGTGTTTCATCTCCTGATGCGCCTCGAACACCTCCATCGAGACGGGACGGCCGGAGAGCACTTCAAACGTCAGCGGAGCGACGAATTTCGTGGCCGATTGCGTCATCACTACGTGCACGATCGCTCCTTCGCGGAGCAAGGTCCGTAACAACGAGACAGCCTTATAGGCTGCGATGCTGCCTGTCACGCCGAGCACGATCCGTTTCCCGATCAACGTCGGCCCTATAGAGCCGGAGATCTCCACCTATTACTCCTCGCTCGTACCCACCACCGGCTTTGGGGTATCGTCGACATAGACGCTCAGTTCTTTCTTAATCTCCTTCGCATCGTCGCCGGTCATCATGGCGATGCGCTCCATTTCGCCTTCCTTGCCGCGCTTCGATTCCTTCATCGCGTCCCGGGCCTCTTGGCCGACGAGATATTTGGTTTGTCCTCGGAGGACTTCATCAATGGCGATGGTTGTTTCCTTGTTGAAGCGCGATGCGGCATGACGCGATCCTTGCACGATGTGCTTTGCCCTCTGGCCCGCGATGATCGCCAACCGGTGACGTGAATCAAATTCGCCTGGCGCGTATTGCGGTAAGAGTCTCAACATGTCGATCATGGCTGCAGTGCTCCTTTGTATGAAGAAAGATCGTTGCGATTTCAGGATTTCTGTTCGTCATCGAGAATGAAATTATTTTCGAGCCACGTCATATTCAATCGTTTCGTCTTCAGACGCTCCGACCAGAATATGCTTTCGAGGTCGCGAAGCGATCGGCTGATGTCGTCGTTCCGGACGATGTAGGCGTACTCCCGATAGCTCCAAACCTCTTCTTTGACTTTGTGTAAGCGGCGCTGGACCTCCTCCGGCGAGTCAGAGGCCCTGGTTTGCAGTCGGGATCGGAGTACGGCCATCGAGGGGGGAAGAATAAAGATCGATACCGAATCCTCGAATCGCTTCCTGACCTGCATGGCTCCTTGCACGTCGATCTCCAGTAAGACATCGCTCCCCTGATCGATTTTCTCGGTCAGCGATTTCCATGGCGTTCCGTAAAGGTTCCCGTACACGCGGGCCCACTCGACGAACTCATTCCGATCGATCATCGCCTGGAACGGCTGTTCGTCGATGAAATAATATTCGCGTCCATGCTCTTCGCCTAGCCGTGGTTGTCTTGTCGTATAGGAAATTGAGTGCCACAAATCAGGAAGATTGGTCGTGAGCTGCTTACAGAGTGTGGTTTTCCCCGTGCCAGACGGGGCAGAGATAATGAATAGAATCCCACGTCGATCCGTCGAGGATCGCGGTTGGCCAGACACCGTCGCCGTAGAATTTGTCGTAGTGCTGGTGCTCATTCGACGTTTTGGACCTGTTCGCGAATACGTTCGAGTTCGGCCTTCATCTGCACCACATGACCAGCAATTTCTGCATCGTTTGCTTTAGAGCCGATCGTATTGACTTCCCGCCCGATTTCCTGGAGCAGGAAATCGAGTGTTTTACCCACAGATTCTGCACGATTGAGCGTCTGCTCAAACTGTATCATATGCGAGTCCAATCTGACTATTTCTTCCGTAATGTCACCACGATCCGCGTATACCGCCAATTCTTGATAGAGCCGTGGGGGGTCAGGGATTTCCGATCCCAGCAGCTTCTCCACACGGGTCTTCATACGGACAAAGGCTTCTTGGGCCAACAGAGGGGTCCGTGCTGCAATCAGGGTCTTGTGTCCCCGGATAGTCTGGACCCGCGCGCTCATATCCTCTGCCAGCGCCTTCCCTTCATGCGTTCGCATGTCCTCAAGATCTGCCAGCACCTTGGTCGTCAATTGTTGAACGATCTTCGCCAGTTTCGGGTCTTCCGTTGGTTGATCCGATACCGACACCACGTCACGGAGACCAGCCATGAGCGCCAGATCGATGGAACCGCTCAGCTTCAGGGATTTCTTGAGAGTGAGGAAGGCCTGATGGTACTGCTTCGCGAGGGGTAGGTCAAGGTTGACACCTCCGGCGCGGCCTTTGCCGGCCTGAACCGTCACCGTGATGTCGACGCGACCACGGGTGCAGCGTTGCTGGATGGCTTTTTTGAAGGAGTCCTCCAAGTGGCTCAATGGCCTTGGAAGGCGGCAGGCAATCTCAAGAAACCGATGGTTTACAGAGCGCATTTCAACCGTGACGGACCCATCTTGCCAAGGAGCCTGCCGACGACCGAAGCCGGTCATACTATGAATCATTGATGTCCTTTCTCTTTCCATGGGCAATGCCGGTACACCGGACAGGTACCGCAATGGGGTTTTCTTGCGAGGCAGATGTATCGGCCATGCAACAATAATCGCTGCGAGACGGCCGTCCATTGGGATTTTGGTATGAGGTGCTGCAGGTCTTGTTCAACACGATCTGGGTTGTCGGATTTGGTCAGGCCGAGTCGCTTAGCCACGCGCTTCACATGCGTGTCGACGACAATGCCGGGCTTGCCGAAGGCATTTCCCAGAATGACATTCGCGGTCTTTCTTCCAACTCCCGGCAAAGTGATCAACTCCTCCATCGTCTGCGGAACCTGTTCGTTGAACTGTTCCGTCACGGCCTTGCCACAGGCGACGAGATGTTTGGCCTTATTCTTATAGAAACCAGTCGACCGAATGAGTTGTTCGAGCTCTGTCAGATTGGCTCCTGCCAGCTCTGCCGGTCGCGGATAACGAAGAAAGAGTGGCGGGGTCACCTGATTGACCCGCTGGTCGGTACATTGGGCGGAGAGAATCGTGGCCACAAGCAACTCCCAGGGGGAACGATGGTCGAGTTCCATCTTCGGGGTTGGCATGGTGCGCTGGAGTGCCTTGCCAATGGCCCTGAGGCGTTCTTGACGATCGAGCGATGGTAAAGATTTCGTAGTCATGGCTGGTACCGAGGAAGAGGGATTGTGCCGCGAGTTAGGGACGAGATGCAAGCGGGCTTGGGGGCGCGGATTTCTTGGAAGAACCGTCCTCTGGGACGAGCACGGCCAACCGTTCTTCAAGCAGCCGGATGAGCGGACGTAAGGTCTCCGAATGCAGAGCTGAAATCCCAATCGCACCATAGCGATGACAGAGAACCTCCGCTTGTCCAGTCGGGAGCTGATCGCATTTGTTAAACACCAGGACCCGTGGTAGCTGATCGAGCGTGAGGCTTTGCAGCACGGTGTCGACCGCTGCGATATGGGCGTCCAGATCTTTTGCCCCCGCATCGACCACATGGAGAAGGAGGTCGGCATCGCGTAATTCGTCCAATGTCGTTCTGAAGGCTGCGAGGAGATCTTTGGGAAGGTCGCGAATAAACCCCACCGTGTCGGTGATGATGATTTCCCTGCCATGCGGGAAACGCAGTCTGCGGCTGGTGGTATCGAGCGTTTCAAAAACGCGTGGGGCCGCGCTCACCTGACTGTTCGTTAAGACGTTGAGCAACGTCGACTTGCCGGCGTTCGTGTAGCCCACAATGGACAGGACTGGGAAGGCCTGTCGGACGCGGCGTGATCGGCGTTGGTCTTGGTGACGGGCAAAGCCCTCGATCTCTCGTTCCAAATAGTCGATGCGCTCCCTAATTCGACGGCGGTCCGTTTCGAGCTTCGTTTCACCGGGCCCTCTGCTGCCGATGCCCCCACCTAAGCGCGAGAGGCTCGTGCCTTGACCGGAGAGACGGGGCAGTAGATACCGAAGTTGCGCCAACTCGACCTGCACCTTGCCTTCTCGGCTATGCGCCCGTTGCGCAAAGATATCGAGAATCAGCTGGGTCCGATCGATGACCGTGAGGTCGGTGATCTCCGCAATGGCGCGCAGCTGCGCGGGAGCTAAATCTTGATCGAAGATGAGCAGATTCGCACCCTTTTGCATGGCTTGCATCAGCACGTCTTTGAGCTTACCGCTTCCCAATTGAAACCGATGGTGGCCACCCTGTGTACGTTGCACTAAACGGTCGATGACCGTGAGATCTGCAGAGGAAGCCAACTCCGCGAGTTCAGCGAGGCGTTCTTCCTGTTCGGCCTTACTCTTGGGCGAGGCGCTCACGAGAATGGCAGTCTGACCCTGGGCCATCGTGTGTGACGCGCTCTGACGTTGGAGGTCTGACTCCAGTTCGCGAATGAAGGTTTCAAAACTCACCGGGCATTGATGAACCAATGTGGGCTTCAGAAGCGTATACAACGATTTCTCTTTGCCGGGTGGATTCAGATGGGCCAGGGAGAGCAACCCTGGTTCGCCTTTAGGGGTCACGGCCAACGCTCCGATCATGTCGAGTCGAAGCAGGCCCAGCATAGTGAGGTCTTCTTGCGTAATCGGCTCTTCTTTCAAGTTCGAGCGGATCAGGCGGAGCCCTCTCAGCGATCGCGGGCTAGCACGAAACGTGGTCAGCGTCGTTGGTAAGGGCTCGGTGCCAGCGCCGACCAAGACGTCTTGCACGGCTCCGCGCCGGGTGATGACGAGTCCGATGGGGCGGCGAATCTCGTGCGTAAACTCTGCGAGGGTTTTTGCCGCTTCAGATGAGAGGACGTCATCCACGGGCATACGTCGGCGATACAGCCGCTCAAGCATGGCGAGCTGGCCGGCGCGGAGACCGAGGACCTGTCCGTGAATTTCTGGAATGGGCGTCGTTTCCTTACAGTCGTGGGCTAGATCGCCTGTGCGAATGGTGAAACCAGCGAGGCGTGGGCATCGATGTCCAGGGATGCCCGGAGCCCTGCGCGAAGAGCCTGCCTTCCCGCTGCCGCGATCATCGCGGC
>JANOMG010000381.1:0-5266 GCA_031420175.1 Nitrospira sp.
AGGTCGATCCGCGTCAGCTGGAACCGGAGCGCCGAGTGAGGACGTAGAATCGCTCACGCGACTGACGCAGTGGCTCACGCCGATCCTGGACTCCGAGGCCTGGGACGAGAGTGAGAGCCTGCGTCTCTGTGAGCCGGACAAATGGCCCTATCGGGAAACGATGGCCACCTGGTGCGATCGGACACTCGGAACCGACCTTGAGGACCGAATCAACCGCCAACTGATCAAATGGTGCGCCGCCTTCTGCGACGAGGGGGAAGCCGCCTGGTCGATGCCCGGTCGGGACGGCACCTTCCTCCGTGCCTGGAAGGCCGCCGCGCAGCATGACCTGGGGCTGCCCTTGTTCGGGATCGAACGGGCGTCGGAGAAAATCAGAGCCTTATCCGACCGTCCTGAAGATGCCCTCCTGGAATCGCTTGAGCGGCTGAAGATCCCCACAATAGCGTGGGAAGAGTATCTCTCGCGCCATGTGGCAGCCTTGCCAGGATGGGCCGGATTTATCAAGTGGCGCGCGGAGCAAACGGCGTATCCCTGGCAGGAGGCCTATCGCATCGACTTGGTGAAGTATCTCGCCGTGCGCCTGTTCTATGAACGGGAATTGGTTGAGGTCTCCTGTCGGAACATCTTGAACGACTCAGGGGATGTCGAGACGGTTCAGAAGTACGCGCGCCGGTTTCCTCATGCGATCTGGTTCCGCCGCACGCTCCTGAAGGGACAGCTCCCGAAGAAAGCGGCGGCGGATGCCGCGCGTCTCCAGAGATGGTGGCGCTCGTCGGATGCCCAGGCGTGGGAGGATCTCGGTCAACGATGGTACGGCGAGCACCGGCTTGTGTGTCGGCGGGAGGCCATCACTGACAGCGCCCGAATCTTGTTGCGGCTGGCTGAGGTACTTGATGTTCGTCCAGGTCTGATCCCCTCGACGGCGCCAAGCGATCTTACGACGCTGCTGAACTGGCTTCGTGCATTTCCTGAACGGCAGCAGGCCCCCCAATGGCTCGACGCCTACGAACGCGCACACCAGCACACGATCCTGCGACAACTTGAAACGCGCACGCACGGCGACCTCGGCCTGCGGGAAGAGGCGCGGAGCCCTGTGCGCCCACTGGCGCAGTTCGCCTTTTGTATCGATGTGCGGTCCGAGGTCTTTCGGCGGCACCTCGAGCAACGCGGCGGCTATGAGACCTTCGGCTTTGCCGGGTTCTTCGGCTTGCCCGTTGCCTATCGCGCATTGGGTACAGACTGCACGACGGAGCTGTGTCCGGTGCTCCTCAAGCCGAAGCACATCATTCGAGAGGTCCCGAGGACGTATCAGGGTGAGGCCGCGCTGCGGCGCAAATCGAGTACGCAGATGGCCAAGGCCGGGCATGAGTTGCTGCAGGATCTCAAGCACAATGTGATTACGCCGTATGTCATGGTGGAAGCCATCGGATGGTTCTTCGCGTTGCCGTTGTTGGGGAAGACGTTGTGTCCTCGCTGGTACCATCGCCTGGCGGCCTGGCTACAGCAGGCATTCATGCCGACGGTGGCCACCACGTTGACGGTAGATAAGCTCCCCCCCAACGAAGCGGAAGAGATGGTCGCGGCCGAGCAACGGATCCAGATTGCACGGTGGCTGCGCACCCGATTCCAAGTCCCGGGCAACCGGCTGACGGCTGACCGACTCGAAGGCATCCGGCGTCAGGCGCTGGGATCGAACCACGAGCCGCAGACGGCGCTGGGCGACCTCGGGCATCTCCTGATTCTCTCAACGACACAGGAAGAGGCCTTGATCGAGGAGCTCCGCCGCGGCTGTCGCATTACGCCGCGGGGCACGGCGGGCCGTCTCGATCGGATCACACAAATGGGGTTCACGCTCACTGAACAGGCGTACTACGTGGAGACTTCGCTTCGGCTCATGGGCTTGACCACCTCATGGTCGCGCCTCGTCATCCTGTGCGGCCACGGCAGCACCTCGCAAAACAATCCCTATGAATCGGCGCTAGACTGCGGCGCCTGCGGAGGGAGTCCAGGGCTTCCGAACGCGCGCGCGTTCGCCATGATCGCCAACCGCCCGCACGTCCGCGATCTGCTGGCGAATCGGGGGCTGGCCATTCCGCCGGACACCCATTTCCTCGCGGCCCTTCATGACACGACGACGGATCAGGTCCGCATTGCGGATCTGGAAGATGTGCCGTCAACGCATCGCAAGGAGCTGGCTCGGGTGTTGGAAGACGTGAACGAAACCGGGTCCATGGCCGCCGCTGAACGCGGGATCGCACTGCAGGCCACGTCCACTCGGCACGACCGTCGCAATTCGATGCAGGACGTTCAACTCCGCAGCATGGATTGGGCACAAGTGCGTCCTGAGTGGGGGTTGGCGAGAAACAGCCTGTTCATTATCGGGAGCCGCCGTCTGACGCAGGGAATCGATCTTGAGGGACGTTCCTTCCTTCACTCCTACGACCATCGCCCAGACACAGACGGGAAGCTGCTGGAGATCATCATGACGGCCCCGCTGATCGTGGCCCAGTGGATCAATATGGAATACTACTTTTCGACGGTGGACCCCGAGGTCTATGGCAGCGGGAGCAAGGTATATCACAATGTGACGGGTCGTATCGGAGTGATGACGGGGGTGCAGAGCGACCTCCGTATGGGTCTGCCCGTCCAGACGGTCATGAACGGCGCGCGTTTGTACCACGAACCCATGCGCCTGACGGCTATTATCGAAGCCCCGCGGGACCGGCTCTCGGCCATCATCAATCGCCAGCCGTTGCTGGAGGGGTTGTTCAATTATCGGTGGCTGAATCTGATCGCGTATGAACCGATCGAACGGCGGTATTACCGCTACGACGGCGCGAGAGGCTGGACGGCGGTCATGACGGAGGTTGTCGACGACGGAGCAGGTGTCGGCGTCGAGAAGGTCTAAGAGTCGACACGACAGGCTGCAGTGCGCATGAAAGGAGGTGTGTATGCCGGACGGGGAGTCGAAGAAGTATCCGCCATACTGGGCCGTGCCCTTCTCCTCTTACAAGGAGGTCACGGATTTTCTGCGCGAACTCGAAACCGCCTGCATCTTGCGCGGCCAGCCCTCGGATGGCACCGTCAGCTTCGGGGCCATCGCGCGATGTCTGCAAGAACTCGGACGTCCGGATCGCGCGTATCGGTCGGTTCACATCACCGGCACCAACGGCAAGACCAGCGTCAGTCGCATGACCGCAGCGCTCATCCAAGCCGGCGGCATGAAGGTCGGACTCTATACCAGCCCCCATCTCGGGCATTTTCGGGAACGGATCTCCATCAACGGCCAGCCGATCAGCGAACAGGAGTTGGTGGATGCCTGTAACCACCTCAAGTCGCTGATGGACTGGGCTGGCGTCGACATGAGTCCCTTTGAATTCCTGACCGCAGCCGCCTTCTTCGCGTTCCGCGCAGCCAAGGTGGAGTATGCCGTGGTCGAAGTCGGGATCGGCGGGCGGCAAGACGCCACCAACATAATCGCACCGGAGGTCTCGGTGATCACGAACGTGGACTACGATCATATGGATGTCTTGGGCGACACACTCGAGCAGATCGCAGCGGAGAAATCTGGAATCATCAAGCCGCTCACCCCGGTCGTATGCGGGCCAATGCAGGACGGGCCTCGGTCGCTGGTCCTGTCCCGCGCGGAGCAGCTGAAGGCGCCGGTCTTGTTGATCGGGCGCGACTACGAGGCAAAGGATTTCGTGCGCACCGGCTACCAGGGAACCTGCGCACTCCGTGTCGGTGCGACCACCTGGCATGGCATCACCTTGAACTCACCGGCCGCGTTCATGGCGACGAACGCGGCGCATGCTGTGGCCACCTACGACGTCCTTCAACGCCGAGGCCTGATTGCCTCGTTGGATGAAGTCGCTCTGCGCCGCACATTTGAGCAGGTTCACGTGCCGGCCTGTTGCGAAGTGCTCGCCGGACATCCGACGATCGTCATCGATGGGGCCCACAATGCGCCGGCTGCCGCCAGTCTCGCGTCGACCATCCGGAGCGTATGTGAAGGCCGCCGAACGGTCTTGCTCGTCTCGCTTCCGCGAGAGAAAGAGTTTGAAAAGATCATCCAGCACCTGGCCGGCGCAGGAGCTGACCGGGCCATCTTCACCCGGTATCCGCACGATCGCGCAGTCGCCCCTCAGGATCTTGCCGACGTCTGGCGATCCTGTACGCCGGCTGCGGCGGAGATCGTGACCGACCCCGATGATGCGTTTCGCAGGGCTGTCCAAGGAGCAGGGTCTCACGGGCTCGTCGTGGTAACTGGGTGCTTGGAGCTAGGGGGCTATTGCCGTCCCCTCGCACAGGCGAGCACATCTCAAGTGGTCGTATAAACGCGTCAGTGATCAGCAGTCCGTCGAACAAGGAGTGCACGCCATGAAGCCCAGGACAACGGCATCCACCCTTGTCGTGAATCAGACAGTCCCGCCCGATCCCGCCTTCATGCAGAAATATTCCGACGAGGTAAGGGAACAGATCGCGAAGAAAGCCTACGAACTCCATGAGCAACGGGGGCGACAGGCAGGGCGTGAGCTGGAAGACTGGCTCGAAGCGGAGGAACTGGTCCGCAAGGAGATGGATGCAGCCCGCGAATGAACGACAGCCCGAATCTCCGACAGAGCCGTTTCGGTCGCTGGCCGACGTGCAGGCCCTGCTGGACAACCGGATCAACTATGAGGCCGACCGGCAGGTCCCGGCTGAGCGGATCTTCACGCTCGACCGGATGGTCCGTTGCGTCGAGGCGCTCGGGAGGCCGGATCGGGCGTTCCGCACGATCCATGTCACTGGGACAAAAGGGAAAGGCAGCGTAAGCCGGATGCTGGCGGCGCTGCTGCGCGCGACCGGCGCCCGCGTCGGCCTCTACACGAGCCCGCATGTCGAACATCTGTGTGAACGGATCGATGTGGATGGAGCGCCGGTCAGTGAGCAGACCTTCGTGGCGGCCTTCAATGAGCTTCGGCCTTTCCTTGAGGGCGCAGGGAAAGAACTGACCCACTTCGAGTTGCTCACTGCCGCCGCCTTCTGCGCATTTCGGGCCGAGCAAGTCGACTGGGCCGTGATCGAAGTCGGCATCGGAGGACGCCTCGACGCGACCAACGTGATCCTGCCGGAGGTCTGCGTCATCACCAACGTGGACTACGACCATATGGATCTGCTCGGGAATACCTTGGAGCAGATTGCGTTCGAGAAGGCCGGCATCATCAAGCCGAACGTGCCGATGGTGGTCGGCGCAATGGGGGATGGACCAAGGGCGGTGATTCTC
>JANOMG010000382.1:0-5782 GCA_031420175.1 Nitrospira sp.
CGCGGCACTCCCGACCACCCCAGCCCCCAGCACCACGACCTTCCCCGGTTCGACGCCAGGCACACCAGCCAAGAGCAGCCCGCGCCCTCCCTGCGTCTTCTCCAGGTAACGAGCACCGATCTGCACCGACATTCGCCCCGCGATTTCGCTCATCGGCTTGAGCATCGGCAGCGTGCCGTCTTTCGCCTCAATCGTTTCATAGGCGATCGCGGTGATCTTCGTCTCCAGGAGGGCCTTCGTAAGATCCGGCAAGGACGCCAAATGCAGATAGGTAAACAGCGTCTGGCCCGGACGGAAGAAGTGGCACTCGGAAAGCAGCGGCTCCTTGACCTTCACGATCAGCGCCGCCTGCTGAAACAGCTGCTCTTTTGATGTAGCCATTGTGGCGCCGGCACTCCGGTAGTCTTCACCCGAGTATCCGCTGCCGACTCCGGCCGATGGTTCGATCCAGACTTCATGGCCGGCCTGACGCAAGGCCTTCACCCCATCGGGCGTAACACTGACCCGATACTCATGATCCTTAATTTCTTTTGGCACCCCGATGACCATGGTCGCTCCCTCCTCGCGAAACCCGTTCGACTACGTCTCAATCCATTCTGCTACAACGTTGATACAAATGCACTGACTGGCTCTCGAGGACCGGCCCATCGGGTGGACAGTGCGCGCGGGCCTGGTGTAAGATTCGTCCCTCTTCAGCACACGATCGACCGAGGGAGGCTCTATGGATTCCGCATCTGGATCATCCTGCAACGCCTGCGGCGTCACCGGCGCCGCACTCATGAAATTATCGCTCGGGAAGGACTTTTTTGGCCGGACCTACGACCGACTATCCCCCTCGACCGATCAAAGCCCTAAATGGTACTGCGAAGGCTGTTCGATGCAGAAAAATATTCAGCGAGACTTTCGGGATATCCTGGGGGAATTCGACAAACTCGCGGCTGGCCAAGCCTCCAACCTGTCTACCCAGGAAGAATTTCAGCGGGCCTCATTACGGCTGCGAGAGATCACGATGATTCTCACCAGAACGGCGGGCCGCTCGCCGTTCCTGAACGCAGCAGACGTCACACAACTCATCGGCCGCATGCAGACCACTACGATACAGGCCTAGCAGGATGCTGAAAAAATCCGTCAGCTTCGTTCTCTCTTCACTCGCTGAGGCCTTGCTGGACGACCTTTTTGAGCATCCTGCGTGGTATTCTCCTCGTATCCAAGATTATGCTGACCAGTGAAGTTCTGGCGTGCCCACATAATTTTTCCGCAGCCTGCTAAGCGAACAGGAACCATTTATGTCGACATTCACCCGTCATATTTTCGTCTGCACCAACCAGCGTTCGTCCGACGATCCCCGCGGGAGCTGCTCCAAGCTGGGATCTGAGGCGCTCCACGCTCACTTCAAGCAAGAAGCGAAGCGGCTGGACTTGAAAGACGTCGTGCGCGCCAATAAAGCCGGGTGCCTCGACCATTGCGCCGAAGGGCCGAGCGTCGTCATCTATCCTGAGGGCGTCTGGTATTCCGTCAAAACAGAAGCCGACGTGACGGAAATCATGGAGCGCCACGTCGTCAAGGGAGAGGTCGTCACCCGCCTTGTCATGCCCGATCACCCAGCTCCCACGACACTCCCTCCGCTCACATTGTAGCGTCGCACCATAAGGATTCTGATGGCTGTCGAAGAAAAGTGGAAAGCCAACCTGGAGAAGGTGGCCTTCATGAGGCAGTTTCCGGGGTTACTCGGAAACTGGGACGCCTTGGCGGGAAAGACCATCAAGGCGGTCATCTTGCTCAAAGGAAAACAGGGAGCTGCGGTGCTGGTGTGCGCCGATGGCACCTTTACCATCGTGCCCCCGATGGCGCCGGAGCCCTACGAGTTGGGCGAGGCCTTGACGGTGGCACGAGCGCTCCTCGAGCCGACGCATCACACGGCCTACGTGGAGTATGATCGACTGGCCAAGAAGGACAAGGACGCCCTCATGTCGGCCAGGGCCGACAAGATCCTGGGAGCGATTCAGAATAACCTGGAACAGATTCCGGAACTGAAAGATCGCCTGAAGGAACTTGTGAAGGAGTGGAAGTGAGCGACAGTCTCCCCAACAGAAACATGTTCGACATCTTTTCCCAAGGTCTCTTTGAAGGAGTCAAGCCTATGATGGTCATTCGCGATCACCTCGTCCGCCATCCAGACCGTTGTACGCATCAAAGCATTTGCATACCCATCTGCCCGACCGGCGCCTGGCTCTCAACCCCTCCCTACAAGTTCGATCCTTCCCGCTGCCTGGAAAGCTGTCGCCTCTGCCTGGATGCCTGTCCGTCGCAAGCGATCTATGGGGTGTTCAAGAAGGGCGAGAAGATGCTGGAGCCGCAAAAAAAATAGGCCGGGTCTGACAGGGCCCGTCGCTTCCTCGCCTCCAGAGCGCGCACGCCTGCTCTGTGGGGCGGAAACCTTCTGGAATTCCCTCGCAGACTCGGTCAGTTCCAGCTTTCCTTCCCCACAGAGCAGGCGTGCGAATTTCGCTCTTCCGGCGGAAGTCAGCCCCAAAGCCCTGTCACACCCGAGAGAGGCATGGGGAGAAAAAACTGCTTGATCCCTCCTCAGCTAAGAATCAAAATAATTTGCCATTGATTCTCTGCCCACGACCGTTAACATGACCGACTACTCAATCAAACGCTTCCATAAATACTCGGATAATGAGCTCATTGAGCAGTTGCGGACCTACGCCAAAACCTTAGGCGTTTCTTTCGTTTCATGCGAGGGATTCTCAAAGGCCACGGGCATAGCCGAAACCACAATCACCAATCATTTTGATAGCTGGAGAGCTTTTTGCGAAAGAGCACAACTGGCTCCACGGTACCAGAGATCCGTCTCTCGAACAGAGCTTTTCGAAAACCTAGATCGCATCTGGCGAACACTGGCCCACCAACCTCGATCTAAGGAGATGAAACAACCTTTGTCACCCATTTCGATATCGAGGTATCAGAAAGAATTCAAAAAACCTTGGTACGATACCTGCCTAGAGTTTCTATCTTGGAAGTCAGGTGCATCAGTCGAAGAAATTGAGCGGGACGCTCACGCTTTGACTGTCACGCCAACTAATCAGACTAGCCACACTACTAGACGAGCAATTCCCCTTTCTTTGCGATATGAAGTTCTAAAACTTCACAAGTTTCGCTGTGTAAAATGTGGCCGATCGCCGGCGAGTCATGTAGGAGTCGAGCTACATATTGACCATAAGACTTCTTGGGCCAGCGGAGGCGAGACTCTATTAGAAAATCTTCAGTGTAGCTGTTCCGACTGCAACTACGGTAAGTCTGACCGACATGACGAGTAGCGTAGCTGCTTTGGGCTAGTTCATCTAGAAGAGCAGGGCTGATTAAGCGGACATCAGCAGCGGACCAAAAATATCTCTGGCCTCAAACAAAAACAGCCGTACGCTTCAATTCTACGCTGACTTGGTCACGAAAGAGGCGTCAAGAAGCTCGCGGTCGAAGCCCGGGGTGATGGTGCCTGTACTGGCGTAGCGGTAGAGCACAACGTCGAAAATGGTCGACATCGTGGAGAGGACAAGACCTAAGAGGGGGAAATAAAGAATGGCGAGGACCATGATCGCAATGGCGAGCATGGGATGGGTCGCGATCATGCCGGCGCCGATGACGAACGCAAAGACTCCTGGAATGGCCCAGAAGAAGTAGAGCAGCCCGAACCCGAGACCAGCCAAGAGGTCTTCGCCCCAAGTTCTTCTGAGGAGCTGCACGGATGCTTGAATGGCTTCGAGCGGCCCTTTTCGTTCCGCCACCAATACCGGCACCACGAGAAATGTGGCGACGCTCCAGGCCAGCCCCAGCATACGCGCCACCATATTCCCGACGAAGCCGGACCGGCGTTCGATTGCTTTGAGGATAACCCCGATGGTGGCTGAGACCAGCGCCCAGCCGAGGATTTGAGGGAAGCAGGACAGAGCTTCGCGCAGCCCGTCCAGAATCGTCGCCTGTTTTCCTTCCAATTTCCGCAAGACACAGATCGCGAGGGCGGCATTGAAAAAAATGGCGACCCCATAGGTCACCACGTAGAACAGAAACATGCCGACATAGGACCACGACTCAATCTCTTGAAGCCCGTCAGACATCGAAACCCCGGTCAGTGCTCCAAGGATCGCAGGCACGGCAAACGAGGCGGTGAGCAACATGAGGCTGGCAGACGAGGCGATGGGCAGAAGCAGCAGGGTCTTGTCTTCCCACAGAATCTGCCAGGCAGCAGACATGATGGCTTGCGTCCGCGCGACCCTCTGAGTCCAGCTGGTTTGAATCTGCATGCGAACCCTTCGTGAAAAAACTAGATTATGTGTTTCCGCAATCGCCCCCAATAGGCCGTCCCCACATGGCCACAGGCGCCGGTAAAGGTTGTGAGGGCCATGATCTGATAGACCTTACTGCGGGGGATTTTTACTTTGACGGCCGGGTTCAAGAGGTCGGGTGAATGCATGACCAGCTTCAGCGATTCGCCGGCGGAAAGAATCGGCCACATACAGGACAGTCGCAGTCGCATTTCATGGCGCGGGATCGACATGGCATACAGCCAACCTTGGTCAAGATGCTCCACCGCCATACGAACCAGTTGGCTCAGGACCGGCTGAAACCGTGCGCGGTTTCGTTGGTCCAGTAAGTCTCGTGCGGTGAGTCCAGCTTCGGCCAGCAGGGGCGCCGGCACATAGCAGCGGCCGTTCTGGAGATCGTGCGCAATGTCTTTCACAATGTTCGTGAGTTGGAGCCCCTTCCCAAACCGCACCCCGACCTCAGCCATGTCCCGGACCTTCCACGAAGCCAGGGCCTTCCGATGCGCGCACATCAAATCTGTCCAGAACTCGCCTACACAACCAGCCACGTAATAGGTGTAGCGATCCAGATCGTCCAGCGTCTTCAAGGCCGTGAGATCTGCCGCTGACGTGCCGGGAAATGCGACGAGGTCCATCTCCATGCCTTGCGTCAGCGTGGTCATAAGCCGTTGAATGCGGCGACGATCGTCCGGCGAAAAGGTCAGGAAGAGCCTGAAGCAATCTTCCAGCCGTTCAAGCAGGATCCGCTCGGCAGCGTTGTGCTGGACTGGTCCCACTGCTCGCTGGATCTCTTGCACCTGAGTCCAGGCAATCTGATCGCTGACAAACTGCGCTTTGAGTTGGCCGAGCAAATCCAGCCGGCGTGGACGATCGATCAATTCCGTGTCTGCAATCGTGTCCGCTGCTCGGGCAAACAGGTAGCCGAGGCTGACTTGATCTCGCACATCTGCCGGGACTACGACCAAGGTCGTATAGAAGAGACGGGATACTTGTTTGAGGAGATCGCGGAGCAGTTCCTGCTTGAAGGTCTCTACAGTCGTCGCCACATCTATCGTACTTCCAGCTTCCCTTCCATCCCTTTGTCGCGATGGCTGGGCAACGGCCAGAGACGCTTGTCGCAGTAGATGGGGAAAGTGCCGGGCTGAGTGGGCGTAAATTTGAGAGTGACCGTCTTGCCGGCACTCACATCCTGTTCGACGGGGAGGCTTCCCGCTGGATCCTTGATGATAAAATTGTGCGGGATAATCGTCGTCACGCTGATCAGCGTCAGTTCAACCGGCTTTCCAGCTTCGACGATCAAATGGTTGGGGCTATACGAGTAGCTATCCAGCGTGACCGTGGCTCGCTGCACCCCGTCTGCTGCCAGCGGGATCATCATAGGAGGAACGGACTGAGAGGGGGAGGGCGCTGAATGAACGATTGTCACGCCGACCGATGTCAGCAACCAGACAGTCGCC
>JANOMG010000383.1:0-7377 GCA_031420175.1 Nitrospira sp.
TATGGGCAATCCAAACGAGCGGGGGAAATCGCTGCGTTGACGGGCTGTCCCAACACAGTGGTGGTTCGAACGGCCTGGCTCTATGGGCATGCCGGGAATAATTTTGTGAAGACGATGATGAAGCTGGCCGTTGAGAAGCCGTTCCTGGAAGTGGTGGGAGATCAGCGTGGCTGCCCGACGAATGCGGACGATCTGGCTGAGGTCTTGAAAGATCTCGCAACGAGTGACCTGCGAGGAATCTGTCACGTGACGAATAGCGGTGATTGTACCTGGCATGAGTTTGCCGAGGCGATTGTCAGTCTTATGGGCCTCTCCATCCCGGTTCGGCCTATCACAACCGAACAGATGGGCCGTCCTGCGAGGCGTCCTTCCTATTCTGTCCTTGCACAGGGTCGGCTGGGTACGGTACGAAACTTCCTTCCCCATTGGAAAGTCGCCCTCGCCAGATTTATGAAAGAGTCGCCTCGCCTCGCCTCCACTCCACGTTAGCAGGCTGCAGATCGTGCCCACCGAACCATCGGTTCTCCCCTAATCGTGTTTTTTTGTGTGCAGCGCGATGCAAGATGCGTAATATGCAAAAGTGAATAGCTGGAGAACGCACGATGGCTCAACGAGCATCCATGAAAATATCAACGAAGAAAACCGCTCGGTCTAAAAAGGTCTCGCGCAAGGTGCTTCAAGGCATTCGTTTGTTTGCCACTGATGTCGACGGCGTCTTGACGGACGCGGGGATGTACTATGCCGAGTCCGGTGATGAGTGGAAGAAGTTCAATACCCGCGATGGTATGGGGATTAAGCTGCTGCAGAGGGCCGGGATCATCACCGCTATTGTGACGCAGGAGCGGACGAAGCTGGTGGCGCGGCGTGCCGAGAAGCTCACGATTCCTGAGTTGCACCAAGGGGTGCTGGACAAGTTGTCGCTGGTTCGCGAGATGGCGGCACGTCATGGGCTCACGCTCAGCCAGGTTGCCTACATCGGGGACGATATTAACGATCTTGAGACGCTCAAGGAGGTGGGATTTTCTGCCACACCGGCCGATGGAATGCCTCAGGTTGCTGCAGTGGTCGACTATATATGTCAGAAGAAGGGCGGGGAGGGGGCGGTTCGGGAAATCACAGAGATGATTTTGGAAGCCCAAGGCTCAACGTCCAAAGCTACAGGATCAGGAAAGCGCACATAGGGCAGGAGATTCAGGGTATGTCTTCTCTTAAACAACGAACATCGAACCTCCAACTGGATAACCACCTCTATCCCGTGATCATGGCTGGTGGAAGCGGCACCAGGTTTTGGCCGCTTAGCCGACAATTGTTTCCCAAGCAGCTGCTGCGAATTATGGGAGATGAGACACTGATTCAGCAGACCATGCGTCGGGTGGTTTGTGCGTCGGCACCCAACCGGGTGATGATCTCCACGAATCCGGCCCAAGCTGAGTCCATTCGTGTCCAGCTGGGTGAGTGGAAAGACGCGCTCTCAGATAATTTCGTGCTCGAACCGGAGGGGCGCAATACCGCTCCGGCGATCGCCTTGGTCGCGTTAGAACTGGTTCGTCGGGACCCTGACGCGATTATGTTGGTGGTTCCGGCCGATCATATCGTGAAGGGCCAGCGAGCATTTGATGCGGCGGTATCGTTGGCGGCGACGCTGGCGAAGCAGGACTATCTGGTGACGTTCGGTATCAAGCCGATTCGTCCAGAGACTGGCTACGGCTATATCAAGCCGAACCGGAACGTAACGGTGGGAAAACAGGGCACGCTCAAGGGACATCCGGTCAGTCGATTCGTTGAAAAACCCAATGCTACCAAGGCTGCACAATATCTCAAGGCGGGGGACTATTATTGGAACAGCGGCATGTTCATTTGGCGTGCCGCGGCGATTCTTAGCGAGATTAAGCGCCACCAACCTGTCCTCTATCGTGGGATCGAGCGGATCGGTCAATTGATGCAGACAGGGGCTAGCAGGCAGGCCATCGACGATGCCTACCGGACACTCACGCCGGTCTCGATTGATACAGGCGTCATGGAGCAGTCGAAGAAAGCCGCGATCGTGCCTGTGTCCTTTCAGTGGTCTGACGTCGGGAGTTGGGGGAGTCTAGATGAAGTCGCTCCGAAGGATAAGTCCGGCAATGTCGTCGTCGGTCGTGTGGTCGACGTCGGTAGCCGTCGGTCGATCGTCTATGGGGATCGCCGCCTCGTGGCGACGATCGGACTGACCGATATGGTGGTGGTTGATACGCCGGACGCCACATTGGTCTGTCCAAAATCCCGCGCGCAAGATGTGAAGCAGCTGGTCGAGATTCTCAAGAAGCAGAAAGCGCCGGAACATCTTGAACACCTCACCGTGCATCGGCCCTGGGGGTCCTATACCATCCTGGAAGAAGGACTTGGTTACAAAGTGAAGCGTGTGACAGTGAAGCCGGGAGGACGGCTTTCATTACAGATGCACCATCAACGGAGCGAACATTGGGTGGTGATTGCCGGGACGGCGCGGGTGACTAGGGGTGACGAGGTCTTTGATCTCAAGGTTGGGCATAGTACAGAAATTCCTGTCGAGACCCGACATCGGTTGGAAAACCCCGGTCACGAGACCCTGCATATCATTGAAGTGCAGAACGGGCCCTATCTGGGGGAAGACGACATTGTCCGGTTTCAGGATGACTATGGGCGAAACGTCAAACCGTGAGGAGTGATGGGTTGGGATATTCTCTGTCTCGCATGACTGATCACTCCTCACGCATCACTCATCACAGGAGTTAGGAATGGGACTCTTTCGTGAATATGATTTGCGTGGCATCGTGGGGCAGGAGCTCACCGATTCGATTGCGGAGCAAGTGGGGCGCGCCTATTGCACTTATGTCAAAGACCGTGGGGTCAAGACGATTTCAGTCGGGCGAGATGGTCGACTCAGTTCGCCGGGTCTCTTCACGTCCCTTGTGCGCGGGCTCCTCGCCGGTGGCCTGAACGTAGTAGATATTGGTATTTGCCCCTCGCCTCTGGTGTATTTCTCGCTGTTTCAGCTGCCGGTTGACGGCGGTATCATGATCACCGGGAGCCATAATGCGGCTGAATACAACGGATTCAAGATCTGCGTCGGGAAAGACGCGATTCATGGAGAGGAGATCCAGGCGCTGCGAGCAGTGATGGGGGCCGGCGCGTGTGTCTCAGGCGCTGGGACGTTGTCAGAACATGCCATCATTCCCGACTATCTGGCCTATCTCAAGAAGAGCTTCGCGCACGTCAACGCCAAGCGCCTGCATGTCGTCATCGACTGCGGAAATGGTGTCGCGGCGTTGGTGGCCAAGGAGGCGTTGGAGCTCTTGGGCTGCCGCGTCACTGGGCTCTATTGTGATCTTGATGGGAGATTCCCGAATCATCATCCCGATCCCACAGTCTTAGAGAATCTTGACGATCTGATTCAGGCGGTCAAACAGCACAAGGCCGATGTCGGGATCGGCTACGACGGAGATGCCGATCGCATTGGGACCATCGATGAGCAAGGGAATGTGTTATGGGGCGATCGCCTGATGGTGGTCTACGCGCGCGATATTCTGGCTGAAAAGCCTGGGAGTACCATCATCTCAGAGGTCAAATCGTCGCAGAGCCTCTATGATGATATCGCGAAGCGGGGAGGCCGCCCGATCATGTGGAAAACCGGTCACTCCCTGATCAAGGCGAAGATGAAAAGCGAGCATGCTGTGTTAGCCGGCGAAATGTCCGGGCACATGTTCTTTGCTGACCGGTATTTCGGGTATGACGACGCGATATACGCCTCCTGCCGGCTGGTGGAGATTCTGGCCAAGACGACTCATCCACTTTCTGCCTTGGTCGCGGATCTTCCGAAGACGTCGGTCACTCCAGAGATTCGAGATGATGTGTCCGACTCCATCAAGTTTCAGTTGGTCAAACATGTGCAAGATCGATTGGCAGCCTGTATGAAGAGCCGTGAGCCGCTTGGACCTGCTAAGTTGGTGATTCGTGATGTTGTCACCATCGATGGGGTCCGCGCCATATTCGACGATGGGTGGGGGTTGATTCGAGCCTCGAATACCCAGCCGGCCCTCGTGTTACGTTTTGAGGCTACCTCGCCGGAGCGGTTGGCTACGATCCGCGCAGTCATCGAAGGCGAACTCAAGGCGGCCAAGCAAGCCCTTGGCTGCTAACGCGCATTATCCATGAAAGTTTCTGCTGCAATCGCCAATGTTTGGGCAAGTGGCGCGAGGCCAGAGGCTAGGGGCGATCAGAGCGAATGCCGTTCCTCTCGTCTCGCGCCGCTTGCCCTTCGCCTGACCTGCCTGCTCCTGGGTGCCATGAGCAGCGCAGACTCCTGGGCTGGGGCTGGGGATCTGACTACAGCACGACCCTTCCAAGTCGGGGAACAGCTCACCTACGACATTTCTTGGCTGAATATCACCGCAGGCACAGCCGTGATGGCAGTCAGTGGTGTCGGCACGGACGGAGATCGGCCGCTGGTGAAATTGGTCACCACCGCACAGTCGAGGCCGGCGATCACCAAGTTCTTCCCGGTAGACAATCGGGTGGAGTCATTACTGGACCCCGCCACGCTACTGCCGGAGCATCTGACGTTTAAGCGACGAGAAGGGAAAAAGAAAGAAGATATCGAGTACACCTTTCACCAGAGAGAGGGGGCGGTCACCGTCGTCAAGGGCGGGGCGACCGAACGGTTGGAGATGCCTCCGGGCACCCAAGACGTCATCTCCTGTCTCTACTATACGCGCAGTGCATTGTCGCTCCAGCCAGGTGCATCGCTGACGATGAACGTGTTTCACGATAAGAAGAACCGGAAGTTGGACGTACGGGTTGAGGAGATCGAAACAATCAGCGGACCGTGGGGTACGGCTGAAACGGCCCGCCTGTTGGTCGTCATGCCGTTCCAAGGCCTCTTTCTCAACCAGGGCAACATACGGGTCTGGTTGACCAACGATGAACGGCGCATTCCGGTTCGGATGAAGGCCAAAGTCGTCATCGGGTCGATTGTGGCCGATCTCGCCAGTGGAGGGCAGGCCTCAGCAGCAGCCCAATAAGAGAACCAGCCTTTCGTTGCCCGCCCTATTCAAAACGGTTATACTCGCCTCCACTATGGGACAGTTTCCTCTTACTTTAAGTAGATTTATCAGTCAGCAACCGGTCGGGCATTCTGAGGCAACCGGGGATTTCTTTGGTCTCCTTGGCCAGATCGGCCTGGTGGGTAAACTGATTGCCCGAGATCTTAGGCGTGCAGGGCTGATCAATATCCTGGGAACGACCGGCGAAGTGAATGTGCAAGGGGAGACTGTCAAAAAGCTTGATGAAATTGCGAACGAGACGTTTCTGCAGGCCTTTCGCCAGAGTGATTTTGTCTGCGCGTTGGCGTCGGAAGAGATGGAGAAGCCGGTCCTGCTTCCGGAGAATTGGCCGCAGGCCCAGTACATGGTGCTGTTCGATCCGCTCGATGGCTCATCAAACACAGACTGCAACATGCCGATGGGTGCGATTTTTTCCGTCGTGAAGTGTGCAGACAAAGACCGGATGCCGGCGGAGGATGATCTCGTCCGCAAGGGAACAGGGCAGGTGGCGGCCGGCTATCTCCTTTTCGGGGCTAGTACTATGCTGGTCTATACGGTTGGGCAAGGAGTCCATGGGTTTACATTGGAGCCTGGCATCGGCGAGTATCTCTTGTCTCACGAACAGATCCGTATCCCTGCTCGAGGCAAGGTCTATGGCGTAAACGAAGGCAATTATCATAAGTGGACGACGGGAACGAAGAAGTATCTGGACTATTTGAAGGTCCCGGATAGAGCCACGGGGCGGCCCTACAGCGTACGCTATTCCGCCTGTCTGGTGGCCGACGTACACCGGATTCTCCTCGGAGGAGGCATCTATCTTTACCCAGGTGAGGCGGACAAGCCGGAGGGGAAGCTCCGATTATTGTACGAAGCCAATCCGTTGGCGTGGGTCGTGGAGCAGGCCGGAGGGAGGGCCAGCACCGGCACTATGCGTATCCTCGATGTAGAGGCCAAGCAACTGCATCAGCGGGTGCCATTGATCATCGGGAGTGCGGACGACGTGCGGGACGCAGAGGCATTCATCCAAGGTAGACGGTAACCGTGCCGAATGTAACTATTCAGGTAGATTAGGCTGAAGGTCGGAGTTCGAAGTTCCAAACACTTCAGCCTGAACACCTGAGTAGGCATTAACGTATCACGTTTTATGAATCCACCGGAGGACAGACATGGCTGATCGCGTACAAGAGATTTTGAGCTGGTACAGCAGCGACAACGCGGGAACACAAACGAATATCGCCAGGCTGCTGCGTCATGGCAAATTGGCGGGGACAGGCAAGCTAGTGATTTTGCCCGTGGATCAAGGGTTCGAGCATGGTCCTGCCAGGAGCTTCGCGGTCAATCCAGATGGGTATAATCCCCTCTATCACTTTCAGCTGGCGATCGATGCGGGCTGTAATGCCTACGCTGCGCCGTTGGGGTTTATTGAGGCCGGGGCGAGCCAGTACGCGGGTCAAATCCCGCTCATTCTGAAACTCAATAGCCACGATTCGTTGCATGACGACAAAGATCCGATGCCGTCAGTCACCGGAAGCGTCTCGGATGCCTTGCGTCTGGGTTGCGTGGCCGTGGGGTTCACGATCTACCCAGGATCTTCGCACTGCAACGCCATGTATGAACAGTTGCGTGAGATTGCCGCGGATGCCAAGGACTGTGGGTTAGCCGTCGTCGTGTGGTCGTACCCCCGGGGTTCAGGACTGAGCAAGGAAGGGGAGACCGCCATCGATGTGGTGGCCTATGCGGCTCAGATTGCGGCCCAACTCGGCGCCCATATCATTAAGGTCAAGCTTCCTACCGCGCATCTTGAGCAGGCTGCGGCGAAGAAGGTATACGAATCGGTCAAAATTCCGATCGCCACGCTGGCGGAGCGGGTGAAGCATGTGGTCCAGAGCTCGTTCGATGGGCGTCGGATCGTCATTTTCTCCGGAGGGGCCAAGAGCGATGACCAGCATGTGTTTGAGGAGGCGCGCGCCATTCGTGATGGCGGCGGGTTTGGCTCCATCATTGGGCGAAACTCGTTTCAGCGGCCTAAGGCGGAGGCGATCAAGTTTCTCCATACCATCATGGGAATATATTCCGGCGAGAAGCCGTGAGGCAGCGGGTGTGTGTGAATCGTTTAGCTGGCTGAGGGAAGCATGGTTTATGCACAAAGGACCGTTGGCACCTTAGAGAATGACGCCGATATTACAATAGATTCAGGATGCTCAAAAAGGCTGTCCAGCAAGGCCGCAGCGAGCGAAGAGGCGAGGAGGTACCATCCGCACTTTGTGTGGCCGTTCGCCCGTAGAATGGATCTTGGCGAACGGAAAATACCCTCCAG
>JANOMG010000384.1:0-8178 GCA_031420175.1 Nitrospira sp.
CTCTCCTCATACCCCGAGTAAGAACCGTTATCCCCCTCCTCACGAGGTACCGGATGATCGCTGCCCCCTTCGCATACATGTCCTTGCGCCTGCAGACCATTCGTGATAACTGAAGAGATATGAGCGACACCGGCCACATGACCTCTGAGGGAAGTGTCACGGTTCAGTCTGCAATTAGACAAGTCTTAGCTCGCCATCCATCTATCGCCGTGGCGATTCTCTTCGGCTCGCTCGCGACAGGCCCCGTCCGCGACGACAGCGATCTGGACCTCGCCGTGGCTTCGACGTCGCCGCTTAGCTCACAGACTCGACTCCAACTTATCGAAGCGCTTGCGGTCGGGCTGGGTCGGCCGGTCGATCTGATCGATCTCGCTCAGACTCACGGACCGCTCTTGCAACAGATTCTGACGAAGGGGCGCTTGATCATCTGTACGAATCGGACGCGTTACGCCGACCTGCTCCTGCGAGTGGTCTACGAAGAGGCCGACGTGATGCCCTACTACCGACGCATCCTCGCGGAAAGAAGGCGGGCATGGATCGGAACGTAGTTGAAGCGAAGTTGGAATCGCTCCGCCGTTGCGTCGAGCGTATCGCGGCTAAGACGCCGTCGTCTGCCGATCAACTGGCACAGAGCCCCGACCTGCAAGACATTATTGCGCTGAATCTTCAGCGTGCCGTCCAACTTGCCGTCGATCTTGCTTCCCATCTGATTGCCGAAACTGACGCTCGTCTGCCCTCCACGATGGCGGGTAATTTCGAAGTCCTCAAAAACTATGGGCACATCAGTCCCGCACTCAGCGAGCGCATGATCAATCGCGGGGCCTCTGCGAGCAAGAAGGACGGTCTGGCTGCTCCTCATCCTAGTTAGATAGTCCCTCCAAGCTCTCTCGGTACTTCCTAAAAGGGCAGCCTGGTTGATCCTCGATTGCGCGTGGTGACGTTCGAGCACATTCTTATCGTGCGCGTTCCGCGAGCATAGGAGACCAGCTAACTAGCCCTTCCAAGCTCGCTCGTTTATTCCCCAAACGGGGTGGCCTGCTTGGTCTCCCACTGCGCGCGTCGAACGAGGCCCTTCTGAGGGCCGCGCGTTCCGCGAGCACAGGAGACCAACAGGCCACCCTCCCCTCCTCTGAAAGGATTCCCCCCCTCGCGCCATACCCTGAGTAGGAACAGTTATTCCTCTACTCACGAGGTGCCGAATGAACGTGGACAGCCTGGTTGCACGACTCAAAACACAATTCTCTTCTCTCGACCCTCGCCTCTACCAGATCGCCAGCCTGAGCACGTTACTCTTGTATGGCCTGGTCTGGCTGGATTTCGACGTATCGATGTTGCAGATTGCCATCACCCTCGGCGCGGCCCTGCTGACCCAATATGCCGGGACGCATTATTTCAAGCTCCTCTCCTTCGATCCCCGCAGCCCACTCATCTCGGCCCTCTCCCTCTGCCTGCTCCTCCGCACGGACCATCTCGAGGTCGCAGCCCTGGCCGCCTTCATTGCCATCGGCAGCAAGTTCGTCATCCGCTGGAAGGACAAGCATCTCTTCAACCCCACTAATCTGGCGCTGGTCGTCGTGCTCGCGAACGGGCTCGGATGGATCTCGCCGGGGCAATGGGGACACGTCGCCTGGTTCGGTTTTCTGATCGCCTGTCTCGGTAGCCTGGTCGTCACCCGCGCCGCGCGCGCAGATATCACGCTCACCTTTCTCGCCTTCTATGTCGGCCAGCTCATCACACGAGCGCTCTGGCTTGGTGATCCTCTGACGATCCCGCTCCATCAACTCGAAAGCGGCGCGCTGCTCATCTTTGCCTTCTTCATGATCTCGGACCCGAAGACCACGCCCGATTCCAGAATAGGCCGGATCATCTATGCGTTGATCGTTGCCCTCGCGGCCCTCTATGTCCAATTCGGCCTGTTCCGTCCCAACGGCCCGCTCTGGGGGTTGGTCGCCTGTGCCCCGTTGGTCCCGTTGGTTGATCGTCTGCTTCCTGGTTCTCGCTACGACTGGTCCAAGCCGTCGACCGGTCGCTCGCCTGCCCCTGTCATTAACCCTGTGTTCGTTCCCCTGTCACTGTCCCCTCACCAACAAAGGAGGCTCTCATGAGACGCGTATGGGTTCCTACATTCACTTTCTTGATAGGTCTGTTCATCTGGAACAGTGATGCTTCCGCCTTTTGCGGCTTCTATGTCGGGAAGGCCGACACGAAACTGTTCAACAAAGCCTCAGAGGTGGTGATCGCGCGCCACGACAACAAGACGGTCATCACGATGGCGAACGATTTCAAAGGCGAAGTGAAGGAGTTCGCGATGGTCGTGCCGGTGCCGACCGTCTTAGAGAAGGAACAGATCCACGTCGGCGATCCGGCGGTCTTGAAACACCTGGCTGATTATTCGGCACCGAGGCTGGTCGAGTACTTCGACGAGAACCCCTGCCGACGTTACGACTTGATGGAAGACAAGATGGGCGCCGTGAGAAACATGGCGCCTGCGTCGGCTCTTGCGAACGCCGAAAAGGATCGTGCCTTGGGTGTCACGGTCGAGGCGCAATATACCGTGGGCGAGTACGACATCCTGATCCTCTCTGCGAAGGAGAGCGCCGGGCTGGAAACCTGGCTGACCGAAAACGGCTATCGCATTCCGGTCGGCGCCTCGTCCGTTCTGCACAGTTATCTGAAACAGGGGATGAAGTTCTTCGTGGCGAAAGTAAATCTGGGTGAACAGGCGAAGCTCGGCCTGACACGTTTGCGCCCGCTCCAGATTGCCTTTGAATCGCCCAAATTCATGTTGCCGATCAGGCTCGGCACGGTGAATGCGGATGGGGCACAGGAACTCTTCATCTACTTTCTCACGAAGCAGGGCCGGGTCGAGACGACGAACTACCGGACTGTCCGATTGCCGGAGGCGCAGGAGATCCCGCTCTATGTGAAAGAGAAGTTCGGCGACTTTTACCGCGACCTCTTTACGCAGCAAGTGAAGCGGGAAAGCGAGCGTGGCGTGTTCATGGAATATGCCTGGGACATGAACTGGTGCGACCCCTGCGCCGCCAATCCTCTTTCTGCTGAAGAACTGCGCGGGCTGGGGGTGTTCTGGCAGGAGAACGTCGGGCGGATGGGCAAGGGCATGGGCCAGGCACAGAATGCCTTCTTAACCAGGCTGCACGTCCGCTACGACGCGACACATTTCCCCGAAGACCTCATGTTCCAGGAAACATCGGATCGGACGAACTTCCAGGCCCGCTATATCCTTCGCCACCCCTGGACCGGCCAGGATGAATGTGCGGCAGCGACCGCCTACCGGCAGCAACTCCGCGAGCGTTATGAGCGGGAGGCCCAAACCCTGGCGAACCTCACAGGCTGGAACATCGGCGAGATCCGCAAAACGATGAACATTGAGACGACCTCAGCCCCACTCGACAAGAAGTGGTATCAGCGGCTGTGGCCCAACTAGCACCCATCGGGCGTGAACACGACAAGGCGAGGTGTGGGAGTCCCACACCTCGCCTTGTCGTACTTGACGCCAGCCCTGTGGCTGACCTTCTTGCCCTAGCCCAGTCTGTCTGGTCTATCTGGTTAGTCTGATGTCTCTAGTTCATCTGCTTTGTTTATCTGGTTAGTTTCGTTGGCGCTTCCGCGAGAAATTTACGGGGTCAGACCCCTTTGTTTTCTTTCAGTTCGTCGTTTGACCGTCCGTGAGATGAACTCAATTTTGAGTGTACACCCTACTGCGTCAGCATATTTCTTAAGTGACGCCATGGAAGGGGCATGCTTGCCTGCACCTTCAAGCCGTGAAACGGCACTCTTCGTCGTACCCATGCGATCAGCGACTGCTTCTTGCGTGAGCCCCGCGCGCGTCCGCGCGGACAGCATTTCGTGTGCGAGGGCATACTCGACTTCAAGGGCATCATAGGCTTCGCGAAAGCCATGCCGTTTCGATGCCTTTTCGAGAAACGTCTTTTGATTGTGCAGCACAGGGTCGTATTTAAGGTCAGCCATTTTCTACCTCCTTCATTCGCTTACGCGCAAGCTTGATGTCCGGTGCTGGTGTTTCCTGCGATTTCTTGATGAACGCGTGCAGTATCACCACGCGCTGCCCGACAAGAAAGCAGTAGAACGCTCTTCCAATGCCCGATTTGCCGCGCGGGCGTATTTCGAATAACCCGCCACCAAAGGCTCGAGAGTGGGGCAACCGTAAGTTTGGGCCGTGCGCAATAAGAAGTTCGACAATTCTCGCATAGTCTGCGACAACATCCGTAGGCCAAGCCTCGACGGCAGCCTGCACCCTTGCATGAAAGTACTCAACAGAATATGTCATGCCAAAATGTTAGCAAGTATGCTAACCACAGTCAATGCATCGTCAATGCGAGGAGCGCTCAGCGAGTAGAAGCCCAACCCTGAAAATGTATCCGCATATTTTGACGACTTCCGACAGTTCGCCCAGGCGGTTGCTCGCCGGGTGCACCTGCCCTAACGCTTCAGCGGCGCGAGGCAACAGGCTCAGGCTCAAGTGCCGCGTCCAATAAGGGCTGGTTCATCTGGTCTATCTCGTCCATTCTGGTTAGTCTGGTTGGTCGGACCGGAAATTCATCCAGAAGAACCAGACAAACGAACCCGTGCGCGTTGCGCGAGCACAGGAGGCCAGCAGTCCACACAATCTCCTCTTTCACTTCACTCCATCCACCCCATAGGGAAGTAGCCAGATTGTCCTTTACTGCGCGCATCGAGGGACCACCGTTTCATCGCGGGGCCTCTGCGAGCAAGAAGGACGGTCTGGCTGCTCCCCTCCGCCCTGGACCGGCCAGGATGAATGTGCGGCAGCGACCGCCTACCGGCAGCAACTCCGCGACCGCTATGAGCGGGAGGCCCAGACGCTCGCGAACCTCACAGGCTGGAACATCGGCAAGATCCGCAAGATGATGAACATTGCTTCCTTGCCAGCGGCTGACGAGAAGAAGTGATATCAGCGCTTGTGGGCCAACTAACACACGCGCGAAAACGACAACGGCGAGGCGTGGGATCACCACGCCTCGCCGTGTCCGTACTTGACGCCAACCCGAAGGCTGACGCTGTTGCCCTAGGTTCTGACTGAAAGAGAGAACGCCGTCTGTCGCGTTGTTGATTGAAACGCGAGATAGACCGAAGCTCCTGATTGTGCAGGAGTCGTAGGCACCGTAGGAGCCGGATTCTCCGGACTCTCTTCAGCCTGCTGGGTTTTGCCTGCCTTCTCATTCTGCAATGTCTTCCCGAAGTTCTTCAGGAATTGCGAAAAGTATTTGCCGAGCTTTTCCGTCTCGATCCGTGCACTTTTCGTCGCATCCAACACTTGCTGCACGATCGACGACGTCTGGCTTGGCACGGCCGCAGGCGCCGCACCCTGGGTTGGCACCGTGATACCAGTCGACGGAGACGGGATCGCCGCTGCCGTCGTGGGCGCCTCACCTTGGGTCACGGCTTCAGTGGTTGGAGCCGGAGGTGGGGTCGCTGGGACTGTGGTATCGGAAGACGGAGAAGGGATCGCCTCTTCCGTCGTGGGTGCCGGACCAAAGGTGACGGCCTGAGGCGTTGGGGCAGAGGGGGGGGTCGCAGGAACCGCGGATGTCGGCACCGGCGTACTGGGCTGGCTGGCCGCCTCACCGGTCAAAGCTGCTGCAAAGAGGGTCACTGACCGTTCGACATCAATATCCAGGTTCAGGCCGGACAGGGAGGAGTAGTCGCCAAAACTATCGGCAAGCTTTGCGGTCTTGACCAAGGCCGCGTCATCCTGTCCACTCAAGACTTTCTTAAAGATGTTCGCGACTTTCCGAAACAGCTTGGAGAGGTCCTTCACCTCTTGGCCGTTCAAATCACCTTCGACCGTGACGCCGAATTCTTGCTTGAGCGAGTACTCGGCATACTTCGCCTCAATATCCGTCGTCGTGCCGTTGCCTGCGGCATGGGACGTATAGTTCACCGCACGGAAATCGGATTCACTATCCGCTGAGAGGGTAATCTTGTCACCTTCCGCCGTCGTCACACTCAGACGACCGGAGAAGTCGGTGGAGACCGCAACCCCGCCGACCTTCGTATCCAATCGTTGGGTGCTCCTGTCAGCCGTAGACGACAGGTTAAAGAACTGGTTGGGATCGACTTGGGTCAGCGCTTGGACAGACATGATGCCACTCCTCGATTCGTTACAGTAGGTACGACTTGCCGCGTAACCCTTCTATCGGCACCCGCCAGGTTGAACTTTAGTACTCCGGTGCTCTTATGCTATATATAGCGACTGCGATCTTCGACGAAGCTATCGGCTCCATGCCCCACAGAGGAGGGACCGTGATGAAACAACGCGCTGTTTGGGCCCTATTTCCGGTGCTGCTGCTGTTGGCATCCGGCTGCACACTCAAAGCCACCGTTAAGGAAACCACCGATACCACCTCCAATGTCACAGGCACGACGTCCGGTCGCACCTGGTGGAATGAGGACGGACTCCTGCATCCCGAGCATAAGCTCACCGCCTTTCTGGCCTTGAATCAGGCCAATGTGGAGCAGGACCTGGCCCGAGGGCGGGGAGAATATGTGACATCGCTCGGTACCCTTCTGGGATTGCCGGACGACCAGCAAGCCGCCTTTCACACCAAGGCGCAGGCGAACTTCGAGGCGCTCACCACATCCGATCGAGACACCCAGGTCCAACAGGTACGGACGCTGGCTCGCTAGGAGCTGAAAAAGGATCAACAGACCGATGCTCCCATTTCACCGAATTTTTAATCCCACTGATTTTTCAGCCGTAGACTCCGAGGCATTCGCTCATGCCGTCAAGCTCACCTGCCTTGTACAGGGTGAGCTGACGATGATGCACGTCGACCCCACCATCGGGCGCAAAGACTTCGAAGACTTCCCTCGCATCCGGCCGCTCCTCGCTCGATGGGGAATGTTGCCGGAAGGCAGCTCGAAAGACGATGTCGTGAAATTGGGGATCCAGATCAAACGCGTCCGGGCCGTCGCAGACCATGCCACAGACGCCATCCTCCAGCAGCTGATGGCCCACCCCACCGACCTGTTAGTGCTGTCGACGCACCAGCGAGAAGGCTTCGCTCGACTCACGCACAAGGCCGTTGCCGAGCCTTTGGCTCGCGCCACCCATGCCAAAACGCTCTTTGTCCCGACCGGCGTCGAGGGGTTCGTCTCAACGGAAACAGGCAAGATCAACCTCACCCGCGTGTTGATCCCCATCGTCCATACGCCACACCCGCAACCGGCCATCGATCTTGCCGCAGAGCTGGCAAGCGCGTTAGGCAGCGAGAATGTCTTATTCGAACTGGTGCATCTTGGGAAAGAAGCCGATCTCCCGAAATTCACCACGCCCGAGCGCCCAGGCTGGTCGTGGGAGACCCTCGTCGCCAAGGGCGATCCGGTCGAATGGATCCTGGCGGCGGGAGCGGAGTTCGACGTGGACCTGATCGTGATGATGACGGAAGGCCACAACAGTCTGTTCGACCTGCTTCGCGGCAGCACCACCGAGCGGGTGGTACGTGGGGCCCGTTGCCCCTTGCTCGCAATTCCTGCCTAGCCTAATTCGTCCGTCCTTTCCACTCAATCTGCTCGTTCGGTCTGTTCGCAGCCTCCCGACCCAGAACGGCTCGCACCAACGCCCCGTCACGAAACCGCACGAAGTTTGACGGCACCGCGGGCACGCGCGCGCGAGGGCTTGCTTGAAGAGGTGATCGATGCAGGAGAGAAAGGCGGCGAACGTCTTGCCGAGCCGGTTGGCGCAGCAATCAGCACATCAGCCCCTGATTGAATAGCCAGCCAAGCCTGGACCTGAACGTCAGTGGGTTGACCAACCTGCTTGTGAAACCATTCGGCAATGAGAGGATGAAATCGAGAGAGAGGCATGGCACATGATCGTACCACGCCACTAGAGGAAGCTCTACGGGTTAGGGAAGCGCGCGAACGTAGATATCGGAGGGTGCCGCCGGTGGAACAGTAACCAGATTGGTGGCTTGGGAGAGAAACGCAACGAATCCACCATTGCTGTTCATTGAAGGCGTATCACTTACGCCGCCGGTTCCCTCGACATTCGTATTGGTATTGTCTTGAGACGCTAAGAAGCTCTGTCCAAGCTGACGGTCACGAATGTAGACTTGCTGACCGGCCACAGCCGGTATGCCAGGAGCTAACAGGTTCGTCGCAAGCGACACA
>JANOMG010000385.1:0-38301 GCA_031420175.1 Nitrospira sp.
TTCATCGCGGCCGGATCACCTGCACCCGCATCGGCACCGTCTCCTCGCTGACCCTGCGGCCCTCCCAGTGAGAGCCGTGCGTCTACACAAGCGGACATGTCTCCTGTGCTCCAAGCGGACATTCTCCTGTGGGGATTACAGGCCAAGAGCGGATTAAATTGATCATGATCGCGGTGGAGGCAATGTACGGGCTGCTTGACCTGTCTGATACCCATTCCTATACTGCACGAATGATGTTACCTCATAAATTTCCACTGCTCTCCGTTCTGCTCCTGTTCGGTTCGATCGTCTTTATCGGCGCTGGCTGCAGCGGCAAGACTATTCAATATCCTGAGGATCACGAACGGTACATCCGTATCGATCGGGCGGTGGAGTCGCTTCGCCAAGCCTATGTGAGAAAAGATGCGTCGGGTCTGGCCTCCCTCATGATGCCGCTTGACCAGCTTGACCGGCTGCGGGAAGAAGCTCAGGGCGATTTCGAGACATTTAGTGCTATCACGTTGGACTTCACGGTCGAACGTATTATGATCGAAGGGGACGACATCGATGTCTTCGTGCATTGGCAGGGGCTGTGGAAGAAAGATGCGGACGACCCTGGCCTCCGTCAGCGAGGCCACACCCGATTGCAATGGGTCGGCACGAAGTCGATCCTGTTGCGCGGGGTTCAAGGCGATTCTCCCTTCGGTATGAAAGCTCGACAGGCCACGACCGACCCCACACGCGCTCCCAAGAAAAAGTAATCTATGTCATCTCGTCAATCTCGCGCTCCTGTGCCAGCCGATTTCCTGGTTATTGGGAGCGGTGTGGCCGGTCTCCGCGCGGCGTTGGAGCTGAGCTGTTCTGGCCGTGTCATGGTGCTGACGAAAGGTCATCCGCTTCAGAGCAGTTCGATTCATGCGCAGGGCGGGGTGGCGGTGGCGATGAGTGAAGAAGACGATGTGGCTATCCATTTGACCGACACGCTCAAAGCGGGGCATGGGCTCTGTCGAAAAGAAGCGGTGCGGGTCCTTGTCGAAGAAGGACCTGCGCGGATTCAAGAATTGATCGGGTGGGGGGCTAAGTTCGACAAAGTTGGCGGGAAGTTCGCGTTTGCTCGAGAGGCTGCCCACAGCCGAAGCCGTATTCTGCGTGCCCGGGGGGATGCGACAGGGAATGAGATGGTGCGCGTGTTGATTGCCGAGGTGAATCGGCAGAAACATATACAGCGGTTGGATCATCACTTTACCGTGGATCTCGTGGTCGACGCCGGGCGTTGCTGCGGGGCGGTTGTGCTGGATGAAGGGTCCGGTCGCCAGTTCGTGCTACCGGCTCGTGCGATCGTGCTGACCACCGGCGGGGCCGGGCAGATCTATGCGCGGACGACCAATCCTCCGAACGCCACCGGTGACGGGATGGCCATGGCCCTGCGCGCGGGAGCGGTGCTGCAAGATATGGAGTTCGTGCAATTCCATCCCACTGCCTTGTATTTGCCGTCGAGTCCTCCGTTTTTGCTATCGGAAGCGATGCGCGGCGAGGGCGCGCATCTGCGCAATAATAAGGGGGCGCTGTTCATGCAGCGATACCACCCGATGGGGGCGTTGGCGCCGAGAGATATCGTGTCGCGGGCGATCTTGGCGGAGATGGCGGCGACGAAAGCGCGTCATGTCTATCTTGACGTCACCCACTTGGGTGCAGAGTTCGTGAAGCGGCGTTTCCCGACGATTTATGCGACATGCCTTCGCTACGACATCGATATCACGGAGGAATGGATCCCGGTGTCTCCAAGCGCGCATTACATGATGGGCGGGGTTTGGACTGACTTGAACGGTGCGACGACGGTTCCAGGGCTCTTCGCTGCCGGGGAGGTGGCCTGTAGTGGTGTGCATGGAGCGAATCGTCTCGCGAGTAATTCCTTGCTCGAAGGATTGGTGTTTGGTGCGCGTGCGGCATTGGCCGCCGTGGCGTTTGCCGACCGACAGGAGCTTCCTAAACTGTCGTGTCAGGAGGCCGCAATCCGAGCGGGCCAATTCGGTACATTGGAGGATGCAGAAAAACTACGAAGCTCATTGCGGCGAACGATGTGGGGTCAGGTCGGCGTCATTCGCTCGGGCGAGTCGCTCATCCGGGCCTGTGCGCAGCTGTCACGGTGGGCTCAACTCGTGGCCCAGCCGTTTGCCAGCCGAGCTGCGCTGGAAGTGAAGAATATGGTGCAAGTGGCGCAATGCGTCGCGGAAGCGGCTCTGTGGCGTGAGAACAGCGTTGGGGCCCATTACCGCTCAGATTGTCAAGAGGTCAAGCGGGCTGGTTGGCAGCAACACAGTCGCCTATCGAGCGGGGAAGTCGTTACTGGGAAGAAGACGGCTCAGAAATCGCGGGGGCTGTTGTTGTCTCTGCGGGGGCGTATCGGTTGACCGGACGTTCCAGGATCACACCATCACGCACAAGAAATGTGCGGTAGTACCCGAGAACCTTCCGGACGTATCGCCTGGTTTCATCATACGGGGGAAGTGCCTGGTAGTGATCGACGGCATGCTCTCCTGCATTGTAGGCCGCCAGGGCCAGCGGTAAATTTCCATGAAAGCGGTCGAGCAGCTGGCGTAAGTATTTCGTCCCTCCGCCCACATTATCATCCGGGTCATACATATCCCGCACATCCAGGCGCAGGGCGGTCTGCGGCATCAGTTGCATGAGGCCGATGGCCCCAGCGCGAGACACGGCCCGTGGATCAAAATTCGACTCGGCTTTGATGACGGCTCGGATCAACGCGGGATGGAGCTGATGTTGTGAGGAGTAGCGACGGATGACTGGTTCGAGCTCACGCTCGGACAAGATGTCGTGGAAACGGTTGGATTTGGATTCGATCTCAATTTTCCGATAGCGAGAATCGGAGGGGACATTGGTGAGGGAAATCGAGCCGTCGCGTCCGACATACTGATAAATCTCTGCTGTGGTTGACGATACGGAAAAGGCCAGCGAGCCGATTCCCGCGATGACCGTCGTGGTGAGCCCCATGGCCGCGTGCCGCCCGAGAGATGTCATGAGTCGAGAAAAGGTGTTGTGCATGGTTGCAACGATACCAGTCTGTTACTGGATGTCAAGAATCGGCAGATCTTGTGCCTGGAGGCCAAGAGTGAATAGTGCAGAAAAACAACGGATTCTGTGAGAGGGCTGAACTGCTAAGGTTCTAAAAAACGCGCTCGGTTGGCAATAAATAGTCTGTGGACTTGTTGGGTGAGAGGTCCGGGGGTTCCATCCCCGACCGGATGCCTGTCCACCATGGTGACCGGCATCACTTCCATTGTCGTGTTGGTGAGAAAACACTCGTCTGCCTGAGTGAGCGCCTCGATTCCAAAATGTCCTTCGTTAATCGGGATCTGGGCTTCTTGAGCGAGGCCGAGCAACATGTTGCGCGTAATGCCGTCCAGCAGGCCGCAGGCAAGTGCTGGGGTACAGAGCCGGCTTGCTCGAACGAAAAAGAGATTGCTGACGGTGCATTCCGTCAGATGCGATTCCCAATTGAGCAGGATGCTGTCGAAGGCACCGGCCGCGATGGCTTCCCGTTTAGCCAGGATATTGTTCAGAAAGTTAGTGGCTTTGATCTGGGGTGAGACCGCACTGGGCAAGTTCCGTCTCGTGTTGGCGACGATCAGGCTCACGCCCTGTTGATATTGTTTTGGCAGGGGAGGGAGAAGCGGTTTGGTCATGATCACCACGGTGGGGGTCGGGCAGAGGGCTGGATCTAAGCCGATGTCGCCGGCTCCTCGTGAGATGGTGATGCGAATGTACGCGTCGGTGCGTTCCTGCCCGACGTCATTCCGCGTCATGGCCTCGTGGAGGAGGGCAGGCCACCTCTGTTCGGGAATTGGGATAGTCAGGCCGATCGCGTCTGCAGAGCGGCGAAGCCGAGCAAGGTGTTGGTCCCGCATGAAGATCCGGCTCCCGTAGGAGCGAATCGTTTCATAGACGCCATCGCCGTAGAGGAAGCCATGGTCGAAGACGGAGACGACGGCCTGCTCTTCGGTCACGAATCGATCGTTAAGATAAATCCACATCGTTAGTTCTATTGCAATGCACTGAAAAATGCCTGGGCTTTTTGGAGTGTTTCCTCGTATTCTTTTGCCGGATCGGAGTCGGCGACAATCCCGGCACCGACCTGCAAGTATCCCTTTCCTGCACACCATACCAAAGTTCGAATCACGATATTGAGATCGAGATCGCCGTTCCAGCCGATGTAACCGAATGATCCGGTATAGGGGCCGCGGCGTACCGGCTCCAGCTCCTCGATAATCTCCATGCAGCGGATCTTTGGCACACCCGTGATGGTGCCCCCAGGGAACAGCGCTCGAATCAGATCGAAGGGCGTGGCCTCAGGCCGCAAGGTGCCGCTGACGTTGGAGACGATGTGGCTGACGTGGGAGTACTGCTCGATTGCCATAAATTCATCGACCTGCACGCTGCCGAATTGGCAGACGCGGCCTAGATCGTTTCGCTCGAGATCGACAAGCATGAGGTGTTCCGCCCGTTCTTTTTCATTCGCGAGTAATTCGCCGATGAGGCGTTGATCGTCACGATCGTCGTGCCCGCGCGGTCTGGTTCCGGCAATCGGGCGCGTGTCCGCCTGTCGGCTGTGGAGGCGGACCAGCCGTTCGGGCGAGGAGCTGATCAACGTGACGTCGTCGAAGTGCATGAGCCCTGAGAACGGCGAGGGGTTCACGGCTTGCAGGCGTCGATAGAGTTCCTGCTCGTAGGACTGTCGATCTGCACCATCGTTATAGGAACAGGGCGGTTGCAAGGTGAATCGATGCGACAGGTTGGCCTGGTAAATATCTCCCGATGAAATATATTCTTGGCAGCGCCGAACTCGATCGAGGTAGTCGTCCCTGGTTTGGTCCGGATGAAAGGCCATCTGATCGAGTGATGGGAGATTAGCGAGAGACGCGGGCTGTCCGCTCAACGTGGTTTCCCACTCGGCCAGCCGGTCTAAACCCTCGCGATAGAGTGTCTCTCGTGATTCTCCTAAAAATCGTTCCATGGACGGACAGAAGATAATCTGCAGACGGCCTGTCTGATGATCCACCGCGGTGACGAGGTCATACAGACCGAACTGTAGGTAGGGGATCGGCAGATCGTCTTTGGCAATGGAGGGAAGCTTTTCAAAGTCGCGCACCAGGTCGTAGCTGAAGTAGCCGACGGCTCCACCCCAAAAAGAGGGTAGGCCTGGAGTAGGTTCGATCTGGAGGCCATCGAACAGTCGACAGAGACTTTCGAAGGGATCGTTCGACGAACATTCGCGTCCATTGCTGGTCCGGAGGCAGGCCTGCCCTTGTCGTTCGGTCAGCACCGAGAAGGGGTTGCTCCCCAGAAATGAATAGTGGCTTCCTCCGTCTGTCCCCTTTCCGCTGTCGAGTAGGAAGGACGGCTGAGAGGGAGACGCAATCAATCGGTACAGGTCAAAGGCTGTTCTCCCTCGGCTGTCCATCGTGAGGACCAAGGGCTGCGGAGGACCGGTCAGGAATGATGGCTGGGAGAAACGAGTCATGGGTGCAGATATATCGCTTTACAAATCACGCGGCACACACTATACCCGACTGTTACCGCGGTGTCACAGGATAGGTCGGCTTGACAAATTCAGGATGATTCTGCTTGAATTGCGCGCCCGCCATCGGCAGAGTCCTTGCGCTATAGGCTGCAAAACGCACTCTCCTCCGTGGGTACAACATGCTCCCTTCACAAGATCCATTGTACGCGGGGCTCGGCCAAGCGGTCCGGATCGGAACCGATCTGCTCGCGTCGCTGATTGTTGGAGGAGGGTTGGGTTGGGCGTGTGATACGTATCTCTTCGGCTCTACTCCCTGGGGAATGGTCGGGGGGCTGGTGTTGGGCGTCGTAGCCGGGATCAGAAATGCATACCGGTCAGCGCAACGGTGGCCGAAGACATAACGTCTTTTAAGAGAAAGTACGAAAGCGCCATGGAAGAAAGTCCGCTTCATCCGTTCGAGCTTCACAATTGGATACCGATTTCGCTTGGTGGATTGGATATTTCCATCAATAAAGCCGTGGTCATCATGTGGGTGGTCGTTTCCCTGGTGGCGGTGCTCATGGTGATGGCGGGATCGGCTCGCAAGCTGGTGCCCGGCAAGTTGCAGAGCATGGCGGAGATCATGGTGGACTTCATTCGTGGCATCATCATGGATACGATGGGCAAAGAGGGGATGCGATTCTTCCCCCTCATCGCGACGCTGTTTCTGTTCATCCTCTTCTGTAATCTTATCGGGTTGATCCCCGGAAGCTACACCGTGACGAGTCAGATCGTCGTAACCGCTGTGTTTGCCTGTCTGGTGTATGGGCTCAGCCTGGTCATGGGATTTTTGTTGCACGGGGTGAAGTTCCTGGGCATTCTCGTTCCGCCAGGCACGCCGGCCTGGTTGCTGCCGTTGATGATTCCAATCGAGTTGATCAGCCAATTGGCGCGGCCCATTTCGTTGGCCGTTCGGTTGTTTGCGAATATGACGGCCGGCCACGTAATTCTGGGGGTCTTGTTTGGATTGGCCATTAGCGGCGGATTGTTGATCGGGTGGTTGCCCTTTGCGTTTACGGTCGCGATGAACGGATTGGAAGTCGGCATCGCGTTCATTCAGGCCTATATTTTTACCGTGTTGACGTGCGTCTATTTGGGTGACGCATTCCATCTGCACGGCCACGATGAGCACGCGCACTAGCGCGTGTCAGTTTAGACAAGGGAGGAGTAGGACATAATGGATTCAGCAGCAGCAGCATTGTTGGGCATGGGGTTGGCGGCGGCAGGGTTTGCCGGAGCCGGTGTGGGTATTGGCTACATCTTCGGGAAGATGATTGAAGCGGTGGCGCGCCAGCCGGAAGCGGAAGCCCGCGTCGGAAAGTATATGTGGATCGGGTTTGCGCTGGTTGAAGCCATCGCGTTGTACGGCCTGGTCATCGCCTTCATCATCATGGGCCTCCGTAAATAGGAGCAGGCTTAGGTCTAGGTCAAGGCTGAGGGACGTATCTCAACCCTCAGCTTCAGCCACGGCCTTTCTGATGTGAACTATGCCGCAGTTTGAATCTCACTTTTTTTCTTCTCTGATCTTTTGGGAAGTCCTGTCGTTCGGGATTCTCTTTTTCGTGCTCTACAAGTTCGCCTTCCCCGGCATCTTGGGCGCGTTGGAAGAGCGGGAAAAGAAAATCAAGGACAGTCTCGATCAAGCCGAGCGTCACAGGTCAGAGGCCGAACGGAAACTCAAGGAGTACGAGGCCAAGTTGAACACCGCCGCGAAAGAGGCCGAAGGCATTCTGGCGGCCGCAAAAGAGCGGGCGCAGCGGCTCATGGAAGAAAATGAGCAGCGGCTGACGACCGAAGCCGAGCGGATCAAGGGTGATGCGACGCGTGAGATCGATCATGAGCGCCGTAAGGCGATTCAGGATATTCGTGCCCAGACAACGGACTTGGCGTTGATGGTGGCGGAGAAGGTTGTGCAGCGCAGTCTGACCGATGCGGATCACCGGAAATTCGCTGACGAGGCGCTTGAGGCCCTGTCGAAATCCTACCAGCGATAACTCTTGGATCAGGGTGGGGTCAGCCTAGGCTGGTCCCGCCCTGTCGATATCCTTCTAAATCAACACAAATAAAGCGGAATCCAACTTGACGAAGCTTGGCACTGATGCGTGTTCGTAGGTCAGGCTGATTCAGCCTGGGGAAGTCCTCCTGCCCAACCTCGATTCGCGCCACCTCTCCATGTTCTCGTACACGCACATGGCGAAATCCCTCAGACTGTAGAATATCTTCAGCCTGTTCCACGCGGCGGAGCTTGTCGATCGTGATCGGGATGCCGCGAGGAATTCTGGAAGAGAGACAGGCGGCTGCCGGTTTATCCCAATTGGAGAGTCCCAGGGTCTTGGCGAGTGCCCGCACATCGGATTTCGAGAAGGCGGCTTCGACCAGCGGGCTTCGAACCCCCCACTCGTGTGCGGCTGTGATGCCAGGACGATCGTCCCCGAGATCGTCGAGATTCGTCCCGTCCACAATCCACTGACTCGCGCGTGGTTCGCGCAGCCCGTCCAGCAATTGATAGAGGTCGGTCTTGCAATGGAAGCAGCGGGCCGCATCGTTCTGTACGAAGGCCGGAATTTCGAGTTGATCGGTCTGGACCAACTCATGCCGTGCGCCGATCTCTGCGGCCACCTGCTTTGCTCCGTCGAGTTCGATCGTGGGGAATGTCGGTGAGATAGCAGTGATGCCCAGCGCGCGTGCCCCGAGTTGTTCATGGGCGATTTTCAGGACGACGGTGCTGTCAATCCCGCCGGAGAAGGCGACCAGGACAGACTGCATGTCCGAGATCACCTGGCGGAGTGTAACGAGTTTGCCCTGGAGGGATTCGGTCATCATGGATTCCTGGCCTTGGAGTCGATGCACGGTCGACTAGTTTTTGACCTTCGCTTTGGCGAGGTTGCCCACTACTACTAAGGCATACCGCTTGGGGTCCAGGTACTGTTTGGCGACGCGCTGCACGTCTTCCTTCGTGACCCGGTCTATCCATTTCGGGTAATCCGAAAAGTATTCGAACCCCAGGCCATAGAACTCTACTTGGGCGAGCACCTGCGCGAGCTTCGCGGTGGAATCAAATCGTAGTGGGAAGCTGCCCATCAAGAATGATTTGGCTTCGGCCAACTCCTGGTCGGACACCGGTGCGTCACGAATGGACTTGATTTCAGACAGGACGCCGGAGATGGCTTGGCTCGTCGTCTCCGTCTTGGTTTGGAGGTTGACCCAGAATGAACCGGGCATCAGCCGGGCGTCGAAGTGGCTCATGATCCCATAGGCCAACCCCTGCTTGTCTCGAATCGAATCCATCAAGCGGGAGGAGAATCCGCCGGCCCCCAGGATGTAATTCATCACCGTGACAGAATAGAAGTCCGGGTGAGCGCGCGAAAGTCCCCCATGCCCCAGTACTATGGTGGATTGGGTGAGATCTTTCTCGATGAGTTGGACCGTTCTTCGTTCGACCGGGAAGGGCTTTTTCGTGCTCCGTGCTGTCGTCGTCACTTTTTTCCAGGTTCCCAAATGAGTCTGTACCATCGCGGTGGCCTGTTCAAGCGTGACGTCGCCGACGACGGTCAGGATGACTTGGGAGGGAGAATATTCCCGTCCATAAAAGCTCTGTACGTCGGCGAGGGTGATCTTGCTGAGCGTCTCTTCCGTGCCAGTGACGGGCCAACGATAGGGGTGTCCGTGGAAGACCAGCTGGTTGAAGGCCTTCATGGCGATATGGCCCGGGTCGTCGTTGTCGCTGGCCATCTCGCCCAGGAGCTGGGTGCGAATCCGTTCGAACTCCTGTTTATGGAAGGCGGGATGTTGCAGCATGTCGGCGAGCAGGGTAAAGCCGAGGTCGACGTCTTTTTTGAGGACGCGGGCGGAGGCAGTCGTGAAGTCCTCAGCGGCCTTGGCTTCCAGCGCTCCTCCGACAAAGTCGATTTGTTCTGCCTGCTGTTTTGACGTCCGGGTCGTCGTTCCTTCGTCCAGGAGGCTGGCGACGAGGTTTGCGAGTCCTGCTTTGTCGGGAGGGTCCTGCGCAGAGCCAGCTTTGATCAATGCATGGATCTCAATGATAGGGAGAAAATGCTGTTCCAGAACCAGCACGGTGATCCCGTTCGAGGTCACAAACTTCGTCGGGGCGATCTCGGCCGCTACGGAGGCGCCCGATGCCCAGAGTATGGCGCAGAATCCCATCCCAAGAATCAGGGTTGTCTGGCGCCACAGCGCAGTAGCCCGTTGTCTCATCGTCAACATCATTTAGGGTCGTCTCTGTTGTGCGGCGGTGGCGGGCGCCTCTGGTTGTTTGGGCGGCACCGGAATCAACGTGCCGACGGTCCGATTATCTTCCGTCAAGTATTGGCGGGCGACACGTTGGATGTCTTTAGCCGTAACGGCCCGGATCCGTTCCACAAATTGGTCGATCTTTCGCCAGCCGGCGCCGACGGACTCCGCTTGCCCCAGCAGCATGGCATGTCGGAAGTTGGAGTCCTGTTCGAAGACATGGGTGGCTTCAACCTGGTTCTTGGCCCGTTGGAGCTCCAGCTCTGTCGGTGGATCGGTCTGGAGGCGTTTGATCTCCCGATGAAGGGCTTCTTCGACGATCTCAGGTTTCTGGCCCGGGCTCACGAGGGCGTAAAAATAGAAAAGGCCTGGATCGGTCTGGAGCAAGCTGTATTCCGCTCCGACGGCCAACGACGACTTTTGTTCGTACACGAGGTTCTGGTAGAGACGTGAACTTTTCCCATGTGAGAGAATCGAGTCTAGAATGTCGAGGGCATACGAGTCTTCGCTCGTAAAATTCGGCACGCGATAACCCATCATGACGAAGGGGACTTGGGCGTCTCGCTTGAGCAGAAAACGGCGTTCACCTTTTTGCTCCGATTCCATGGTGGCGATGGGTTTGGGCTCCGGCCCGCGTGGAATCGGCTCGAACAGTTGTTTGATGATAGGGAGTAGGCTGTCGGCCTTGATGTCACCCACCACGACGAGGGTCGCATTGTTGGGCGAGTAATAGGTGTCGTAATGTCGTTGCAGGTCGTCCAGGGTCATCGCATCCAGATCGCCGAACCAGCCGATCACCGGCCAATGGTAGGGATGGCTGAGATAGGCTTGGGCGAAGAGCGCTTCGATGAGTGCACCTTGTGGATCGTCTTCCGAGCGAAGACGTCGTTCTTCCTTCACCACCTCCCGCTCCGTCTTCAACTCGCTCATCTCGAGCACGAGCCCCTGCATGCGATCAGCCTCAAGCTCCAGGGCCAATTCGACACGGTCGGCTGCGAGATTCTCGAAGTAGGCGGTGAAGTCCTGGCTCGTGAAGGCGTTATCCATTCCGCCGTTCTTGCGAATGAGACGGGAGAAGGTGCCTTTAGGGTATTTGACGGTACCCTTGAACATCATATGTTCCAGCATGTGGGAGAGGCCTGCACGGCCCATGACTTCGTTGCGTGAGCCAACTTTGTACCAGACTTGGACGGTCGCAACCGGAGCTTTGGGTACTTCGACTAAGAGGACTTTCATGCCATTTGACAGAATGAACTCACGGGGTTCCGTGGCGAAAGCGGGCGCTGTGAGGGCGAAGAGGAGACTGCTCGCGGCGATCAGCCAGAATAGTTGCATCATGTGTCGGGAATAGGGACAGGTCATAGTTGGGTGGAATGCACGGTGCATGCTAGCAACGGGATTCAATTTGTGTCAAGGCGCGTCCTGCGTACTCGGGTGAAAGATTGCCCAATTGTCCGCAGGCGCCCAGCACATCACGGCCGCGACTCTTGCGGATGAAGGCGTCAATGCCGCCATGCGTGAGTATCGTCTGAAATGCGAACACGTTCCGGTCGGTCGGCCGACGGAAGGGATTGCCCGGAAACTCATTAAAGGGAATCAGGTTCACCTTGCAGCGGAGACCCTTGAGCAGTTTCACCAGGCGATGGGCGTCCTCGTCGCGGTCGTTCACGCCGGCGAGCAACACATACTCAAATGTCAGTCGTCTGGTTGGGGCGAGCGGATAGCGCCGGCACGCGGCTATGAGGGTCTTGAGCGAGGCGATTTGGCTGGCCGCCGGCATCAATTGTTGGCGTTGCTCTTCCGTCGTGCCGTTCAATGAGATGGCGAGATTCACCCCGAGCGCGGCCACATCCTTCAACCGTGCGGCGAGTCCCGCAGTCGACACCGTAATGCGGCGCGGCGACCAGCCAAGCCCCCATGACTTGTTCGTGAGGCAATGGATGGCGGTGGAGAGCGCGTCGATATTGGCAAGGGGCTCCCCCATGCCCATGAAGACGAGGTTGGTCAGGCGTTCGGTGCCGGTCAAATGGTCCTGAGACGTCAGCACCTGATCGACGATCTCATGCGCCTTGAGGTTTCGCTTCAGTCCCATGGTGCCGGTTAGGCAGAAACCGCAATCCAGCATGCAGCCCACCTGGGTCGAGACGCAGAGCGTGAGTCGATCCTCGTCAGGAATTAGCACCGTTTCGATGCGGAGTGCGTCGTCCAATGTCATGAGAAGTTTGCGCGTATGGTCGGTCGATTCAAGCACCGTGCAGTCTTGCGTGCGCGAAATCGTGGCGACCTCGGCCAGTTGTTCTCGATCGTTCTGCGAGAGATCGGTCATCTGCGCGATGCTGCGGGCGCGCCGTTGATAGAGCCAGCGGAGAATCTGACCGGTTCGGTAGGGGGGCCATCCGAATGGCTGCAGGAGCCGGCGGAGACCTTCTTCTGTCAGTGCCAAGAGATTGGTCGGAGCGGGACTCGTTGGGAGGGCGTTTTTCTCATGCTGCATGGTGGCACACTACCATAGCCTTAAAAAGTGGAACAAGGTAGAGGGTTCAGATGGCTCTGCTGGCAACGGGGAAAGGACGCTGTTATATATGATCAGTAGTGTCCGGTTAAAACGCGAATAGATTTGGTTGGTTGCAGTCGTTGCCCTATTCGGAAGTGGTGGTCGCGGCCTGGAAACGCGTGCGGCACGGGCATCTGCTCAAACAGGGTGACCGACAATAGCTGTAATAAAGTGTAGAGCGAGGCGTCCAGGTTGAGGCGTTTCTTGACCATGGCGACGGGGACCTAGACCGACACGGCGATCCAGAGTGGCGATTGCACCGCATGCTCCGAGTGGCCGTAGAACTTCTTGATACGCAGATGCGGCTTGATCCATTTGAAAAACAGGTCCACCTGCCAGCGCGCTGTGTAGCGCGCGCAGAGGGTGGCGGCCAGCACGGTGAAGTTGGTGGTGAGGCACACCCGCGTCTTGCCGGTCTCGGGATCTTTGAATCGGATGCGACGCAGATGCTCGGGGTAATCCGTGCGGCTGGTGGCGCCGGTGAGTGCGACGGTCTGATCGCAGAGGATGCCCGTGCCGCGATCCACCGGGGCCGAATAGACGCGCCGAAGCTGGAGGTTCGACTTGGTGCGGGTCACGAAGAAGGCGTGTGCCTGATGCCACACGTACAGCCGGGTGCCGTCGAGATCGCCGCGATCCATGACGTCGATCGCCCCAGCCTCCAACACCAGCACGTCGAGCACCGTGACATCGCCCAGCGTGCCGTCGGCGATGTGGATGAAGCGGGGGATCGTGCCGCGCAGGTCGAGCCGCGTAGGCCTCTTCACCGCCGACTGGGTGGTGCGAAACAGCGCCCAGGGAAAGCGCGACCGGCACAGGTCGATGGTCGTCGAGTTCAGCGCATACGGCGTGTGCTTCAACCCGAGGCCACAGCGGGCGCCGAGGTAGAGCGTGCGCGCCGGCACGATCAGGCCCTGGGCCAATTCGGCAGAGATGCGCCACTCCCGCGTCTCGTTGGCCTCGGCGAGCGTCGCACGGGTGATCTCGTGCCGGAAGCCCAGGTGGTCGCGCGTGGCGGCCTGCGCCGACAGACAGGCCTCGATGTCGCGCAGACGCTCGCGGTCGGTCCGTGGCGCACAGGCCATCACCCGGAATGGCTCGGTACACGCGCGCCGCTGCACGGAGCGGTCGCCCCCCTGTCGCTCGACGATGCGGGTGAAGGTCGTCCAAGGCAGAACATCCAGCAGTGGCGCACACAGGATTGGGCCGCTGTTCATGGCCGCCTCCGGGAGAAATACCGGCAGACGGCCAGAACCGCCGTTCGCCGTTCACATCGACACCACCCTTTATCGCGTCACGTCCCGCTCCAGTTCTTGGTTTCCAGATCATGGGGCTCGTTTTAACCGGACACTACTGATATATGATAGAAGTCGAGAGGGAGGCCACGCGTGCGCACCTGTACACATCAATTGACTATACGAAATCTATTCCTTGTCACGAGCATTGGCCTCTGTGGGGTTGCGCTGCTCTCGGGCCAGGTATTTGCTGGCCCTGCCCCTCCGTCGGCATTGAGTGACGGTGCAGTCTGTGAGGGTGCAGAAGAATGCTTTCACGCAGCCGCGCTGCCGAAGGAACGGCTCGGTAAGGTTCTGAACAAAGAGCAAGTGGTGTTGCTGAAGCTGGAGCGGCTCCAACAGCTGATGGAGCGATTCCCTGCCACGATCTGGGCGAAGCGCGCAGGATTGTTGTCCGGGGTGCTGCTTCTTGAGCGAAACCCTGCCGTGGCAATGCAGTTTCTCCGCGCGGCACAGCGAGACGTCCCGTTGTTAGACGACTATATCCGACTATGGATCGGAGAGGCGTTGCTGAATCTTGGAGACGCCAAACCCGCAGCAGCGATGTTCGAAACCCTTTCCCTGACGGCACCGGACTCGCCTCTGTTGGTTAAGGCCGCCTATCGAGCCGGAGAAGCGTGGTATCAAGCCTCGAGTTGTCACGAAGCGACGGCCTGGATTGCCAAAGCGGTGGGGATGAGCGAGAAGGAATTGGAGACTCCCCAGGCGTTGCTTCGGCAAGGCGCTTGTCAGCTGCGAGAGAATAATATCGCCGAGGGTCGTGAGACCCTTACGCAGTTGTGGACCCGGTTTGCGGCTAGTGGAGAAGCGAAAGAGGCGGAAGCGTTGCTGGTGTCGAATCTTGGTGGCGAGCCCTGGGTCGTTCAGCCGAGCGATCGTCTTGCTCGGGCGCAGGCGTATCTTGGACAGGCGTTCCATGCCGAGGCGATTGAGGAGCTTCGAAAGTTTCTCGCGGCTGACCCTCAGTCGCCTCGGCGTACCGAGGCAAAGCTGAAGCTCGGCATCGCACAGGTCCGGTTGAAACAGTACGATCAAGCCCGAGAGACGTTTCGTGCGCTGGTGAAAGACAGAACGGCTGAATCCTCCGAAGCATCGGTTTGGCTTGCCCGTGTCTATCTTCGGCAAGGCCAGGGCGACAAGTTGTTAGATCTCGCCCATACGGCGTCGACGTCTTCACTCTCTGCAGAGCAGAAAGGTCAGATCACGCTCTTCGCCGGCATTTGGTTGGAAGATCAGGGCCGCTTCGACGACGCGATCGCGAGATATCGGCAGGTGGCAAAGGTCGGAGAGCCGGCGTCTCAGCGCGCCGAGGGGCAGTGGCGTGTGGGCTGGGGGTATTACCGGATGGCGCGCTATCGTGAGGCGTCCGACCAGTTGCGTGTGCTCGTGGATCAGCATGATGGTGATTTTGAGCCGCAGGCACTCTATTGGATGGGGCGTGCAGCCGAATTGAGCCAACAGTCGCATGCCCATGCGGTGTATGCGCAGCTCTGTCAACGGTACGTCCATACCTATTATTGTCAACTGGCTCGCAAACGAACGGATATCCCGTTGTCGGAGCCCTCGGCCGCAGCCTCGGTCTTGGTGGCCGTCCCGGTGGATGGCGGTATCGCTGCAGATGCTGAGGCCATGCGTCCGGTATCTACGAGGGCGGAAATCGAGCAGCAGTTTGCGTATCGACGCGCCATCGAATTAAAAACCCTAGGGTTGGATTCTGATGCCGCACGCGAGCTGGCGGGATTGACCGATCGCTATAGCCGGGATCCCGAGGTGCTCATGGTTCTGGCGACGCTGTTGAATGAGGCGGGGGCCTATCACCCTGCGCTTCGACTCGCGAGAGCCAAATTTCGCGATAAGCTGGAGCGGACCGGTGGCGCTGTCGACCCGTCGCTGTGGAAGGTGGCCTATCCGATGGGGCTCCTGCCCACGATCAAAGGTCAGGAGGCGAAAGGCGTCGATCCCTATTTAGTCGCGGCGATTATTCGAGAGGAGAGCCAGTATGATTGGCGGGCTGTGTCACGGGTCGGCGCGATTGGTCTGATGCAGGTCATGCCAGGTACGGCAAATCATGTCGCCCAGCGACTCGGGCTTCCTGCCGTTGGTCGGGATGACCTCTTTGATCAAGAGACGAACATTCGCATCGGTGTCCACTACGTCGAACAGTTGCTCGAACAGTTTGCCGGGAATGTCGCCTATACGATTGCCTCATACAATGCAGGGCCGATCGCGGTTGGAGGTTGGATTGCCTTGCACCGTGGGCAAAGTCAGGATGAATTCGTTGAATTGATCCCGTATCAGGAGACACGGCAGTACGTGAAGCGTGTTCTGCGGAGCTACCGAGAGTATGTCCGACTGGCCAGCCCTTCCTAGGGGGCCATTTCTTGACAAGATTTAGACAAGTTTCTATAGTGCGCCACAACCTGTAGGGGCTACTTTTAAGGAGGGGGCTGAGGGAATGGCACTCGATCGATTGGACGCGCTTGAAGACCGTATTAAAGACCTCGTGAAGCTGATCCAAGAATTGAAGAAAAAGAATGCGACCGCTGAAGAAGAGTTGAAAGTTGTTCGGCAGCGGCTTGCGGAGAGGGATGACTCGAATCGGCGGTGGGAGCAAGAGCGTGTCGAAATCAAGTCCCGTATCGAAAAAGTCCTCGGCGACGTCGAGTTGTTGGAGTGCTTTGAAGAACGCAAGGAGGTGGCCCTTGACGAAGACCATTGACGTGGAAATCTATGGCCAACGGTTTGCGATCCGCGGGGAGGCGGACGAAGTCTATATTCGGCGGCTCGCGAGTTTTGTCGATGGCCAGATGCGCAGTCTCGCGGAGGGAATGAATACGACGACTCCGTCGAAGCTCGCCGTGTTGACTGCGATCAATCTGGCCCATCAGTTGTTTGAAGTTGAACGGAAGCGTGCGCAGGGTGACGCGGATGTTGAGCGGCGGATGACATCGCTCATGGAATCAATCGAGGAGCAGGTTCCGACCTCGCTCTTTCGCTAGATTCAACTTGCAAAGGGTAACCCCCTTTGTTATCGTTAATTGTGATTTCGGGATGTAGTGGAGTTGACGGTAGGGATACAATCAGGTCATGCTCAAACCGGTATAGTGATCCGGGAAGATGATGCAGTCGCTGCGGAATAGATGTGGGTTTTTGATGCTGGTGAAATTGAGACAGATAGAATGTGTGCAAGGGTTCGTCCTCCTCATGTATAATTTCCTCGAGATGTTGGGCAAATTCATGGAGTTCCTGCTGCCATCGGACAATGCGGTGCATGGAGACAGTCTTCGGCTGTTTCCCGTTCGTGCACTCGATCCTCTCAATCGGATGAGGGGATGGCAACGTGGCGGAACCTCGTGGGATCTGTCCGGCACGGGACGTACTCGTTCGCTCAAGCCATCAAGATCTTCATCCCCGTGGAGTTCGTTCCCGGAGTGAGTCTGTAGACCGCGTGTTGAGCTATCCTCTTCCGTTCAGCTAATCTTCCACTGCGCTCCCTAATTAGGACAGAACCGTCGACCAACCTTGTATTAAGACGAGGCTGAGAAGCCGGGTGTTTCTCGTCTCGGGACTGTAGGGGGTGAGTCAAATTATTACATCAATTATTGCCTATCTGCTGACAGGACTCGTTGGAGGATTGCTTGGAATCGGGCTTTTCGAGTTGATCCGTCGTTCATCGGGCGCCACGAAGAAGGCGCAAGAAGAAGAGCAAGCCCGCCAGTCTGTGCAGAACGCCCAGCGGGAAGCGGACAATATTGTCAAGGAAGCGAAGCTGGAAGCAAAGGATCTTCTGCTGCAGTCGAAATCAGAGCTTGAGAAGGAGCAGAAAGTCAAAATGGCGGAGCTCGCCATTGTCGAAAAGCGTTTGATTCAGCGCGATGAGACTATCGAGAAACGGATCAGCGCAGTAGACAAGCGGGAGAGTGAGGTTCAGAAGAAAGATTTGGACCTGGTGAAGCGTGACGAGAAGTTGGTGACCAAAGAAGCGTCTTGTACTCGAGCGGAGAAGGAGCATTGTGAGGCGCTGGAACGCGTCGCGGGGATGACGGCCGATGAGGCGAAGAAGCAGCTCATTCATGAAATGGAAAGCCAGGCGCGGTTGGAGGCTGTTGGGCTTGCGAAGCGGGTCTTAGAGGCGGCTCGTGAGAATGCGGAACGGGAAGCGCGCGAGATCATTACCTGCTCGATTCAGCGGGTGGTGCGGGACTACGTCGCCGAATCCACGATTTCCGTTGTGCAGATTCCGAACGACGCGATGAAGGGGCGGATCATCGGGCGGGAAGGGCGCAATATCCGTGCGATCGAGGCCGCAACCGGGATCGATTTGATCATTGATGAAACACCTGAAGCCGTTATTATATCGGGCTTTGATCCCTTGCGCCGGGAGATCGCCAAGGTGTCGCTTGAACGGTTGATGCATGACGGGCGCATCCATCCGACGCGGATCGAGGAGATCGTCGAGAAGGTCAAAGTCGATATCGATAAGCTTATGTATGAAGAGGCCGAGAAAATCATTTTTGAGTTGGGGCTCTCTGACTTTCATCCTGAGTTGATCAAAGTACTGGGTCGGCTCAAGTACCGGACTAGCTACGGGCAAAACAATCTCTATCATGCGCGCGAAGCGGCCTATATCTGCGGCATCATGGCCTCGGAGCTGGGTCTCGATGTGAAGTTGGCGAGACGAGGCGCGCTGCTCCACGACATCGGGAAAGCCGTCAGTCACGAAGAAGAAGGTCCCCATGCCATGCTGGGCGCAGAAATTGCCAAGAAGTACGGCGAGAGCGAGAAAATTATCAATGCTATCGCAGGGCACCATGAGCAAGTGGAGCCGATCTGTCCCGAATCCGTCCTGGTTGCTGCGGCCGAAGCCTTGTCTGCGGCCCGACCGGGGGCGCGACGGGAAGCCTTGGAGACCTATGTGAAGCGGCTGGAGAAACTGGAGTCGCTCGCCACGGGGATCAAAGGGGTGCAGAAAGCCTATGCTATCCAGGCGGGCCGGGAGATTCGCGTCATTGTTCGACAGGAAGACATTACCGATGCCGAGTCGTTCCAGCTGTCACGGGATTTGGCAAAGAAGATTGAGCAAGAGTTGACCTATCCCGGGACGATTCGAGTGACCGTCATTCGAGAGAGTCGGTATGTGGAATATGCCAAGTGAAGGTTCTCTTCATTGGCGATATCTTTGGAGAGCCTGGACGTCGTGCGGTGGCCCGGGCTATTCCCAGGCTGGTCGCGCAGCGGCAGATCGACATTGTTATTGGTAATGGGGAGAACGCGGCTGCCGGGTTTGGCATCACGCCTGATTTGGCTGAAGAGTTGTTCGATCTCGGCCTTGCAGTCATCACGACCGGGAATCATGCCTGGGATAAGAAGGAAATCCTCGACTACTTTCCTCGTGAGCCGCGCTTGCTTCGGCCTGCCAATTATCCGAGTGGTGTGCCGGGGTATGGCAGTGTAGTGGTTGAGTCGGCCGGCGGGGAGCAGCTAGGCGTCATGCAGCTGATGGGGCGGGCCTACATGCCGACGTTGGACTGCCCGTTTCAGGTCGCCAAAAAAGAACTGGCCGGATTGAAGAAGCGAGTTGCTGCCGTGATTGTCGATATGCATGCAGAGGCGACGTCGGAAAAAATGGCGATGGGGCATTATCTAGACGGAGAGGTCGTTGCCGTGGTCGGTACCCATACGCATGTGCAAACGGCTGACGATCAGATTTTTCCGAAAGGGACGGCGTATATGACGGACATCGGCATGACCGGCCCTCTCCATTCCGTGATCGGGGTAAAGAAAGAATTGGCGATCGAAAAGTTTTTGACCGGGATGCCCCGGCGCTTTGAAGTGGCCTCGGGGCCAGCCGTCTTTTGTGCGGTCCTGATCGAACTTGATGCGCGCCTTGGGAAGGCACTGTCGATTGAACGCATTCGCATCATCGATTAAAGGAGTCTCACCACGAGCCCTCCCGGTTTCCCTGATCTCTTCTCTCAGCCCGCTCCCCCGAAACAAGTCTTCACGGTTTCGGAGTTGACGGGGCTGCTCCGCACCTCTATCGAAGAACAATTCCCCGACATCTGGCTGGAAGGCGAGCTCTCCAATCTCCGTGCTCCCGGATCGGGACACGTCTATTGCACGCTCAAAGACAAGATGAGTCAAATTCGCGCGGTGCTGTTTCGATCCAGCGCGGTGCGGCTGCGCTTCGCCTTGCAAGAGGGGATGCAGGTGATCGTGCGGGGGCGGCTCACGGTTTACGAGCTGCGCGGCGAATATCAGATTGTGATCGACACGGTGGAGCCGAAGGGAGTCGGGGCGCTGCAGCTGGCATTCGAGCAGTTGAAGGAACGATTGGCCGCGGAGGGGTTGTTTGATCAGGACAGAAAGAAACCGATCCCGGCATTTCCTCGAACGGTGGGCGTGGTGACATCGCTGACTGGCGCAGCCATTCGAGATATCCTGGCCGTGCTTCGGCGACGCTGGCCGACGCTCCATATTCTGATCGCTCCAGTTCAAGTCCAGGGGGAGAGTGCCGGGCGTCAAATTGCTGAGGCGCTGGCTGCATTGAACGACTGGGGTTCCGTGGATGTCATTATCGTCGGGCGCGGCGGAGGATCGTTGGAGGATCTCTGGAGTTTCAACGAGGAAATCGTGGTGCGCGCCATCGCGGCCTCCCATGTCCCGGTGGTGTCGGCGGTCGGGCATGAAATTGATGTGACGCTGGCCGACTTCGCCGCCGACCTTCGAGCGCCGACGCCGTCGGCGGCAGCCGAAGCAGTGGTTCCAGTGTTATCTGAGATTGTGGAACGATTGCGGGAGCTGACCGTCCGTGCTGGCCAGGTGATGCTTCGGCATTGTGTTTTCGAGCGGCAGCGGCTTGATGTCGGCATTCGAGGGGTGACGGATGTCAGATTCCGTCTCCAAGAAGCGGCGCAACGGACAGACGATATGGTGGATCGGTTACGCGAGAGGCTCCAGCGGCTGCTTACGTCCGGGCGTGAACGGATTCACGATGCGCAGCGCGATTTATCAGGTCTCAACCCTATTCTCGTAATCAAGCAAGGGCTGGCGACCGTTCCGCAATTTTCACAGCGCCTTGAGGGGCAGATGGGAGTGATATTGGCGCAGCATCGTCATCGGATCCATGCGATGCTGGCGCAGCTCAATACGCTAAGTCCATTGGCAATTCTTGGACGCGGTTACAGCATCCTTCAGACTGTTCCGGCGGGTCAGGTTCTCCATCGAGCGAACGACGTCGAGGTTGGACAGGAGTTGAAGGCTCAATTGGCAAGCGGGCGATTGAGTTGCGTGGTCTCGCGGGTGTTTGACGATTCCTCAGTTTGAAATCGCGGTGGGGTCGAGTATAATGGCTTTTCACGTATATATTAATAAAGAGGCGTACTGTGGCAGCGGTGAAATTTGAATTGGCAATGGCGCGGTTGGAAGCCATTGTCGGCGAGCTGGAGAAAAGCGATCTTCCCCTGGACGAATCGCTCAGGATCTTTGAGGAGGGCATTCGCCTCTCCAAGAATTGCCTCAAGATTCTGGAAGAAGCCGAACACAAGGTTGAAGTGCTCGTGCAAGATAAGAACGGCAGGAAACGAATCCACGCCTTCTCCCCAGATGACGAATCCGATGAGCCGTCCTCCTAGGTTCCCTGGTAGGGGCTCCTGTATCCGCTTCCACTCTGTAGTATCGCTTCCCTAGTCTCTATGGCTTCCACCCCTCGTGTTCACAAAGAACGGTTGGACCGTGTGCTGCTGGTGCAGGGCTTGGTGCCCAGCCGGGAGGCCGCCGCTAGAGCGGTCTTGGCTGGTGGAGTCTCGGTTGATGGGATCATGGTGGATAAGCCTGCGAAGTTGGTGCCGTTGGATGCGCGGATCGAGGTCGTGCAGCCTGCGTTATTCGTCAGTCGATCGGGCGACAAATTAGCCGCGGCTCTTGACGCCTTTCATATTGATCCACTTGGGACTATTGGTCTGGACGTCGGGTGTTCGACCGGCGGGTTCACTGACTGTTTGATGCAACGAGGAGCGACCCGTGTCTACGCCATCGACGTGGGGTATGGGCAGTTTGAGTGGAAACTTCGGCAAGATTCGCGCGTTGTCTTGCTCGAACGGACTAATATTCGGTATGTTGACCGTGCTGCGGTCCCTGAGCCGATCGATCTGGCGGTGATTGACGTGTCCTTTATATCTCTGACCTTGGTGTTGCCTGCCGTTGTTCGACTCCTCAAAAGTTCCGCGACGGTTGTCGCATTAGTGAAGCCACAGTTTGAAGTTGGTAAGGGACAGGTGGGACGAGGAGGAATCGTGCGGGATGATGCGCAGCGCGAGGCGGTGACTGAAAAGGTCATCGCGTGTGCGACGCAGTTGGGGCTTCATTTGAAAGGCGTGCTCGATTCTCCCGTGATAGGGCGAAAAGGGAATCGGGAGATTCTTGTCGGGTTTTATACGGGCGATCACAGCGTGACCGTGGCTGTGGGGGGGTAGGGGATGACAACGATTCATTGGCGATGGGGGCATGCATGAAGGTACTCGTGACGGGAGGTGCCGGTTTTATTGGCTCGCATGTGGTCGATCGCCTTGTCCAGGAAGGACATGAGGTTGTTGTCGTGGACAATTTATCTACTGGAAAGCGGAGAAACCTCAATCGTGCCGCTCGTTTCTGCAAGCTAGATATTCAGAGTTGGCGACTTGAGCGTGTGTTTCGCAACGAGCGGCCCAATATTGTTATGCACCTTGCGGCACAGATGGACGTCCGCAAGTCCGTGGAAGATCCAGTCTTCGATGCCCAGGTGAATGTTCTTGGGATGCTGAATGTGTTGCAGCAATCAGTCAGGCACGGTGTGCGGAAGGTGGTGTTCTCTTCTTCTGGTGGAGCAATCTACGGCGAACAGGAGATCTATCCTGCTTCCGAGTCCCATGTCACGCGGCCTCTATCGCCCTACGGTATCAGCAAGTTGTGCGGGGAGCAGTACCTATCGTACTATCAACGAGTGAGCGGGCTTCAAGTGGTGAATTTGCGCTACGCTAATGTCTATGGCCCTCGTCAGGATCCTGATGGAGAGGCTGGGGTGGTCGCGATCTTTATTCAGAAGTTGCTGAACAACGAGCAAGCGATTATTTATGGAAATGGACGACAAACGAGAGATTTCGTCTATGTTGAAGACGTCATTGAGGCAAATCTTGCGGTGATGAGTCAGGAAACGCAAGGAACGTACAATGTTGGCACGGGGCAAGAAACCTCGATCAACGATTTGCTGAGGCTTCTCATCACACACACGAATTCAACCTGCAAGGAAGTTCATGGGCCAGCCAGGAAGGGCGAGCAGGCACGGAGCGTCATTGATTCCAGTAAGATCCGTCAGGAATTGTCCTGGGAGCCGAGAACCGAACTCAGTGAAGGGCTCAAATGTACCGTCGACTATTTTCGTGAGCGTATGGGCTAACAGCAGCTGGGCTGTTCAGAAGAGAACGAGCGGAACGCATGTCCCGCAAATCTAGTATCGAGGGATGGTTCCATCTACCTGGGTCGACCAAGCGTCGATTCCACCCACCAAGTTTTTCACATTTTGGAATCCTTGTTGGAGCAGAAAATTCGTCGCATCGGCGCTTCTCATGCCATGGTGGCAGATGGCAATGATCTCTGAATCACGGTTCAATTGAGCCAGTGATTGAGGGAGTGTTCCGAGGGGAATGAGGATTGAGCCGTCAAGCTTCGCAAGGGAATATTCCCAGTCCTCCCGTACATCCACCAGCACTAGCTCGTCGCCCTTATCAAGTCTTGCTTTTAGTTCTTTTGGGGAAATGGCAAAGCCCATTGAGTAGCCTCCTTACTTGAGGGCATCATATGTGAGGGCTGAAAAGACTGTCAATGATCAAGATGCTTGGTCTTTTCAGTGTGCCGGTGGGTCAGTTAATGAGGCGGTATCCCATGATTTCTGAACGGGCATGATACGGAACTGTTCGTTTTTGTCATCTCGTTGTCTTTGTGCTGTCCAGGCGACATGATTTTGGATAGATAGGTATTGAAAATTGGTTAAATTGATGGCCATATCGCATTGATAGAACTGTAAAGGTGAGTATTTCCCCGCATGGCAGGTCCGAAAATTGCTTATTTCGGGCTATCAATAGTGAAATGCGGTATAGTGGCGAGGGAGGATAGAGGTATCTTGCGAGGGTCGCTTCCCCCTATGAAAAATGTTTCAACGAAGGTTCTTATTATCTTGGTGACAACGGCAAGTCAGAAAGAGGCGGTAAGGATCGGGGAGGAAATGGTGAATGCCAAGCTGGCTGCCTGTGCGAATATCATCCCCAGGATCCAGTCGATTTATCGGTGGAACGGGAAAACCGTCAAGTCAGGGGAAACACTCCTGATACTGAAATCAACCGATCTTCGATACCAGGCACTCGAGAAGGCAATCAAGGCGATGCATAGCTATGAAACCCCTGAGATCATGGCATTGCCTATCAGAGAAGGCCTTGATCAATATATGGAGTGGGTGCGGAGTGAAACTCTCATCTAGTTGTTAGTATTAAGTTTTATATCATATAAAATGTGAGGGGTTGACCGAAACGGCTTAGATGGGTACACTCGCGGAGGATTATCTTAGGTGCTAGGTAGCCCATTCAGCAGGGGGTGAAGATCATGGGACAAGTGAATGGTACTGAAAGTAGCGACGCGTATACCGTTGTAGTCTTTCGCGGGTCAACGGCTAAGCCGTTGCGGTTCAGCTTCCCTCGTAAATTTGTTAGTAAGCTATTGATTGTTGGATCTATTCTCATATTAGCTGACATACTTATCATTTCACATTATGTGATCAGGACCGGTGAGGTCTGGGAGCTCTCAGCGTTCCGCGCGGAAGCCATGAGTGCACGAGAACAGACGGCAGCTTTCTCTGGAGCCGTCGATGATTTGAAGAAACGCTTAACAGGCATGAAGGAGGTCAATCAGCGACTTCGTGTCATGTTGGGAATCGAGGCCCCGAAGACAGGGGATGTCGCTAACGGACGAGGTGGTGAGGATGTTCCCCTTCCCGATGGTAATACTCTGTCTACAGATGAAAAGACGCCCAAGAGTGACGCTGGGGCTCAGCGCATTAGTTCAGTTGAGGCCAGTCAGGGTGCTCTAGATGGTCAAAAAAAACAATCTTCCGGTTCGAGCGGTCTCACCGAGGGGGAGATGATCGCCTCAATTAAAGATGGTATAGATTGGCTGTCGAAAGAATCGGCAACTCAGGAGCAATTCCTTCAAGAGTTGTCCTTGGCTGCCGAACAGAAATCTTCTCGGTGGGCAGCAACTCCTTCTATTTGGCCGGTGAAGGGGTGGGTGACGTCTGGATTTGGACCAAGAGTTTCCCCATTCACTGAAAAGCCTGCTTGGCATGATGGGTTAGATATTGGCGCTGCTGCCAATGCGCCAGTTCAGGCTCCGGCTCAAGGCCGAGTCACAACAGTCGGCTTCGACCCTAAGCTGGGAAATCTCGTGAAAATCGACCATGGATTTGGGATTGAAACCCTCTATGGCCACCTGGCCAAGGCTTTGGTGAAAGAGGGGCAGCGCGTGAAACGTGGGGACGTCGTTGGTTTAGTCGGTAGCACCGGACTAGCCACGGGGCCTCATTTGCACTATATGGTCAAGGTTCATGGCCAGACGTTTGACCCGGTTCGGTACATCCTCGAGTAGCTTGTTTAGATTTCCGCTTCGGTCACGGGTCTCCTTATGAACCGACTTGGTTCATGACGAGGCCAGACTGAACTCAGCCCTCCCAAGAGTCCCCACCGAGTCGACTGAACCTCTGTGTTATACTGCCGCGCTGTTGCGGGGGTAGAGATCATGCTATCACTCGATCTATGACAGATATTGAGATCAACCGATCGGTGACGGCGCGTCCCATTCAGGATGTCGCCGATCAGCTTGGTATCCAGGCTAGCGAGCTACTTCCGTACGGAAGGCTGAAGGCGAAAGTCTCGCTTGCCGTACTTGAGCGGCTTCATGCTGCACCACTCGGCCGGTATGTACTGGTAACCGCCATCAACCCAACCCCGCTCGGTGAAGGCAAGACGACCACGTCTATCGGGCTTGCCATGGGCCTTTCCAGCCTCGGCCATCGAACTGCCGTCACGCTTCGGCAGCCTTCGTTGGGGCCTGTGTTTGGGATCAAAGGCGGAGGAACAGGGGGAGGGCAGGCACAAGTCCTTCCGATGGAAGAGATCAACCTCCATTTGACCGGCGACGCCCACGCTGTCTCTGCCAGTCACAATCTTTTATCCGCATTTATCGATAATCACCTGTTCCATGGGAATGCGCTTCATGTGGATGCGAATCGGATCACCTGGCCACGGACGTTGGGAGTTAGCGATCGGGCGCTCCGCCAGATCTCACTGGGAGAGGGGACTGCAGGTCGTATGGGTCAGTTTGTAATCACGGAAGCTTCCGAAGTTATGGCGATGCTCGCATTGGCGTCGAGTCAAGCCGACTTGCGACACAGGCTCGGGCAGATCATCGTTGGATTTACAATGGACGGTAGGCCGGTGCGGGCAGAAGAGTTTGGCTGTGCAGGGTCTATGGCAGTCTTGCTCAGGGAAGCGTTGTTGCCGAATTTGGTTCAGACGTTGGAGGGAACGCCAGCGTTCGTGCATACGGGTTCGTTCGGCAACATTGCCCATGGGAACTGTTCAATTATTTCGGACGCCATCGCGCTACGTTGTGCGGATTATGTCGTCACGGAGGCTGGGTTCGGGAGTGACCTCGGGGCTGAGAAATTTTTCAACATCAAGTGCCGTCTTTCTGGATTCAAGCCTGCGGCGGTGGTGGTGGTGGCGACGCTTCGCGCACTCAAGCTTCACGGTGGTGGAGGAGCGTTCAAGGTTGGTGCCCCCCTTCCGGCAGGGCTTACCGGGCCTAATCCGGAGGCGTTGGCCAAAGGCTTTGCGAACTTGGAGCAGCACATTGCGAACGTGAAAGCCCATGGAGTGCCGGTGGTTGTGGCGGTCAATGCGTTCGTCGATGATCTGGTGGCGGAGCTGGAATGGGTTCGAGCGCGATCCCGAGAGGTTGGTGCGGTGGATGCCGCGGTCTCAACTCATTGGGCCGATGGCGGCAAGGGGGCTGAGGACTTAGCTCGGGCAGTGATCAGGGCTACAGAGAAACCGTCTACGTTCAGGCATTTATATGACGTGGCCTGGCCGATCAAAAGGAAAATCCAGACCATTGCCACACAGATGTATGGAGCCTCTGACGTGTCGTTTGATGCTACAGCCGAACGAGATATTGAGATGGCGGAACAGCTCGGACTAGATCAGCTGCCGATCTGTATGGCAAAGACGCCATTATCGCTGTCGCACGATTCGGCGTTGAAGGGGCGCCCGTCAGGGTTTACGTTGCCGGTCAAGGAGGTGCGACTACTTGCAGGGGCCGGGTTTCTTACGGCGGTCTGTTCCGGCATTCAACTTATGCCTGGGTTGCCGAAGAAGCCGGCAGGAGAACGGATTGGATTCGATCCCGCCACGGGCGAGGTTGTGGGGCTGTCCTGAAGCCTAGCGCTGCTTGAGAAACCTGAAGAACTCTGAATCAGGACTCACTACCAGGGTCGACTTATCTTTGAAGGCTTTCTTGTAGGCTTCCATCGAACGGGTAAACTCGAAAAATTTCGGATCCTGTCTGTAGGCGTCCGCGTAGACCTTGAAAGCCTTGGCATCTCCTGCGCCTCGAAGCTCCTCAGATTCTTTATAGGCCTGCGCGAGAATGATCTCACGGTCTTTCTCTGCTTCAGACCGAATCTTTTGCGCTTCCTCAGCGCCTTCTGCACGGTATTGCTTCGCTTGCCGTTCTCGCTCAGCCTGCATTCTGGCGAACACAGCCTTTTCGTTCTGCTCAGGAAGATCGGCGCGTTTGATTCTCACATCCTGAATCTCGATCCCATAGGCGGAGGCCTTCTCATTCGATCGTTGGGTCACGATCTTCATGAGATCGTGACGGCCGGTGGCGACGATTTCCAGAAGGTCATGGCGCCCGAGTTCGACCCGGAGTTCTGAGTAAATAATGTCGTGCAGCCGTTGGTAGGCTCCCCGTTGGCTTTGAAAGTTCTGGTAAACCTTTAGTGGGTCAACAATCCGCCATTTGGCGTAGTTGTCCAATAGGAGGGTCTTCTTGTCTTGTGTGATCACATCCTGGGGATCAGAGTCGTAGTCTAGCAGTCGTTTATCGAAGTAGGTGACCTCTTGAATAAACGGCACTTTCACATAGAGCCCCGGCTCCGTGAGATTGCGTTTAGGTTTCCCGAGCTCGACCACGATCGCGTTCTGGGTGATGTCTACGATGAAGAGTGGTGAGGCCCCCAGGAAGAACAGCCCCATGACGACCACTAGCAGCGCGATGATGAACCCCTGCTTGGTCATGGTTTCTGGTCCTCAGTGGTAGTGCCGGTTCTGGGTTTGAGCCGTTCGAGCGGAAGGTACGGAAGCACGCGATCGCCGCCCTTGCCATCAATGATGACCTTCTCGATATTCGGTAGAATTTCTTCCATCGTTTCAATATAGAGCCGCTTGCTGATGATGTCTTTGGCCTGATTGTATTCTTTCAGAGTTGCCACAAAGCGGTTGGCCTCACCCTGTGCTCGATTCAGTCGCGCCTGGGCATAGCCCTTGGCCTGGTTCACCACCTGAGCGGCTTCGCCCTTGGCTTTGGGGAGAATGTCGTTGCGATAGCTCTGGGACTGGTTAATCAGTTTCTCCCGATCTTCCTTCGCATTCGTCACGTCCTTGAACGCGGCTGCCACGGCCTCGGGAGGGTCGACATCTTGAAGTTGGATGGCTGCGACCTGAACGCCGCCATGGTATTGGTCGAGAATGGATTGCAGGAGTACCAGCGTGTCCTGCTGGATTTGGGCTTTGCCGGTGGTCAAGGCCTCGTCGATCTTGCTCTTGCCGACCACTTCCCGCATGGATGCCTCAGCGGCTTTGCCGATCGTCTCATGTATTTCTGCGACGCTGAAGAGATAGTTTGCCGATTCTTTAATCTTGTATTGCACGATGAATTCGATGGCCAAGATGTTCATGTCGCCGGTGAGCATCAGGGCTTCTTGCGCCAGCATCTGCTGACGGCCTTGCCGATCGGTGCGGAAACCCACCTCGATACGGTGGAGTTTTTCGACTTTTGGCTGCAGGACGGTTTCGATCAGAGGGATTTTCCCATGGGGGCCAGGTCCGACCGTTCGGACAGGGACGCCGAACCGCTTCACGACGCCTTCCTCATCAGGGGCGACGATAAACGCGCTTTGCCAGGCCAGGAAGACGACCAATCCGGCGAGGGCGACGTTTCTGAAGCCGCTCGAGGGCATCAGATTCTTGAATTGCGATTGGGCCTGCTTGAGGGCATTCTCAAGCGGGTCACTCTTCTTACTCCAAGGATCTTTGGGGTCCCAAACCATGTGAGGTATGTGTCCGATGATGGTAGCGAAGGAACTCTGTCGGGGGCACCTTAGCAGACTGCCCGAAGTTTATGCAATCAGGATCCTCTCCCGTTGACCCATCATGAATTATTGATGTATAAGAAGGGATGCCTATGCTATCGGGGAAGAATCGAGCCAAAACCGCCGAGCTGTGCCATGCGCTGGCAGATCAGACCAGGCTGGATATTCTCGATCAGCTCAAGGAGGGGGAACGGTGCGTCTGTGAACTGACCGATGCCCTTCAGACTGGGCAGTCGCGTCTGTCTTTTCACTTAAAGGTGCTGAAGGACGCAGGCCTGATTCTCGATCGACCGGAAGGCCGCTGGATCTATTACGCCATCAACTCCGAAGCGGTTGAGGAGCTTGAGGAGCTTGTCGGCTCGCTCAAGGCAACAAGGAAAACAGTTCGGCCTAACTCGCGCTGTTAACTTTTTTTGTTTCATGAATCAAGTATTCTTGATGACTGACTCGTGAGGCCATGGAGATCACGCCGATGAAAACGCCGCCGGTAGTCGAGAAGCAGCTGAATCCTTTTGAACGGTATCTGACGATCTGGGTAACTCTCTGCATGATCGTGGGTATCGTGATCGGGCAGGCGGCACCAGGCCTTGTCCAAACCTTGCGGGCGATGGAGCTCGGTCAAGGCAGCCATATCAATCTGCCGATCGCGGTGCTGATCTGGCTGATGATCGTCCCGATGATGATGAAGGTCGATTTCGCCTCGATTCGTCACGTCGGGACGCGCCCGACCGGACTCGTCATTACGCTGTTCGTCAATTGGGTGGTCAAACCATTTTCGATGGCGTTCTTTGCATGGCTCTTCTTCCGTGTCGTCTTTTCCTCCTGGATCACGCCGGCCGAAGCCGATCAATACATCGCAGGGGCGATCATCCTGGCCGCAGCCCCCTGCACCGCGATGGTGTTTGTCTGGAGTTATCTAACGGACGGGGATCCTGCCTATACGTTGGTCCAGGTGTCCGTGAACGATCTCATCATGCTCGTGCTGTTTGCGCCGATTGTCGGCCTGCTGGTGAGCGGGGCTTCGTCGTTGTCCGTTCCCTTTGACGTCTTGCTCTACTCAGTCCTGGCCTTCATCGTGATTCCACTGGCGATGGGGTGGGGGCTTCGGGCCTGGCTCGTGCGGCAACAGGGGCGGCGGTGGCTTGAAGACGTGCTGTTACCGCGATTCGCTCCGGTCACCATCGCGGCCTTGCTCCTCACATTGGTCTTCATCTTCGCCTTCCAGGCCCAGAACATCATGGGCAAGACCATTCATGTGGTGTTGATCGCGGTACCCATCCTGCTTCAGGTCTATGTGAATGCTGCGTTGGCCTATGGGCTCATGCATCGGTTTCGTGTGCCCTATGCGATCGCAGCGCCGGGCGCATTGATCGGGGCTAGCAACTTTTTCGAATTGGCGGTGGCGACGGCCATTGCGCTGTTCGGTCCCGAGTCCGGCGCAGCCTTAGCAACCGTGGTGGGCGTGTTGGTAGAAGTGCCGGTCATGTTGTCGGTCTGTGGAATCTGCAATCGAACTAGGCATTGGTTCAGGCCCGAGGTGGTCGCATGAAGGAACGAGTCCTATTTCTCTGCACCGGCAACTCGGCTCGGAGTCAAATAGCGGAAGGCTGGCTACGGCATCTGGCGAGCGACCGATTTGCGGTCTTCAGCGCGGGTACCCATCCGGTCGGGCTCAATCCAGGCTCTGTGGAAGCGATGGCCGAGGTTGGAATCGATATTTCACATCATCGATCCAAATCGGCGACGGAATTCACCCCATGCCCATCGACTATGCAATCACGGTATGCGATCGCGCCAAAGAGAGCTGCCCACGTTGGCCCGAAGCCGCTCGACTCATCCATTGGAGTTTCGACGATCCGGCCGCCGTCACAGAGTCCGCCGAACAACGGCGACAAGTATTCCGACGAGTCCGCGACGAGATCGCCGCCTCCATTCGCGAGTTCCTGGCCTCGGGTCCGGCATGATCACCGTGCAGTGATATTCCAGCCATAAGAGAGTGACAGATTCGGGTTGATCTCATCGTGCCCGTTCTGCCCCCGCGTGAACATCCTGCTAGAGAACACTGGTGAGGATGAGGTACGCGATGCACGCGAGGAGAGCCGACGCGGGGAGCGTCACCACCCAGGCCAGGACCATGTCACGCACGGTCGCCCAGCGTACGTTGTTCAGGCCTTTGAGAAGGCCGATACCGATAATGGCCGAGCTGCTGACGTGGGTCGTCGAGACGGGTAACCCCAGTGATCCCGAGAGGAGAACCAGTGAAGACGTGGTGAGGTTTGCAGACAGCCCCTCCACATGGTCCATGCGCGTGACCTTTTCGGCCAAGACTTCAGTCACTCGCAATCCTCCGAAGTAACTACCCAGTCCCATTGCTAGGGCGACCCCTCCAAAGGCGGCAAGCTGGGACGAGGTGCTGGGCCACGTAGCGGTCGCGCTGCCGAGCAGAAGTATGGCCACGATCTTTGGCGCGTCGTTCGTGCCGCGGGCAAACGACGCAAGTCCGCTGGAGATCCAGTGAATCGTATCGAGTCCTACAACCAACCCCTGTAAGCCTGCTCGATCGCATTGAGTAGGCACGGCGATCACCGGCTGTCCGAAGTGCGCAGCCTGAAACAAGGTCCTCGTTCCTCCATGAGGATCGATCGCCACCAGCGCCCGCGAAGCCGGCATCACGCACAAACAGGCCCCTTCCCACTTCCTCGCCAGCGCGCGGATCGCTGGGTGGATGAGCAGAGAGACGGTAAGGGCGAAGAACGGACTGAGCAACAACGGAAGGGCGATCTTGTTCGCGATCGCGGACCAGATGAATCCTTCTCCGTCGAAGGCGACGAAGCCGGTGCCGACGATGGCTCCGGTGAGTGCATGAGTCGTTGAGACAGGCAGGCCTGTGTGCGAGGCGAAGAGGACCCAGGCCATCGCCCCGGTCAAGACCGCCAACGTGGCGGCCGGTTCAATGATCGTGCCGGTCTGGACGAGGCCATGGCTGAAGGTCTTGACCATCGCACTTGCCACAAAGGCAGCCAGTGCTGCGCCGACCACGGTCCAGACTGTGCCCCAGGCGATAGCCGATCGATAGTCGGTGACGCCACTACCCACCAAGGTCGCAATCGCTTTGGAGACGTCGTTAGCTCCATTTGCGAAGGCGAGAGCGAACACGAGAGCAAAGGCGAGTAGGGAGATGTCCATTGGAGCCCTTAGGCGGTGACGGATCCACCACAAGACGAACCGGCCCCGGCGGTGCAGCCGTAGCAATGGTTTCCTGTCGTGATCTGGCGTTGATTGAGTTGACCTGGATCAAAGTCGCGGATATGGGCGGGCGCGCCCTGGTGCACCGGCAGATCGAGCATCTGGTTGAAGTCGCAGTCGTAGAGGGTGCCATCCCAGCTCACGGAGATCGTGTAGCGGCACATGACGCCCGCCGCGGCCGTGGGGTTGAAGGCGTTGGCCAATCGCTCCATATATTGTTCGTAGTTGCCGCTCTCCAGGAGAAACTCAAGAAACCGGCTGATCGGCATGTTGGTGATCGTATAGAGATGGTTGAACTCGACGCCATGGCGAGCCCGGAGTGCTTTTCGAAACTGTGCTTCGATAGCCTCTTGCTTCGGCGGGAGGAAGGCTCCCACGGGATTGTAGACGAGGTTCAAGGCGAGGCCGCTGTCAGGCTGCCCATAGCCGAGTCGATTGAGCAGACGCAGTGCTTCAATCGATTTTCCGAAAATACCATCGCCCCGCTGGGCATCGGTTTGACTGGCCTGATAGGAGGGGAGCGAGGCGATGATCTCGACCTGGTGGGCCGCCAGGAATTCGGCCAAGCCTGCCTGTGAAGGAATCAGGAGCACCGACAGATTGCAACGATTCAGCACATGGCGACCGAGTCCACGAGCCTGTTCGACCAGCCAGCGAAAATTGGGGTTGAGTTCCGGCGCGCCACCCGTGATATCGACCGTGGGAATATCCGTCTTGGCGAGTGCGTGCATGCAGAGCGCGGCCGTCTCTCGTGACATGCTCTCCGTGCGATCGGGCCCTGCATCCACATGACAATGGCGGCAGGTTTGGTTGCAGAGCTTGCCGACGTTGATTTGAAAGACGGTGGTTCCGGTGGCGCGAAGCGGGAGCAGGCCAATCCGATCGAGTTGCGTCTCAAAGGGTGGCGCGCTCGTGATGGTCTCGAGCCGCTTCAACTGTTCTGCCGGAGAGGCGAGGGGGCTCTGTTGTCCCAACAGGGTTAGCGCCATAGGATTCTGCTTCACAATACCAAGGATCGTTTCTGGACCGACGACAGAGATGAGCTCTGCGATGTCTCTTCACGGAGTATCAGCAGCAGCCTCCGTCGGGGGCGCAGGTGACGGCGTCACCTGCCGCTGGTTCGCTGGCGCGATTGAGTATGGCGAAGTGCGAGGCATAGCCCTCCGTTTCGAGTACCCTGCGTGTCTTGGAGCAGATCTCGATCGGCTCGCCGCGTCGGAATAGGTGGTGGTCGTCATCGCAGGCCTCCAAGAAGGGGCCGGCTAGGAGCGAGAAATCGCCGGTCCACAGGCAAGGAGCCTGTGAGGGAAGCACGGAGGACCAGCGCGTATCGGCCTTGTCCAGCCAGAGCGGATCGCGCGAGAAGACAAACGAAGAGTCGAAGGGAGGCTGGCTCAAGAGAAGGGCCAGGTCCGGCGTCAGTGGTTGAGGAATCCCGCGTAGGTAAGTCGTGCCTCGTTCATCCATCACGCGACTGAAGGGGCCGCGAAGCGTCGCATAGCGCGGGGCGACGGTCGGGAGTTGCGCGGGTAGCTTGTAGCCGGTCAAGGTGACCGAGAAGAAATGGATGCCGTCGATTCGCTGCCAGGGTGACGATGTCAGGAGATGAAGACCGACGAACCCCGCGTCGGTCATGCCTCCCATGTAGTCGGTGAGCGTGAGGGCGCCGGACAAGCAATCGCCCCATTTCTTCGCATCGTGGATCAGGTATTGCGGGACCGGTTGGTCGGCCACGATATCGGAGACCGTGAATCGTCCACCTGGCTTGGCGACGCGGAACATCTCGCGAAACACCTTCCGCTTATCGGGGGCCAGATTGATGACGCAATTGGAGATGATCAAGTCGACCGTATTCTCCGCCACCGGCATGGCGTCGGCCATTCCCTTCTTGAACTCGACATTGGAGGCGGGATAGCCCAGGTTGGTGGCGACCACGACGGCGTTCTTGCGGGCAATCTCCAGCATCGTATCGGTCATATCGATGCCGATCACTCGGCCGGTCGGACCGACGAGGCGCGAGGCTTCAAAACAGTCGATGCCGCCTCCCGAGCCGATGTCCAGAACCGTTTCACCGGGGCGTACCGTTTTCAGCCCGGCCGGGGTGCCGCATCCGTAGGAGATCTTGAGGACCTCTTCCGGGATGAAGGATTTGAGATTCGCCATGTCGTAACTGGTCGGGCAACACATCTGCTCGCCCGTACTGGCGGCCCGGGCGTAGCGCTCGCTGACTTTCTGCTCAATTTCGTCTATCGGCATAGTGTCCTCATCGTTCAAGGTATCTATTGAGATGTGTCTATGTATCAACCATTCCCATTCAAGGTCAATCGCGTTCGTGTAGATTAGGTGGATACCTCGATGCAAGCATATGATGCAAGCATATAGTGAGAGATGCCGGGCTTCTGTAAGCTGGCTTACAGCGACAACGGACCCGTCTTCTTCTCGTCGACGCGGCAGCGATGAGTCTGCGCTTCAAGAGGATTTACAGGTGGGTGAGTGAGGAGAGTCGAACGCGTGCCCTCTTGACTCGGTACCCTAGTACAGGGTGTAGAGTCTCATCGGAGGTGAGAAAGTGACGGTAGGGTACACCATCGGGCAACTTGCGAAAGCGGTTGGCGTCAACATCCAGACAGTGCGGTACTACGAACGGCTTAAGCTGCTCGGTCCGTCTACGCGCCGACCGTCGGGATACCGGGTCTATGGCGAAGATGAGGAACGGCGGCTTCGGTTCATCAAGAGCGCTCAAGCACTGGGCTTCACGCTGCAGGAAATTGCCGAACTGCTCAACCTGAGGGTCAGTACACGAGCCCGCTGTGGAGCCGTGCAGCGAAAAGCTGAAGACAAGCTGAGATGCATGGAAGCCAAAATACAAGACTTACAGGCCTTGGCCCGAGCGTTGCGAAGTCTGATTCGCACCTGTCGGGCTGGTCAACCGATTGAGCACTGTCAGATTCTGCATCACTTGGAGAAAGACCGGGGCTCTCCAGCCCAGGCCGGAAAAAGGAGGAAACTATGACCACTCACCAGGACAGTCTCTTTGCGGAGCTTCGTCGCCTCAGCCCGACAGTGACGGGCGGGTTGGTGCGGATGCGGCAAGAGGCCTATCGCGATGCGACGGTGCCGGCCAAGTACAAGCTGTTGACTGCCATGGCTATCTCGATCGCCATTCGATGTGAACCTTGCATTCAGGCCTATGTGCAGATGGCAGTCGACAAAGGAATTTCACAGCACGAATTGATCGAATTTCTTGAGGTCGCCATGACCATGCAAGGCTGCCCCGGAGAGGAATGGGCGCTCAAAGCCTATGCCGTGTACAAGGAGTGCCTCGATCATGGCCTGAATTCGAACACATCAGGCTGCTGCAATCACCAGACGAAAGCCCATGCCGATGAGGAGGTGACGCAATGAACCGACGAACCAGTTGTCTGATCGTCGCGATGTGTGTGGGACTCCTATTGAGCGGTGAACTCGGGATTCCACAGGCGTCTGCCGCTAACATGCTGATCCACATGAAAACGTCGCTCGCGCTGGATGATGCGCAGATCTGCGCGGTGCCCAATGTGGCCTGGGCAGCGGTCAAGGCGGGCCACAAGGTGACAATCCTGGTGGATGCCAGCGCCGTCACGTCAGTGACAAAAGGATTCGGGTGGTTCAGGAAGCTGACCGGGAGTGAGACCACGGCGCTCGATCGCGCTGGCTTGCCTGAGCGAGAGCGACAGAGCCTCTCAGAACAGATGGGCGTGCCGCTGGATCAGACCCCACACAACTACGGCGAGTATTTCGACTTGCTCAAGACCAAGCTGGGCGTCGAAATCTATGGGAACCAGACGATGATGCTGCTCTATAAGATCGACCCGGCGCGGGTCGCCTCTTCTGTCACGCCGATTCCGCTGGCTAAGATGGTGGACCTGTTCACGTCTGCCGACCGCGTGATGGTGTATTAGCAAGACACAGAAGTTGCTTCCATCTCATGCCATATATGAAGAGGACGATACGGTGTCCTGCGGTGAGAATAGCCGCCCTGTGCAGGCGATTCATCGCCTGCACAGGGACGTGCCACGATACCGGTGCTCGTCGCGCGGCTTTTAGAACGTGATGACCTGATATCCCTGCGACACGAGCTTTTTGAAGCTCGGATGTCCGTCATAATCTCCTGCCAGCTTCACGCCGCAGGCGACCACCTGGTCCTTCACGCCGAAAGCCCCTGCACAGAACTCACACGCACCTGAGATCCGATCTTTCACAGCCAGATACAGTCCATGCAGCTTGTGATCGGGCTTTTCCAGTTCAGGAATCCACTTGGGCCCGGCGCCGTCGAAAATGAGTTGCACGTCGTCATGCCCGTCCTTGAACTCCTTCACGGCTTCCAGCGCGTTGACCACGCGCCCCAGGCTTTCGTGAGTTTCCGTATCGGCCAAAATTACAATAGCGACTTTCGACATAGCGCACTCCTTTCAAGAGTCAAACAGGTGAATGATGATGAACATCTCCGCCTCATACATGTAGCGGAGACGGCATCGGGCCGTGATGAAGGTGCACTCTACCGTCGATAGGCTTGGTGCATCTGTAGTCTGGCTTACATTGCCCGACTTCATTTTTTCCCGAGAACTTGTGGGGTGGCTTACAGAAGATTGACGAGGCCCCGCGTAGGATCGTGCACAGGATGCGAACACACCGATCACTCACAAGGAGGTGCGCCATGACGTGCGATCGATGCAAGGGTCTGATGGTGAGCGAGCGGATTTGTGATTTTCAGGGGGTGAGTAGCGATCTATGTGTCGACGGGTATCGCTGTCTCCTTTGTGGGAATCTTGTCGATACGGTGATTCTCGAGAACCGATCGCACTCGACTGACGCGGTCGGGTCCCTCGCGTGGACAAGCCCACGCCCGCCACGACTTGTAGCAGCCTAAGCCGAGGGAGAGCGTCGACACGTCCAAGCTCACATAGACAGACAGAGGAGTGGGAGTCAGCTCTTTAGAGGATCTACTGACAGTACCAGAGTGATGTCTTTTGCATCTTGTTCTGGGCTGAACGGTCCTGAGCAAGATTCTAACAGGCTGCGGAAAATCAAGGCCGGCCCGCCGGAAATCCAGTGGTCCGCATGTCTGGGACAACAGAACATGATCCCGCAGGATGCTCAAAAAGTTCGTCCAGCAAGGCCGCAGCGAGTGAAGGGCCGAGGCGTACCCTCTGGGGTACGTTGAGGGTCTGAACGAAGCGAGAACGCCGCTGGCGGACTTTTTCAGCATCCTGCTAATGCATCAGGAAAGGAGGTGGACATATGCCACTCGCACAATTGAAAGGGCTCAGTGGGTTTCTGAGCGCGGAGCAGAAGGGCGAACTGATCCGGAAAGTGACGGACGCCATCGTATCGGTTGAAGGAGAAGGGTTGCGGCCCGTGACCCGGGTCATCATTGAAGAAGTCTCTTCAAGCAGCTGAGGCGTCAGCGGGACACCTGTCACGACCGAGGCACTGAAGAAGATGGCCGCACAAGGCAAGTAACGGTCGTTCATCACACATAACACGAAGGAGGACGAGCATGCAGTTCAAGGTACATACGAAGGAGACAGCTCCGGAGGGGTCTCGCGCGACGCTCGAGGCCATAGCGAAGAAGTACGGGTTTCTTCCCAATTTATTTGGCGTGCTCGCGGAATCGCCGACGGCGGTGCAAGCCTACGCGGCCATCAACAAAACTCTTGAGCACAGCACGCTCACTCCAGTGGAGCAGCAGGTGGTGACGTTGACGGTCAGCGCCACCAACGACTGTGCCTATTGCATGGGGGCCCATTCTGCGGTGGCACAGATGGTGCGCATGCCCGAGGACGTGCTCGCGGCCTTACGGGAGCAGAGACCGTTGTCGGACCAAAAGCTCAATACGTTGCGCGCTCTGGTGCTGTCCATCCTGCGCCATCGTGGCTGGGTGCCGGAGGCGGATCTGGAG
>JANOMG010000386.1:0-3477 GCA_031420175.1 Nitrospira sp.
GCTACGGGGATTCCGAGTGAAGAGGTGATCACCGCGGCGCTGGCGGAGGATTCGGAGCTCATCGTCGTCGGGACGAAGGGCAAGACCGGCCTTGCACATGTCTTGTTAGGCAGCACGGCCGAGCGGGTCATTCGCGGAGCCCCCTGCCCTGTGCTGACGGTGCGAACGGAGCCGACCGATCCCGAGCAGGAGGAGGGCGTCCTATCGAGGCCCGTCACGCTGGAGCGTATTCTCGTGCCGGTCGATTTTTCCGATTGTTCCCTCGATGCGTTGGAATATGCAGCCGTGGTGGCGCAGCAGGCCAAGGCCTCCCTCATGTTGCTGCATGTCTTGGAGCCGGTGTCGTACGGCTTGGACTTTACCCTCGGCCATAGCAGGACACGCGAACAAGTGCGCGAGACCTGGACGAAACGACTGGAGGAGTTGGCGTCTTCGCTCAAAATGACGGATATACCGGTAGCGTTTCAACTGCGAGGTGGCCATCCAGCTGATTCGATCTTGGATTCTGCCCGGACCCTGCCCTGCGACCTCATCGTCATGGGCACGCACGGGCGCCGCGGGATCTCGCACGTCATTTCCGGCAGCGTGGCCGAGGCCGTCCTGCGAAAAGCGCTCTGTCCTGTCCTGACGGTACGGAGCCTCAAGTTCGGGTCTGGCCATAGCCGGGTGATTCCGGCAGCGACGTTTTCTGTAATGCACACTTAACCAAGGAGTGGGTGATGACGAGTGCAGCCAAACAAACAGGGAAAAGGAAACCCTCAATGCGTTCGCCCTTGGCGGCATCGCCACAGTCCAACGAACTGCCGGATGCCATGTGGGCGCGGATTTCGAGAAAGGCGTTCGAACTGTGGCAGGAGCGGGGCTATCGAGACGGACACGATCTCGAGGACTGGTTTGATGCCAAGACAATCGTGATGGAAGAAATTCATGAAGCTCGCGAGTGAAACGACTGCCGGCCTCTGGGTGCCTCTCGCCCCCTCGCTCGAGGCGCTACTCGCTCGACTGGAATCCCTTTCGTTGGAGCCAGGGTTCGTTGCTCAGGCGCAGATGGCATTGCGTCTCGCCCTCCAACCCTATTTTGAGGGTGGGGCAGGGGCGCTGATGTCCCCGCTGCAGCAGGAAACGACGTTAGCCACCCTCGTCCTCTATGCCGACTTCTACCCGCAGGACGGGCAACTGACGTTGATCGAGCAGTTGCGCGACGTCATCACGGAGCATATCCCACAAGAGGAGCGAGAGTGGTTGGATCCGTTGAAACATTCCTCTCTCGATCTGGTCGAATTCCTGGCGGTCGACGAGCAGAACCAGCGGCTGGTCTTCCGCTCGCTAGGAAATGGGCGGGTCTATCGCGTGCTGGACGGAGCGTTCAGGGAGGGGTTACAGCCGGGACAAGTCCTTCTCACGCGGCTGATTCGCGAGCCGGGTGATGTGGAATGGGAGCGGGCGGTGATCGCGGGCGCCGCGATCCGGTTATCCAACGAGGACGGACAGGGCCTACTGAACGCCGCACGGGACGATCAGCGACAGGTGGAAATTTCTGCTGGATCGTTCGAGCTCGGTGATTGGCCGGAATTCGCCAAGCGCTATGGGCATGTGTTGCTGTGGACCTTTGCCCGTATGCGGGTTGCCGCGCTCGTTGATGCCGTGCGAAGTATTCACTATGTCACAGAAGGGGGTCAGCCCTATCTGTATGCCTTGGCGCTGTACGATCATCACGAGTACGGGTATATGGGCGAGCTGCTCGCAGGGCTTGAAGGGTTTGAGCGGGAAGCGGTGGCCTCTTCCGGCAGTGGAGCATCAGGGTCGAAGGCCCCGCAGCATTGTGTGCAACGAGGGGCCTATGGGCTCCTTGAATCCGTGGTGGTCGCAAGGTTGATCCTGACGGCGGCCCAATTGTGGGTGGAGTGCGATTCGCGTGAGCGTCTCGATACCATCAAGCATAGGTTGGCGGAGACGTTCGGATTCTCTTTGCATTTCCGGGGCGAAACCTATGTGTCACCGCCTCGACAGATCAAGGAGTCCGAGTTGGCCGTTGAGGAGCCTCTGACGCTGGTCATTTCGGCGGAAGAAGATCGAGCCCTCCTGAACGGGTTCTTGGAATCTCTATATTTAGCATGGGCGGAACGGGACTGTCCGTCGCTGGACAATCACATGCCGCGTCACGTCGCTACGTCAGAAGCCGGCCGCAAACAGGTCGTGGCCTTGATCGCCGACATGGAGCGACAGGACCCTGGAATCAGGCGCGCGGGTCAGGCATCATTTGACTACAATAAGCTGAGAGCCCATGTGGGGCTCGACTAGCAGGATGCTGAAAAAGGGGGGATGGGGTAGCTGGGACGATCCCATTGCTCGCGCAACGCGCGGCCTCAGAAGGGTGGGAGGGGAGCAGCCAGACCATCCTTCTTGCTCGCTGAGGCCGCACGATCAGAATGTGCTCCCTCAATGCGCGCAGTGAAAGACAGTCTGCCTGCTCCCCTTAGGACAAATTGGAAAAATTCGGAAGGGCCTCGCCCAGGCTAATGGCGCGTCTCGACATGCCAGTGGGTGTGTGCGAAGGTTGCGCGCAGTTGGGATCATCCCACCCACCCCTTATGAGGACGATGATGATCTAAACCTATTGTCCTCAACCGTGGACCGGCGGGCGTTCCCAGTCCGCTGGATGGGATGTGAACCCGTGCACGGCGGGTGTTATGCCGATCCGCATAAGAACCCGTGATAAATGGCCCCGTCGTCGCAACTCATTGAAACGGCAACGGTCATGGCGTATGGTTCACAAACCGCAGTGGCGTGTTATACGGACAGAAATCGGTGAATCCGGCTCTTATGCGGATCGGCCTAAACATTGTTGGGCATTCAACAAAGGAGAAAGTGCATGAAGATAACAATTGTTTTTCTTGCTGCGGTTATGGCGGGGTGTGCTGCTGCACCCCTAATCCCCGGTTCAGAGCGTGTCAGAATCACTAACTCCGAACCTGGTAAAGAGTGCAAGTTTCTCGGTGATGTAACGGGCATTCAGGGTAACTTCTTCAGTGGTCCTTGGACTTCAAACGAGAACCTGGAAACAGGTGCAAGAAACGACTTAAAGAACAAAGCAGCTGCACTGGGTGGTCCTGTAGTTGCTATTCTGACTCAGCGCGCTGGACAAACTGGTAGTTCTGGTCAGTACGGAGGGTCGATCGAGCAAACTAATGTTGCCATCGGCGGTAACGTTTATAGCTGCCCAGAGTAACGCCCAACCCTCGGCGTGCAGCGGACGCGCCGATCAGCGTCGTCCTTCTTTGCCTGCATCGTGCCGGCGCGCCGCTGACGCCGGTCGTTCGGGTGACGCTTCGCGTCCCCCGAACGGCCCCGCGGCTGTCGCGCGTGGTTCGAGACGCGCAGCGCATCCCGAACCAGCGGCTGCACACTCAACAATTGGGTCATCAACAAAGGGGACAGGCATGAGTATTGACTTGTTGGACAGTGCGGCGGGACCTC
>JANOMG010000387.1:0-16790 GCA_031420175.1 Nitrospira sp.
GGGCGTGTCGAGCGGAATCGGCTCGACCGTTTCTGGCTCTCGCTTGGCGCTGAAGTTCCATGCGTTCGCTCTTGGTCAGTGTCATCACGCCCTCCATAGGCGTCATGATACTCCCTTTTTAAACGTTACAGCCCACTAGTCTCAAGAACGGCCTTCTGTGCTATGAAGAATAGGACAGAGGCCGGTTCTCATTTCTAGGTCTGCGTATGCCGTCTTACGCAGGTGCGCGCGTCGTTGATTTCATGGTCGCTGCCGTCTATAGTTTGCTGGACTATTGCGGGCGTCGAAAGGAAAGGCGTCGACTGACCGTGAATCGCTTCCTCCAGCATCGTGTCATCCTGTTGTGCGTCCTGTGCCAGGCCGTGGCCTCTCCTCTTGTCCTGGCGGCGGTCGAGCAACCGGATGCGGCCCACCGTCACTACGAGCGAGGCACCGCGCTGTTGCGAAAAGGCGATCTTGCCGCGGCATCCGAGTCCGTCAGGAAAGCTATCGAGTTGAATCCCTCCTCGGCTGAAGCACACCACCTGCTCGGCCGCATCTATTTCAAAGAAAAGAAGCCGGCTCAGGCTGTCGAGGCCTTCACCCGCGCGCTCAAGCTGAAGCCGGCCTATCCCGATGCCTTGAACGATCTGGCCGAGGTCTATCGGATTCAAGGAAAATTGGCTGAAGCGGAGCAGGCTCTCACGCGGGCGATTGAGATCGATCCTCGCCATGCCGATTCGTATCTCGACGTAGCCAAGCTGTACGAGCAACGTCGCGATTTCGCCGCGGCCACTCAGACCTATCAAGCCTTGTTAGCCGTCCACCCGAGCCACCGTGACGCGCTGTACAATCTCGCATTGCTGTATGAGGCGCAGGGAGACAGTCGCGGGGCACGCGAGACGGTGGGCCGGCTGCTGAAGGTCGATCCCACGTATGCCGATGCCTGGTACCTCGCCGGGCGGATGGCAGAGAAGAACAACGATCTCGTGGAAGCCGCTCATTCGTATAAGCAGGCCATCTCGGCGAAGCCCGCATTAGTGGATGCGCACTATAATCTCGCCTTTATTCATCGGAGCCAAGGCAGGCCCGTGGAGGCTGAACGGGAATTGCTCGAGGTCTTACGGTATCGTCCGGAGTATGCCGAAGCGCATATGAACCTGGGTGTGATTTACACCGGTCTGAACAGGCTTGAAGAGGCAGAACGCTCCTACGAGCGAGCCGTCGAGTTGAAACCGGACTATGCAGAAGCACACTACAACTTGGGTGTCTTCTATGAGTTGAATCGGAAAGACTTGCCAAAGGCACTGGCCCGATATCATCGGTATCTCAATCTCGGTGGGCGCGATGATCGCGTTGAGCGGATCGTCGGCACGGCGGGACGGTGAACAAGCGAGACGCGCGGGAAGGACGAGACTTGCGAGAAATGTCACCGCAGAAAGCAGAATCGGAGGTTCGGCTCGTCGCGCAAGTCCCGCCCCTCTCGCTTACCAATATGGCCAAGGCCGCCAAAATGGGCTCCAGTAAGGCCCCCAATAGGGGCCTGGACCCATGTAGGGGCGGATGTAGGGGGCCACGTCTTCCGATCTTGGCCAAACGTGTAGTTGCTTGATGTCGATGACGGGATAGCGATAGTCCGTTTCATCCAATGGCAGCGTGATGGAGCTGGAGACCTCGCCGGTCACGGTCAATCTGGTCCCTGGTGGGAGGGTTGCGGGATCAAGGAATTCTCGCTGGAGGGCGAGAAAGCGGCCTTGGGATTTGGTCAAATCGTATCCGGGCCGCATCGATCGATCGAGCGGCAACTGTAAAATTTCGATTCTTGTGCCGTCTTTGAGTCGTCGGGCCGTCAAGACCATACCGCCAAAGACCACTGACTGACCTTTCAAGGAGTCCGGTGCTGCCTTGACCTGGAGGAAGGTGAGTGCCTGTGTGTCCGAGCCGCCCCCTGCGTCTTCTGTCGAGGCACAGCCGGTGAGCGCGATGAGCAAGGCCAGGGTAGAGAGCAGGGTCCGTGCCAGCATGGCCTCAGTATAACAAAGAGTGAGGAGTATGTTCGCGACACATTCGATATAATGAGCGATCGGCAATGATCCAAGAAAAGGAGACGATATGGTGAACAGACAGGGTGCACGATGGGCCTCAGCGGTATGTGCGATGGTATGGTGCGTCGTTGGCTTAGGGGGCTCACCAGCCGCCGCCGCGTCCCCCGAGTTGAAGGGCAAGTTCGAAGTCCTGAAGGGCGAGGTGTCCACGCATATTCCCGGCAAGGTGAAGTTGATCGAGTTTGCCGACTTCTACTGCCAGCATTGTCACCGGTTCGATGGAGAAGGCCTGGCCCTGCTGCAAAAAGAGTTCGGGAACAAGCTTGAGGCCACGATGGTGGGGTTCCCGGTGATTCACGGGAAGCTGCCGACCCCGTTCGATATGTATGAGCAGGCAAAGATGATGGGCAAGGGGAATGAAATGAAAGCGGTCCTCTTTCGCACCATCCATACAGATAAGGTCACAGGAGTGTTGGATCGCTCGCTCCGGGAAGGCTTGATCAAGGAAGTCGGACTCGATCCGAAGACCTTTGAAGAAGGCATGGCTAGCGGGAAGCCAGCTAAGATATTTGAAGAGGGGCGCAAGTGGGGTGAGCGCATCAATGTGCAGCAGACCCCGACCGTACTCATCGATGGGAATATTAAGGCGGAGACGATCGATCCGGAGAATCTCAAGTTGATCATCCAGAGCATTCTGGATTCTGACAAAAAAAAGTGACCAGTGATGAGTGATCGGTGCTGGGGAATGTGCGAGGAGTGCTCGCCAGATTTCTCCACGGATCACTCGTCACGCATCACGGGGCGATGATGGCAATTGATCCGATCTGCGGAATGACGGTCGAGCCGGCTACGGCGGCTGGAAGTCACGACCACCGTGGCCAGCGCTATTACTTTTGCGGCCTATCCTGCCTGGAGCGATTCAAGGCCGATCCGGAGCGGGGGCTGCAGCCACGGCCTGTCAGTTCCGCTCAGCCGACGACTACAAGAAGACCCCTTCCGATGATGCAGCCTGTCCCGACCGTGACGGGGACCATCGATCCCGTCTGCGGGATGACGGTGCAGCCGGCCACGGCAGCCGGGTCCTCTGTGTACCAAGGGGAGACCTACTACTTCTGCGCGACGAGTTGCCTCACCAAGTTTCGCGCTGAGCCGATCTACTACCTGACTCCTGTTGAGCAGCGTTCTCCCCGCGTCACGGCAGTTCCGTCTGGCGGACTGGTCGAGTACGTCTGTCCGATGGATCCGGAGGTGCTGGAGACTCAACCGGGAGCTTGCCGGATTTGCGGGATGGCGCTGGAACCCAAGGTCGTTTCGCTCGAAGATGAACGGAATCCCGAGCTCGAGGATATGACCAGGCGGTTTTGGATCTGTCTTGGGCCTTCCCTCTTGGTCATGCTCTTGGCCATGGCGGATATGATTCCCGGCTTATCACTTCCACAGGCCTTCACCGGTTCGTCGAGGAATTGGGTGCAATGGCTGCTGGCGACGCCGGTGGTGCTCTGGGGTGGCTGGCCGTTTTTCCAGCGAGGGTGGACCTCGGTGGTGAACCGGGCCCCCAACATGTTCACGCTCATTGCCATGGGAACGGGAGCGGCCTATGGCTACAGCACGGTTGCCACCGTCGCGCCGACGCTGCTCCCCGGTTCATTCCGACTGCATGATGGGTCGATCGCGGTCTATTTCGAGGCCGCAGCTATGATTACGGTGCTCGTGCTGCTCGGCCAGGTCCTTGAGCTGAAGGCTCGGAGCCAAACAAGCTCCGCGATCCGTTCCTTGCTTCGGCTTGCGCCAAAGACCGCCAGACTGATCAAGCTGGACGGACAGGAAGACGACGTGCCGCTGGAGCAAATTCAGGTGGGCCATCGATTGCGCGTCAGGCCAGGAGAGCGGGTGCCAGTCGATGGGATGGTCCAAGAAGGCACGACGGCTGTTGATGAATCCATGATCACGGGGGAATCGATCCCGGTCGAAAAAGGAATTGGGGCTCGGGTGACTGGGGGGACCATCAACGGCACAGGCGGGATGGTCATGGTCGCTGAACGAGTCGGGCGAGACACGATGCTCGCTCGGATTGTGCAGATGGTGAGCGAGGCGCAACGGAGTCGGGCGCCGATCCAGCGTCTTGCCGATGTGGCTGCCGCCTATTTTGTTCCGTTGGTGGTGGCGGCCTCGCTGATCACAGCAGTGGCCTGGGCGGTTTGGGGGCCGGAGCCGAAGTTGGCCTACGCGCTGGTCAATGCCGTGGCGGTGTTGATCATTGCCTGTCCCTGCGCGTTGGGATTGGCGACGCCGATGTCGATTATGGTGGGAACTGGTCGTGGGGCGACGGTTGGTGTCTTGGTGAAGAAGGCTGAAGCGTTGGAGGTATTCGGCAAGGTGAATACGCTCGTGATTGATAAGACCGGGACTCTTACGGAGGGCAAACCGAAACTGCTGTCGGTGCGGGTTGTGCCGCCCTGGTCCGATGTCGATCTGTTGCGCCTCGCTGCAAGCCTTGAGCGGAGCAGTGAACATCCGCTGGCCACGGCGGTGGTGGGGGGGGCGGAAGGGCGGGGGATCGTGTGTGTTCCTGTCGGGCAGTTTCGTTCGGTGACGGGGAAGGGTGTGACGGGGACGGTTGCGGGTCGTCGTGTCGCCATCGGGACGACTGTGTTCTTGCGACACGATGTCGGGGTATCAAGCCAGAGTCTCGCGCTGCTCGACGACGAAGCGGCCTCGCTTCGTCGTGAAGGGCAGACGATCCTGTTTGTCGCCATCGATGAGCAGGCGGCCGGCGTCCTTGGCGTGGCAGATCCGATCAAAGCCTCGACTCGCGAGGCGGTGCAGGAACTGAAGGCCGAAGGCGTTCGCATCGTCATGGTGACGGGAGATCATCGCGACACGGCCGAGGCCGTGGCCCGGCAAGTCGGCATTGAGGAGGTCATGGCTGGAGTCTTGCCGGAGCACAAGGGGCAGATTGTTGCCCGCCTCAAGGCGCAAGGCCGCGTGGTGGCGATGGCTGGCGATGGTATGAATGATGCCCCGGCCCTGGCATTGGCCGATGTCGGGATTGCCATGGGAACCGGGACAGACACGGCCATTGAAAGTGCGGGGATGACGTTGGTGAAGGGAGACCTGCGCGGGCTGGTCCGTGCGCGGAGGCTGAGCCAGGCCACGATGCGAAATATTCGGCAGAATCTCTTGTTTGCCTTTCTCTACAATGTCATCGGTGTGCCGATCGCTGCTGGCGCGCTCTACCCGGTCTGGGGCATCCTCTTGAGTCCCATGATCGCCAGTGCTGCCATGACGTTCAGTTCTGTGTCCGTCATCTCCAATGCCCTCCGTCTGCGCCATATGGAATTGTAAGTGCGCCTCCGTCGCCCGCGTGCTAGGCTACGGTCGTTTGTCGTCAATCAGCTCAGAAAGGACTGTGGCGTGTTTCGATCCAATCTCACATTGCGAATCGTGATCGGGCTCTGGGTAGGGGTCTCGATCATCGCCGGAACAGCGCTGGCCGGGAATCGTGCGATTCCTGTGGCGGGTGGGGGTGAACTTCAGGCGCAGATCAAGGCGACTGCGACCAAAGTGATTCCCGCTGTCGTCAGTATTGCCTCCACGGTGATGGTTCGCGATCAAGCCTTCAGCGACGACGCGCTCCCGTTTGGACTATTTAAGGACGCGCCTCCGGCACGGCGGCAATATGGTCAGGGCTCCGGGGTCATCGTGTCGGCGGATGGCTACATTATGACGAATAATCATGTCATTGCCGATGCAGTCGATGTGGAAGTGATTCTCGCCGACCGACGCCAGTACAAAGGACGAGTCGTGGCCACCGATCCGAAGACCGATGTGGCGCTCGTGAAAATTCAGGCAACCAATCTGCCGACGGTCACGTGGGGGGATTCGAGCATGCTCGCTGTCGGTGAGTTCGTGCTCGCGATCGGAAATCCCCTGGGGTTGAGTCGCAGTGTGACGTTCGGCATTGTCAGTGCCGTCGGACGCGCCGATGTTGGCGTCGCCGATTTCGAAGACTTCATTCAGACCGATGCCCCCATTAATCCCGGCAATTCCGGCGGCGCCTTGGTGACCCTCAATGGAGAATTGATCGGGATCAATACCGCCATTGCCAGTCCGACCGGTGGGAGCGTCGGGGTGGGTTTCGCTATTCCCAGTAATATGGCCAGGTCTGCCATGCAGAGCCTACTCAAGACCGGGCGTGTGGTCCGTGGGTTCCTCGGCGCCTCGACGCAAGATGTTTCCCCCCTGTTGGGCAAGGTCTTTCGTCTCCCCGATGTGAAGGGTGCGATCGTGACCGATGTGCAGGCGAAAGGGTCTGCCGAAAAAGCCGGACTCAAGCGTGGCGATGTGGTCGTGCGATTCGATGGGCGCGACATCATGGACAGCGGACATCTCCGGAACCTCGTGGCGGCGTCCACGATCGGGAGTAAGCACAAGCTGGATCTCATGCGCGAGAGTAAGCCGTATCAGGCTGAGTTGGTCGTCCAGGAGGCGCCGCGGGAACGGACCAAGAAGAGTCAGGCCCCATCGGCCTCAGCTGCCACGGCTCATCCCCTCGCTGGCGTTGTCTTTGACGATGTGACCGCGCCGTTGGCTCGGCAGATGGATCTGGCTGTTACCAGCGGAGTAGTGGTGACCGACATTGAAGAAGGTAGTTTGGCCGAATCATCCGGTCTCCAGCCCGGCGACGTGGTATTGGAGCTCAATCGTCAGCATATTTCCACCTTCGCCGTGTTTCAGCGACTGGCCGATCCGATAAAGCCCTCCGATCTCGCACTCCTGCTGGTCAATCGGCAGGGGAACGTCATGTACATCCCAGTTCAGGGTGAATAGCCAACATCTGATGCGTGTATCTCATTCGGTTTGTTGCTACAAGGGGAGTAGCTTGAAATCGAGCGCCCGTTCGATGAGCCAGGCCAGGGCGAGGGCGGCGATGCCGAGTGAACCACTCACCAGCACCAGCCGCTGGTAGGTCCAGGAATTTCTTAGCCCGTAGGCCAGCGGCAAGAAGATCGCGACGATCGCAAGCTGTCCCACCTCCACTCCCAGGTTGAAACTCACCAAGCTCAGCGCCAGAGATCCCATCGGCAGTCCAAGGTCGGAGAGGACGCTGGCGAAGCCAAAGCCGTGAATCAGGCCAAAGAGAAAGGCCACCAGCCAGCGGCGTTGGGCAAGGGTTGGATACAGATTGGAGATGCCTGCGAAAACCACCGATGCGGCGATCGCGGACTCGACCAGCCGCGATGGCAACTTGATCAGGCCTACGGTCGCCAGGCTCAAGGTGACCGAGTGGGCGAGGGTAAAGGCGGTGACGATGCTCAAGACCTCCCAGAAATCCGCTGAGAAGTTCACGATGGCGTTCCAGCGATCTGCGGTGCGAGTCAAGACTGCCGGCAGCAACAGGGCCAGCAGGAACAGCATATGGTCGAACCTCAGCCAGATGTGCCACATGCCTTCATGTACGTATTGTCGAACCTGCCACCACAGCGAGACGTCGTCGATTGTGAACTGTTGGATCGGCGAGTCTTGGCTGAAGATGGCGGTCATGGTATGAGTGCCTTGAGTCAAGCGGAGCAAGCCCTTGTGTTGCGCGTTTACATCGAACAGCAGTCGATAGTCGGCTTGGAGTCTTTCGATGGGTCCCGGACAGAGCGCGGTAAACAGGAACACGGCATAGGCGCCGTCCATGTGATCGTCGATCAGGTGTGCCGAGGGCTGAATTAGGACAAGCCCGCCCCTCTGATGTGAGGGGAAGGCGGGAGCGCGCGTAGGCGCCGATCTCAAGATGTTTGGCCCGCACTTCTCCCCAAGTGATGGCGCCGTCGTTATCGCCGTCCAATCCGATCGCATCGTTGAGATCACGTAATGCGATATCCCAGCGGCCCGCGATCGCATTGTCGTGGATCGTGAGAGCGAGGTAACTATCACTGGGCTTGTGCGCCCAAGCGGGCGTACTCAGTAAGAGACAGGCGAGCACTAGCAGGACCCGCGTCATGAAGGTCCGTTCGACAATCGAGTGGCCATTCTCGCAGGCGAGTATCGTCGATGTGGTTGGTGGTGATCCAATCGAGAACCGGTTTGGCCGCATCCCGGTTACCGGCCGCGAGTGCGCTTTCGAGGAGCAGACGGGCATCCCAGGGTTCCTTCTGAATCGCCCAGTTGGCCTGAGCCAATGCGATCGCGCGTTGGGGATCGGCAAGCAACGCCAGTGTGAATCGCGCCTCTTCGCGTAGATGTATGCGGCTACCTCGGTCACGACTCGCTGCGAAGCGGGCAGTCAGTATCGCCGTATGGTCCTTCACCACCGGCAGATGCAGCTCCTGTTCGGCCAGCGTCAAGCGAAGGAGCAAACCATCGGCTCTCGTCTCGTTGTGCAGCAGGCTGATCGTTTCCTGTGGGCGGCTGTGGTCAAGCAGGAAATCGGCATAGGCGCCCAACAGATACTGATCTTTGATGCCAATACGGCGCGTATCGGCAAAATAAGTTTCCGTGGCGTGCGGTTGTCCGGTGCGCGCCGACAACTCGGCCAGGGCGGTCAAGGCCCAGAGCCGTTCTTGATCGGGAACGCCGGACTGGCTGGCCGCCCATCTCAGTAACTCTTGGCTGCGAGCGGCTTGTCCGGTCAGACCCTCGATATCGCTCAGGCATGTGAGCGCGATGTGTCGCGCGGCCAGGCGAGCGAGAGGTCGGCAGGTCTGGCGGGCTTCGTCGTAGCGTCCCTGTACTTGTAGGAGCGAGGCTTTGGTCAGCCAAGCGTGGGCATTGGTCGGCTGGGCTCTGAGGACTGTGTCAAGGTCAGCCAATGCCGGATCGAACTCATGGGCCTGCTGACGAATGGTGGCCCGCAGCAAGAGCGCTTGAGGCGGGGGCGCCGGTTCGTTCCACCAGGGGGCTAACACGGCCTGCGTTTGACCGAACAAGCGCGGGTCCCCTTCCGATCGACCCACCTCGATGTAGCGAGCGGCAAGCTGTGCGGCCACTTCCAGGTTACGCGGATCGCGCGCGAGAGTCGTCCGCAATGTTCTGATCTCCCGCGCCTCCGAATCTCCGGCGTTCAGGCTGAGGCGTTCGAGGACTTGCCCGTCATGGGCGGGGAGATAGGGCTCGCTTGAGGCCACGTATGGCTGACTCCATAGGAGCCAGCCATACGTGGCCTCACCCCACCGCATCGTCGTAGAAGGTCCAAGAGCATGCTTTCAGTCATGCGAAAAAGTGATGGGAATGCGCATGACGATCTGGGGACGATCCAAGTCCTGATCCCACGACATCGGGAAGGCCCGTGCACCAGCGTCATCGCTTCCTGATCGATGCGGTGATGTCCTGAACTGTTGACGATCTCGGCCTCCATCAGTTCTCCCGTGCTGGAGACCACCGCTTTTACCAGGACTCGAAGACGACCGGAGTCATCCATCGAAGGCCGTGATGAGCGTTTCAACTCCTCCAGGCGGCGGGACAGCGCTTGTTTCAGCCAACCATAATCCGCTGGTGGCCTCGTCTGGGCCGAACTCGCCGGGAACGCTTGGCCCGAGCAAGCCGTATCCTTTAAAATCGGCCCGGGTTCCCCGGCAGTGAGAGACGATCCGTGATCGACGGCTGGGCCGCGGGTGGCAACCATGGGTGGTAATTCCCCATCGTTCCGAGTGACCGGAAGAGCCGCAGGAGCGGCGACCGACATCGCGTCATCTGCGAGAGTTGGCAAAGCTGCCGGCGCCTTAGCATCTGATGGAGCATGCGGCGCGACAGGCCCAGTCCCTGTCGGCTGATCGGATGAACGTGATGTTGGGTGAAGCGGCGGCTCGATGGCCTGATGCATCGGTTGCTCTGTGGCTATCTCCTGAGCCCTGGCCGGTTCAGTGAAGGCTGCAGGCGGCTCAGGGTTCCGGGCCATTTCCGCAAGTGGAGCCGTGTGTTGCCGGAGTGCCGGAGCGGGGGTCTGTAGGAAGTGACGATCCGGCAGGTCCGTTGTCGCGGGCTGGCGTACAGGAACAGCGTGACTCTCGGAAGGGAGCGGCTGCTCCGCGACCATGGACTGTTCGGGTGGCTGCAGAGCGGGGATGTGATGAGAACCGCGGGCTGTTTCTGCAAGGGGCGATGCTTGTTCTTGAACCGCTGCCTTGAGTTGCGGCACTGACTCACTTTCGCGTGAGGCTGTGGCCGATGGCGGAGGCGGAACGAATGGTTGCCCCACGGACGTGCGAGCGGCCATCGAATGATCAGGATCCCTCGGTGGTGTCGATAGTCCTTCCGATGGCGAATCGAATGGATCGACCAGGGTAATGGTCAAACGAAACGGTTCAGGCGTGATCCGCGGCATGTACTGAAAGAGGGGGATGAATAGCGCAAGGAGCAAGGCATGGAACAGCGAAGACACGATCCATACTTACAGACCAGCCCAAGAACCTGGCGACACCCGATCTCGAAGCATTATGTGTCGTGAGTCCTGTCCGCTTGTACATCAGAGATCGGCCGCTCGGTATTCTCCGGCTTCGTCGCCGCTATTTGAGCCAGTTGGTGGGAAGCTTCTTTGGGTTCATGCCCCGTGCAGCGTCTCCCCCATCTCCCTTTGCAGGCGGCGGCGAATCGTCGCTGCTTCACCTGGCCATCACGAGGCTGATTCCGACTAACGTCGTCCGGATCACCATAATGATGCCTCCTTCTGGTTGGCCAGCGATCTAAGGCGAGGCCGAATGAGTCGGCCCCGCCTGCCCGGCTATTGCTGGTCGAGCGGGAGGGCGATGTCGACGACGAACGCGTCGAAGCCGCCCACGGACGTGGCCTTACCTGTCAGCAGATTGATTTGGTAGAAAATGGAAGCTCCGTTCACGGGCAGCGCCGCGAATGCGCAGTTCTGCACCGTCACACCGTTGTTGAGACGGCTGTAAATATCGAAGCCGGCCGACACGCCGCTATCCACCCCGAGCTTCCCGGTTGCGACGAGGATGCCGTTGTTGGCCGGCGACTGGATCACCACCTGGTCAAGATTCGTGTCGATGCCGAACAGGGTCGTGACGGTACTCGCATTCAGATCGGCGTTCGTGTAGGCGGAGGCGATGATGCCGAGCGCAGCGACAGGATCAGCGGGAGGCGGTGTGTAGGTCAGTGTAGAATCGGCTATGGTGACGCCCCCTGGGTTGACGTTATGCCGGAGATTTTGGCCAAGGTCGCTGGTGATCCTCAACCGGTCGGCTGGAGGATTGAAATCGACCCCGAACGAGGTTCCCGACAGGGGGACGGTCAGCGCGTTCACGAAGGTGACCTGAGCCGTTGAAGTGCTGACCCGATAGACCCCGCCGCCATTTCCCACACCGTACAGCAACCCGTCCTGCGGACGGAAATCGAGGCCGATGAGCGCCGTATCTTGGTTTTGGAGGCCGTTTATTACGCCGATATGTTTTGTGTTTTCAGGGGATCTGGCTTTGAAGCGCACGAGCCGCCCGTCGTCCGTCAGTCCAATGACTTGTAACCTCAGGGGACAAGAGTTAAAGTTTTGTCGGTTGTCGTTATCGTTGTCATCGTCATGCGAATTACCCGCATGCGCCGGGGACAGGCTGACGAGTACCGCGAAGAGCGCGGCGATCGAGGCGGCGAGGAGCGTTCGGTGCCTATTGTTCTTATGCATATGAGTATCATTCCTTTCGGTCAGGGCAATGCGCCCTGTGAGTTAATTCGTGTTGGTCTGCTTCGCGCACATTCTTGCTTGTTCGCATCAAGACCATATTGCAACGGATCGTTCAACCGATGCTGTCGCTCCCCTTTACGAATGTGAATAGACTGATATTGAACAGTCTTGGTGTTTCAAATGGCTTCCTCCTTTCTATTCGAATACCGAGGCTGAAGACGCAGGCCCCTTCCTTAGCGCCCGCTCGGTGCGGCGGCCTCATCGGAGCCGTTGCAGCTCGCGAGAACCCCGACCATGCCAACGATGCTCCTACTGCTGCGGCACAGGCAGGCTACCGCGAAACCCATTCGGCTCACTTGACGTGTCATTGTCCTTCCTCCGGGGTCGTTCATGCATTGCACCGGATCGTTCGATCGATCAAAGCTGTCGCTCCTTATACGAAGACCCTTGACCCTTGGATGTGTCCCAACCGGCTCCTGTATGCCCAGTCTGTCCTCGCGCGCGCTTCGATACCACCTTTGATCATGCACAACGGCTGCCTCAACGGACAACAGGGCGCCCACCACCTAGGCCATATTGTCACTAGTGCCATTTGTTAAAGCATTCCAGGGCTCTTAATAACTAGCAGTTTCCCTAGTCACTCGCGCATACATCCCTAGCCAGGACTATTCATACCTACCTGCTACGTCGTCCGATCCTCTCGCCCGGCAGGGCTTTTCTCGTTCGGCCTCCTCGACGGACTGCACGCACGCCTCCGTCGACCTTACTTGCAAGAAGCCCAGGCGGGCTTCGGTCTCGAACGCTTCTGCTGCACTCGCCTGCCTGCACGGGGCTGTACGCAGACAGGCCGATCCGCTGCTCCTGCGCGTGAAGCGCGGGACGGACAGAGTGTGTTTGTATCGTCGCATACGCGATACGCTTCATGAGGAACGCGCTTTCGGGCGGTGTCGCGATGACCCGTCATGATTAAGGTGGGTTAGCTCCGTTCGCACGCTTCTTGTGTTGACTGCTCCGATTCTGACATGTTATGAAATAAATATTCGTGCTACTGCGTGATGGATGAGGAGTTCGATGGAACAGCTGGTGCGTTTCGGCGTCTCGCTCGACAATCGCTTGCTGAAAGAGTTCGATCGCCACATCAGGCGCCGCCGCTATACCAATCGATCGGAAGCGCTCCGCGACTTGATTCGAGACAATCTGGTCGGGCAAGAGTGGGATGAAAACAAGGAAACTGTCGCCACGATTACCTTTGTGTATGACCATCATGTGCGCGATCTCCCGGGAAAGTTGATCGATATTCAGCATGACTATCAGGGGCAGATTATCTCCGGCATGCATGTCCATCTAGACCATGATCATTACCTTGAAGTGCTCGTCGTTAAAGGTAAGGGGTCGGAACTCAAGAAGGTGGCGGATGCCTTGGTATCGGTCAAGGGTGTGAAACACGGCAAACTCACGATGACGACGACCGGTAAGGGTCTCCGCTAGTTCGGCCCACCAACGACGCTTCCCCATGAACGGTATTTTTTCATATTGGGCAGGCCGGCGCAGGTGCTGCGTCTGATTCCCGGATTCCTTGCCGGCGAATATTCCGGCGGGGCGGGTAAGGCCGATCAATATTTCCTGCGTGGCTTTGACGCCGATCACGGCACCGATGTGGCATTTTTCTCCGATGGCATGGCCATCAATTTACGGACTCACGTTCACGGGCAAGGTTATATACCAGTCTGAATTTCATTATTCCTGCAACGATCGAGGGACTCGACGTCAACAAAGGAGCCTATCTTCCTGAATATGGCGACTTTGCCACGGCAGGAGCGGTGAACTTCAGGACGCGACAGGTGGTTCAGGAAGGAGTCGTTCAGGCGGCCGTAGGGCAGTTCGATACGCAGCGCGATATGCTCATGTTCTCTCCGACGAAGGATCGGGTACGTACCCTGTTCGCCGCCGAAGGCTATTACACGAACGGCACATTTCAACACGATAACCGTTATTTGAGGGACAACCTATTGGGGAAAATGACGACTAGCCTGACCGGACGGGACGGACTGAGCCTGACCGGTACGTTTCATAAGGCGCAATGGAACGCCTCGGGTGAGATTCCTCTACGGGCTGTGCAGGATGGATGGATTGCTCGACCGGTTCGGTGCCATGAATCCCTCAGAAGGGGGCAAGACGCTCCGCAGCACCGCCAAGCTGAACTGCCATTACGATACGACATTGGGCGGTCAGTTTTTTGCCAATGCGTATGACCAGTACTATCGGCTGGATCTCTTCACGAATTTCACGTTCTTCGCCAATGATCCCGTCAACGGGGACGGGATTCAACAATCCGATCGCCGGGTGATGTATGGCGGCGACCTCGGGTACAAGCAGCGATGCGAAGTATGGGGCCTGCCGAGCATTGGGACCATTGGGTTTCAAACCAGGGTCGACAACATCCACGCAAGGCTCGGGACTCACACGACGAGAATGCCGACCGGAGCCACCACAGACAGCGATATCCTCGAGGCGTCCTATGCGCCCTTCGTGAAAGCAGAGGTCCAACCCACGTCGTGGATGAGGTTGGCGGGCGGATTACGCGCTGAAACGTTCACCTTTGATGTGCGCAATGGCTGCGCGACCTGTGCAGAACAACCTGCGGGACGAATGAGCCCCGGCATCGCCCTCCCGAAAATGAATCTCATCCTGGGCCACTGGGCCAGCACCGAATTTTTCGCCAATTATGGCAAGGGCTATCACAGCAATGACGCACGCTCGGCAGTCGCACCGGGGTCCTCACCCCTTGCGCGAGCCAAGAGTTATGAGGTCGGTGTCCGGTCGAAACCCTGGGGAGCTGGGGGCGTCGAGTTGACCGCTACCATCTGGCGATTGGATCTCAAGTTGGAACTGGTATTTCTCGGAGACGAAGGGACGACAGAAATCTGCGGCGCAAGCAGACGGGAAGGCGTGGAGTTTGCCGCGCGCGGGCAAGTCTGGGGTCCGCTGTATTTCAACGGCAGCGTGACCTATACGAAGGCGGAATTTCGCAACGGAGACGCGATTCCACTCGCGCCTGAAGTGACGGCCTATGGAGCCCTGCTCTTGAAATGGCCCGAAGGCCTGACCTCGCAACTGCAAGCGACGTATCTCGGTGTGCGGCCGCTCATCGAGGACGGGAGCATCAACGCGCCCTCCTGAATTGACTTCGACCTCTCGGAGCGCTATCAACTGCCGATCAAGATGTCCCATGGTCGCATGGAGGCATTTTTCTTTATTCAAAATCTGTTCAATACCAAGTGGGAGCAGGCCACCTTTGCCTTTTCCTCTCAGCTGCGGAACGAGTCGGCACCAGTCAATGGAATTCACTTTGTGCCGGGGAATCCGAGGACGTTCATGGGCGGCGTGGCCTGGTACTTCTAACAACCACTGAAAATGGCCACCAGCAGCGTTCTCGACTTGCCAACATCCTCAATGTATCCCGAGGGTACACCTGCGGTGTTGGCGTCGCCTGCGGCCTTGCTGGATGCCCACTTTGAGCGGCTGCTCGTTCGACCGGAAATAGTCTCCAACTGCGTTCTCGTCTCGAAAGCATCCTCAACGTACCCCACCGGGAAAGAGCTGCTCGTGCAGCTCGGGGTTGGGCGGGTGGGAATGTTTACGCTTCCGGTGCTTTCTTCGCCTGTGGCCTTGTTGGAAGATCGTTTTGAGCGGTCTATAGTGAAGCCATATGAAGCCAACACGAAGAGTACTGCCGCGCGCCTATTTCAATCGCCCAACGATCACAGTCGCGAGATCGCTCATTGGCAAGTATCTCGTTCGGATGATCGACGGTCGTATCCTTGCGGGGAAGATCGTCGAAGTGGAAGCCTACGTCGGGCCACAGGATGAAGCCTGCCACGCGTCGAAAGGGAGAACGCAGCGGACGGAGGTCATGTTTGGTCCGGCAGGGGTCGCGTATGTGTACCTCATTTACGGGATGTACTATTGCTTGAACGTGGTGACGGAACGGGAGGAGTTTCCCTCAGCCGTCTTGATCAGGGCGATTGAACTCGATGAGGCGTTGATCGATGGGCCGGGGCGGCTTTGCCGTGCGCTGCAGATTGATCGCGGCCTCAACCGCGCAGACCTCACGACCGGCGAATCTCTCTGGTTCGAGGATCAAGGGGTCTTGATCAAGAGAGGAGATGTGGGCGCTCATCCCCGAGTCGGTGTTGACTACGCGGGTGAGTGGGCTGAGAAGCTCTGGCGATTCCGGCTGCGTTCGGCTGCCGCCCCACTCCGTGCACGACGCACAAAAAAACAGGGGGGCGCCGGATCAATCCAGCGCCCCCCTGCTATATCTGATTGAATTGCTCGACTATTCGATCTTACGATCGGCTCCAATCTTCGTGGCAGATGTGACCGGGGGAGCGATCTTGATCTGAGGACCTTGGACCTTGGGGAGTTGGCCCGCCCCCTGACTTTCGATAATTCGCGCGTCATTCGAATTGTGCAGCTTCTGTTGAGAGTTCTTGATGGATTCAGCTGACTTCATCAGCGTGTTATCACCACGTGCATCAGGCTGGCCAGGATCGTTGGCGGTTGACTGGCCCGTCACAGGGCTTACGCTGTTCTTCGCCGGATAGCCTTCATGCTTGGGGAGCATCGATGGATTCGCCGAGGCCATCGACAGCGCAAACAGGACACCGGAGACGGTCGCAACAGTGCCGATTACGAGCTTCATACGCCTACTCCTTTGAATAATGGTGGCCGGAGAAAATACATTTTAAACTATAAGGTCGAATCAAGTGGCGGGAATCATAGCCAGGCGGGGGTGGTTCTGTCAAGGGGGTAGGGGAGCCGCCAGACCATCCTTCTTGCTCGCAGAACGCGCACGATGAAACAGTGCTCGTCCGATGCGCGCAGTGAAGGACAGTCTGGCGGCTCCCCTTGAGGGCGAAGTGGGAAAAATGAGAGGGATGGAATGGGTGGCCTGTTGGCCTCCTGTGCTCGCGCAACGCGCACGCTCGGAATGTGCTCGTTGGACGCGCGAAGTGGGAGCCCATCTAGCCCGCCCTCAAGGGAGAAGGTTGGACACTCTCACAATGAAACAGTGGTCGCTCGATGCGCGCAGTGAAGAGCAGCCCCGGCTACTCCCCTAAAGAGAGACATGGGGGAGGATCTCCCGG
>JANOMG010000388.1:0-3361 GCA_031420175.1 Nitrospira sp.
TCGGTCGGTGATCGTCAGGAATCCATCCTCGTCCAAAGTCGCAATGTCGCCGGTGATGTACCATCCATCGCGCAGGGCGTTAGCCGTCAGATCCTCACGCCCCAGGTACCCCTTCATGACGTTGGGACCTCTGACCAGCAACATGCCAGGAGTGTTGGGTGGCAATGAGGCGAAGCTGTCGGGATCGACGATCTGCACGGACACGCCGGGCAGCGGTTGGCCGACAGTTCCCCGCCGTGAGGCCGGTTGGAAGTATCCGGAGGCCCGGAAGTCCGGACAATTGACGGCGACGACGGGAGCACATTCGGTGATGCCGTAACCCTCAATCGGTCCGATGCCGAACCGATCTTCAAACGCCTGGGCCAACCGCGCTGGAAGTTTCTCGGCGCCGGTCAGGACCACGCGCAGGGAGCTGAATTGCTCCGGGGTACAGCGACGCTGATACAGCTGGAGAAAGGTCGGCGTGGTGACGAGGAACGTGATGCGGTAGCGGCGCACGAGTTCGCCGATGGCGGCGGCGTCGAGCGGCGAGGGATGAAAGATTATGCCCGCGTTGTTGAACATGACGAACCAGAAGACGAGATAGCCGAATGAGTGGAAGAAGGGAAGAATCCCCAGGACTCGCTCGTCCTGGTAGAGATGGAGCACCTGACTGGCTCCCTGCGCATTGGCGTCGACGTTGAAGTGAGACAACATGACGCCTTTTGGTTCCCCTGTGCTGCCGCTGCTGAAGGTGATGGTGGCCAGGTCATCCATTGTCAGCGGGGTGTTCTGTCCGCAGGCCAGTTCGATCAGTCGCGCAGGGGCGCAGAGGGCGAGGAGACTCGCGACGAGTTTCTCCCCCCTGCCGATGGTGCGGGCGACGTCCTCAAGCCAAATAATCGACGGCCCGTCTGGTAGATCCAACTTGGCCTTCTCGACGAAGGTTCGGCTGGTGACGATCGTGCGAAGGCCTGCGAGTCGCACTGCTGCTTCAAGGCCGGATTTGCCGACCGTGTAGTTCAAATTCACGCTGGTTTTCCCGCACAACGGGGCAGCCACGTTGACCAATGCCCCGGCGACGGTTGGCGGGAGCAGGATGCCGACATGGCGCTGGTCCTCCCAATGTCGCCGAAGCGCTCTGGCGAGTACGATGGATCCGATCAGGGCTTGGAGCGACGACACACGAGGGCGGGTCTGGTCCGCCATTGCGAACCGGAAGGGATGTCTCCGCATGGCATGGATGAATTCACGGTGCAGCGGGCGGCGATAGAATTTGCGCAGGCGCCAGGCCGCTTCGCCGAGTGTGCGAATCGCGTCGCGGAGCTCGTGCGCCGGCGTCTTCGATGGCAGCGGTGTGCCGAAGGACACCGAGACCGGATAGGGAATGCGCTCAGGCCATTTCGTGAGGAAACGACCGCGCTCAAAGCTGAAGATACTGCCCCACACGCGATCCAAGTGCACGGGGATGACCGGCACCTGCCGTCCCTTCACAATCCGTTCGAAGCCGCGCCGGAACGGCAGCAGCGTGCCTGTGCGGGTGATCTGTCCTTCAGGGAAGATGCACACGATCTCTCCGTTGTCCAATGCGGTGCCTGCGTCACGCAGGGCGCGCAGGATGACACGCGGTTCCTTGCCGGACGCGATAGGGATGACGCGCATGGCTTTCATGAGCGGCCTGAGCAAGGGATGCTCCGCGTACCGGGCATCCACCACAAAACGGATCGGGCGGTCCAGACTCGCCATCAGCAAGAGCCCGTCCACGAAGGATACATGGTTCGGTACCAGTAGCGCCGCGCCCTCTCGCGGCACGGACTCGCTTCCGATGACGGTCAGGCGATAGATGAGGCGGGGCAGCAGCGCAACCATGAATCGAACGAGGCTATCCGGCAGAAGCCACAGGACGATGACTGTGCCGATCAGCGCCACGCCCGCGCAGGCCAGCAGGATGTCGGTGGCTGAGAGGCCCATCTGCGACAGGAATCCGGCGCCCAGCGAGCCGGCCAGTACGCCGCCGAACATAAACGTGTTGCCCAGCGCGATGACGGCGCCGCGCCGGTCGGCCGGGGCTCGCCATTGGATGAGCGCGTTGATCGGCACATTGATGCAGCCGCTGGCGATGCCGAGCACGGCCATCAGCGTCAGCGTGCCGGTCAAGCTGGGCGGAATCAGGCCCAGCACCAGCAGTCCCCCGGCCAGGCACAAGCAGCCTGGCAGGATCAGGCCGATTTCGATTTTCGAGGCAGAGAGACGACCGGCCAGCCCGGCGCCGATACCGATACCGATACCAAGGACCGCGAGCGGGAGCCCGGACAGCGCGTCGGACAGCGCGAGCCGGCTCTTGGCATAGATCAGCATGTCCTGGCCGAACAGGCTGGCGATGGTCCAGAACATGATATTCACGCCGATCGCCAGTCGCAACATGCGGTCCGTACGCAGCGCCGCCCAGGCGACTGCCAATGTGACGCCCGCGCCGCCTTCCGATCTGGCAGCCGGCACGCGCGGCACGGTCCAGGCGGCGATGAATCCGACAACGGACAGGACTGTCAGCGCGAGCCCCGCCAGCCAGGGACTGGTATGGAAGAGGCCCAGGAAGATGCCGCCCGACGTCGTGCCGGCGATGATGGCAAAGAAGGTCCACATTTTCAGCAACCCGTTGCCGAGCGAGAGCTGTTCGTATGAAAGCAACTCGGGCAGAATGCCGTACTTGGCGGGGCTGAAGAACGCGCTGTGGACGCCCATTCCCCCCAGGACGATCAAGGCGGGCCATCCGCCCGCTGGATCCCTCCAGAGCGCCACGGTCCCGGCTCCCATCAGCGCGATTTCGCCCACCTTCATGGCAATGATGACGGTCCGTTTGCTCAACCGATCCGACAGCACGCCGGCAACCAGGGAAAACAGCATGAGCGGGAGGTTGAAGACGACGAAGGTGATTGTGGCCTGTGTCTGGGAGGCTGCTTCGAACGCCGGTCCCGTCGGGCCAACGGCAGCCGTGACTTGCCTGATGGCCAGCAAGGCGACCATCAGCTTCCAGGCGTTGTCGTTGAACGCGCCACAGAATTGCGCGATGAGGAGGCCGCGGAGGGGATGCGTCTCGTTCTGGGTCATGCGGTGCATGAGAACGTGTCTCGTGAATGTTGCTGTAAATATGGAGGAACTGAGGAGAAAGGTCAAAGAAAACTACGAGTGAGAAGTCTGCGTCTGGTGAGGAACCGGCAGGCCTTCTAGTGTAGTGATTCACGCTGTTCTTGTCTTCTCCAGGGCGATCCTGGCCCGGTTCACTTTCGCCAGGATCTCCTGTGCCGTCTTGGTCCACACAAACGGTTTAGGTGTGGCATTCCGCTGGGTCATGTACGCGTCAATGACCGCGATCAGCTCCGGG
>JANOMG010000389.1:0-3252 GCA_031420175.1 Nitrospira sp.
CCCGGAGCTGATCGCGGTCATTGACGCGTACATGACCCAGCGGAATGCCACACCTAAACCGTTTGTGTGGACCAAGACGGCACAGGAGATCCTGGCGAAAGTGAACCGGGCCAGGATCGCCCTGGAGAAGACAAGAACAGCATGAATCACTACACTAGTGAGACGCGTGATGTGCAGGTATGATGAGGCGTCGGATCAGCGATTGTGTGCGGAGCATGTGATGATGGCGGGCTCATGTCAGCAAAACATTCTGATCGTTGAGGATCACGAGGGACCTCGTCAGGCCCTCTGCATGATTCTCAGTTCGTTCTATCGGATCTATACGGCGGAGACGGCCTCTGCCGCTCTGAAAATTCTTGGTGAATGTCCCATGGACCTGGTCATCATGGATGTCGGTCTTCCTGATATCAGCGGAATGGAGTTGCTTCGACGGGTGAGGGCAAGTGGCCAAGCCGTCAAAGTAATTCTGGTGACTGGCAGGGGAAGTCTTGAATCCGCTGAAGAGGCCATGCGGTTGGGGGCGGTGGCCTATCTTCTCAAGCCATTCAATCTTCTCGAGGTCCTGGCCTTGGTACAGCAGGGAGTCAAGGTCAGTGCTGCTGAGTTGGCCTTGCGGTTGCCGATGATTACGAGAACTGTCTCGCCAGGGTGATTGCGGATTCCTTTCTCGTGTGTTTTTCCCATACGAACGTGCCTTTCAATACGGCTGCTTCTCCGTAAGCCTGCGTGAGCCTGTACCCTCTGTCTACATGTGGAGGAGTCTTCTCGACAAGGCCATGCTCCGATATGCCAGGCCATGCGTCTCGATCTGTTTCGAATGTGAAACAGGGTTGCTACAATGAGGCCTGGAGAGGCCGATGAGCCATTGTTGCGCCAGTACTATCCCCAAGATCACAATGGAATTTGAGCGTACGCTGAGCTTTCCCACAGCCTGCTAGACCTATGGCGAGTCAGACACATCGACCAGCGCTATTTCAACGGCTTCCCGATCGGGTGGTGGGCCTCTTGCGAGAGATTGGGCAACTCGGAGACGAGCGGGGTTGCCGGGTCTATGTCGTGGGTGGCGTGGTTCGGGATTTGCTGCTGGGGCATGTGACCCTGGATCTCGATCTGACGGTTGAAGGAGATGGCGTTGCCTTCGCTCGACTGGTTGCCGACCGCTATCGCGCTGGGCTTGCGGTATTCGAACGGTTTGCGACGGCGCGGCTGGTCTTTCCTGACGGGCTCAAGATGGATATCGCGACGACCAGGCGAGAGTCCTATGCGCAGCCTGCACTCCTGCCCACGGTCCAGTCGGCGTCGATCGAAGAGGATCTTCATCGACGGGATTTCACGATCAATGCCATCGCGCTGCAACTGAATTCCGGGCAATTCGGACGGCTGCTCGATGCCTATGGAGGGCAGCGAGATCTTCGGGCCCGCACAATCCGTGTGCTCCATGCGGGCAGCTTTCAAGACGATCCCACGCGCATCTTTAGAGCGATCCGATTCGAACAACGGCTCAAGTTCCGCCTTGAGCGCACCACCTTGCGGCTTCTTGCAGAAGCGGCCTCCACGAATCTGATCCAGCAACTCTCCGGCCCTCGATTACAGAACGAAATCCTCTTACTGTTTGCCGAGCAGGATCCGGTGCGAGTGATGGCGCGGCTGGCGCAGTTGACGTTGCTGCGGTTCCTTCATCGCCGTTTGTGCTACACGACGAACGTGAAGCGAGTGGTTACGGCCGTTCCCAAGGCGTTCATCTGGTGGGCGCGTCGATTTCCTGACTCTGTGATCGATAGTCCGATTGTCTATCTCAAGGCTCTGTCGAGCGAGTCGAGCCCGGCTGTGGTGGCGACGATGATCCGGCGGTTAGCGCTGTCACGGGAACAGGCCAGGAAGGTGAGTGTCGGCGGAAAGTTGGTTGATCGTGTCCTCAAGAGACTCGCCGATCAGGGAGTCGTCCTCCCGTCGCAGGTCTATCGCCTCTTGGCAGATCTCCCGGATGAGACGCTCGTCCTGGTTCTCGCAAAGCAGATGAGTCTGCAGCAAGCGGCGGTATTGAGCCGCCTGAGGCGACAACTTGTGGCCTATATGAAGAACCGAACGATCAAGACGGCACTCACGGGACGAGATCTTCAGTCCATGGGGCTGAAGCCAGGACCGCAGTACGGGAGGATCTTGGGGAAATTATTGGATGCACGCATCGATGGAACGATCACAACCGAGGCGGAAGAACGTGCCCTAGCGTACAGGCTGCTCAAAATGCACCCTCGTCGTTCGTGAAAGGTGAAATGGAAAATATCTGTTGATCTGGCGAATGTTCGGAATTCTTCAGATCATCAGATCAACAGATTCCTGAATTGCTTCACGAGATACGCTTCACGGGTGTTGAGCGCGCAGCCTGCTAATTCAGCGAGGTAATGGAGAGCGCCACTTCGTTCGGCAGCAGCAGGGTCACATTCGCCTGGTGCGTGGGATCCGGTTGAATGAGCGCAAACAAGGGCACTGGTTGAGGCACCGTGCTCGGCGGTAAGGCCAGCAGAACTGGAAAATCGAGCAGGGGCGACACGGTTGTCAGACTGGCCAAGCGGAGGCGAAAGGCCATGAGAATGTCGCGCAGCCGACTGGTTTGATCTTCTTCAGGGAGTGCGTGGGTTGTGACAATGCCCACTTCCCAGAGCGGTCGGGTGATCGTGACTGGAAAGGTGATACCGAGTTGCAGGGCAGTCGGCGTCACGTCGATCAAGGTCCCGGCTTGAATGGCCGCGTCTCGGTCGCGAATGGCCGGAGACAGGACCGTTCCCTCTACCAACTCATGCCCACCGATCGGTTCGAGCGCGAGAGGTTCTTGAGCTTCTTGCGGTTCATACTGCGCGGACGGAGCCTCAGCAGATTCTTCCACCGTGGAGGGAGCAGGGCTCACGGCGTCTGTGGGAGGCAAGGCCTTCACAATACCGTCGTAGACCGCTCGGGCGGCAGCAGACCAAGACTCATCGAAGGGGCGACCGGCAAAGGCCGCATCGGCGGCTTTCTTCTCGTCGTGGGTCAGGGCTTTGGGTGGAGGTGTGTTAGTCATACTATCACCATAAGCCGCTTTGAGGGGATGTCAAGGGGGGGGCGATTCAGGCTGATTTCGAAGCGGGTATTTCGTACGCCGCATGTCGTTGGGAGTCGCGCCAGGCTAGAGTTTTTCGATGCAGGGGTCAAGGTGAAGCCTGGCGAAGTCCCATGGTATAGTCGCTGCCATGGCACGAATCGACTTCTATCGGA
>JANOMG010000390.1:0-8665 GCA_031420175.1 Nitrospira sp.
GCGGTGCGGACGAAGGGCGTCCAGCGGGTCTTTCAAGTGGATGCGGCCATCAACCCCGGCAACAGCGGAGGGCCCATCTTCAATCGACGCGGGGAAGTGGTCGGCGTGCTGACCACCAAATTCACCCATCCTTCCGGTATCGTGCCTGAAGGGATGTCCTTTGCAGTGCCGATCACCTACGCCACGCCCCTTCTCGCGAATATCCCGGATTTCGACTTTACGATGATCGGAAAAGGGAGGAAGGATGCCAAGGGAGGCGGTGAGAGCAAAGGTCTTGCCCAAGAAGTCGTCCGGACTACGGTGCGCATCGAGACGGTCAGGAACACGGACATTGCCTCGATGCCACCGGCTCCGGCGCAGGTTGCCGGAGCCTCGTCAAAGAACGACCCTCTGGCGGTCGTCTCGCCGCGCCTACAGCCGAGTCCGGTGCGGGAACAAGTGCCGAGTGGACAGGACGAGGAGGCGATCGCGCGGGTGAACGACCAACTCCGGGCTGCACAGGAAGATGAACTGAAGACGCTGGCCCAGCGTGGCATCGCTCAACCGGAGGGGATGGTGGTGATTCCAGCCGGAGAGTTTTGGATGGGTGCGGAGGATGGGTTGCAAGATGCTCGCCCCATACACCGGGTGTCTCTCAGCTCCTACTGGTTGGACACATACGAAGTGACGAACGCGTTGTACCGACAGTGTGTTGAAGGAGGGGGCTGCACGCCGCCCAAAGATCGCCAGGCGTTTGACGACCCTCAGCGCGTGCAGCATCCCGTGACCAACATTACGTGGAACCAGGCTCGATCCTTTTGCCAGTGGCAAGGTAAACGATTGCCGACAGAGGCCGAATGGGAAAAGGCGGCGCGAGGGACGGATGGTCGCCGCTACCCCTGGGGCAATGACGGGGAGGTCGTGAAAAGCCGTGTGCGAAATGGAGAACTCAAGGCTGGCACCAACGGAACCGAGCCGGTCGGGCGCCAGACGTCAACGGTGTCGCCCTATGGGGTGTTCGACCTGATCGGCAGTGTGTCCCAGTGGGTGAAAGATTGGTACGCGGAAGATTTCTACCAGGTATCTCCTGCCCGGGATCCACAGGGACCTCTGCGTGGCTCCTTCCGCGTGTTGCGGGGCGGGGAGTGGAATGAAAAACCGCCGGATCTTCGGGCCAGCTACCGAGGGTGGGATGACGTGACCTACTGGGGGCCGAGGCTCGGCGTGCGCTGCGCGGAAGACGTGCCCTGATCTTTTACTCTCCTTCCTGTTTTCTTCCCCCCTCGTCTTTCGTACGATGCCGGACTTCATGGCCAGGATTGACATCAACTGATACGGGTTTGTGCCGTATCTGCACAGTATCGTGACGCGTAGGAATACATGGATCGTTCGAAATGACTCTAGCAGGACGCTGAAAAAGTCGCTCTTCTCACCCGCCCGCCCCCGGCGCGCCGAGACGCGCCTTTCCCCATGCCTCTCAAGCGCACGACGGGCATGCCTAGCGTGACAGACGCGACGCGAAGCCCTGATTCCGCGTGTCTCGTGCGGACCATCGAAGCTCTCGCGCGCCAAAACAATTTTTCCGCAGCCTGCTAGTACCTGCTGCTAAAGCTCTGGCGCTGGTGTCGTTCCTATTCGATAGAATCCGCTGGTTTTTCTGCTTCACAATCGTCTGCTTCGTTGATCTTCTTCATGGTGTCCTCCTTGGTTACGAAGGTGTTTCGTTCAGGCGTCACTGCTGGGCTAGGCGCCTCTGGGGAGGTGCAAGCTTCTCAGGAACGAGCCGCTTGACCAGTGTGTCTCGCGGGCGTAACGTGTATATCTGACGGTCAGGTGACGGCGCCGGATCCGCGGTGAACCGCAGTCTTCCATGCCGTATCCTGATCAGGTGGGGAGCCTCATTGCCGAGGTCGAACCCATGGAGAACATCGGACGTACAATCCTCGTCACCTCGCTGGCACTACTCCTGCTGCTTCCTGCACTCCCAACCCATGCGCTGCTGGGTACGTCTCCCTTCATGCTGTGCGCTGCCTTGTTCGCAGCCTGTGGCCAGGCGCAGCCCACATGGGTGGATGAGATCGAGTATGCCCTGGGCACATACTTCAAACAAAAATATCCTGCGTCCAACTTTGACCCGTACCTCAAAGCGTTGGACCGAGTCCGGGCGGCCGTTGGCCGCGGAGATCACCAGACAGCAAAAATAGAGAGGGGCCTGTTCCTCACGATGCTCGCCCATCACGCGCAAGGCCTCAACGAGGCGGCGGCGGATGAGTTGTCTCTCTTTGCGTAGCGGGTGATGCCGGTCGAGGAGTACGGGATGATCTTTTCCGGAGCGAGTCACTCAGAGACCGGAATCTCCGCTCATTGGTTCCACGAGAGGTGAGGGAGGGGGTACTAGGGGCTGATGCGATTTCATTCAGAATAATGTCTTTCCAGAGGAGGGCAACAGCATGGGACAGAGTCACGAGGCCAGAGAGCTAGATACGCTTCAATTTCATGAGCTCACAGCGGACTAAGTTCGACCTGCTGGCCGCGCTCGATAGTGGCAAACGGCTGGATGACCTCGCGGCTCATGACGTGATGACCTGCGAACCAATGCGGGTGACGCCGCATACGGATGTTCGAACCGTGATGCATGTCCTACAGACGAATCACTTTATTCGGGTGCCGGTCGTTGTCTCGGTGCATAAGAAATGAGGGGATCAGCCGAGAACACCAGTCGGGAGACTGTATCGTACGTGTCGATGCGGCGCGGAGGGGTTGCTTGCGTTTCCGCATTGTCGATCTGATAGCGGGGACGTTCTACGTTTCTGATCGATTCGTCCGCGCGCGGCATCCTTGCATTCCAGCCGCCGCAGCCGAAAGAATCATCACGGAGATCTCTCCCTCCCCTGAAGCTGCGTGCCACGGAAATACATGCAGTTCCGCTTAGGGAAGGTTGATTCTTTTTTGCTCGAGACGTAGCCTAGGGCTCGTGATGCGGCGTGAGATGCATCCCGTCGTTGAGGAGGGCTGTATATGGGACACAAAATGAAATGGTCACGGCTTGTGCTTGTGGTGGGGCTCGGTGTGCTCGTGGGCTGCGCCGGGCAGGGTCCGTTCGCGACCTACGTGGACTCCACGAAAGATTGCACCGAGATGCTCCTACAGCGAGACATTCAGAAAGTCGCGAAGACCAGAGAGCGTCGATTCCTGGGAAAGGTGCCGGACAGCACCGCTCGTTGCCTTGGAGGGACGCATGCCGAACGTCTCCGCGAGGGGCCCTGGTTGGACTGGCCGAACTATTGGTCCGCCGGCGATGCCACGTCCCGGGCACCGGCCCGGTTGCTGGCCGATGCCAAGGTGATTGGCCCCAACGCCCACGGGATCAACGGCGCACTCTATGATCTGGAGGTGCAACGGATCGAACTCATCACGTTCAATCTCTTCGACAACAACAAGACCTACGAGGCCTACGTCACAGGCCGCGACGGCGAGGCAGGGCCGGTGCTCAAGACCTGGCCGGAGCTGCGATTGCCGCAGAGCCATCCCGACTATAAATCCGTCGGCGGCGACCAGCAGCAGGTCTGCCGGGGAGAGTTGATTCGCTTCCGCAATTTGAGCGGTATGTGTAACGACATCCGCAACCCGCTGATGGGATCGACGCATCAACTGTTCGCGCGGAACGTGCCGTTCGACAGCACGTTTCCCGATCTGGGTCTAAATGAGCTGACTAGGAATCGCCATGGGGATCGATTGGGGCTGTTGAAGCCGGACCCGCAAGTGATCAGTCGGAAGCTGTTCACGCGCAAACAATCGCAGCCGGACACATGTCACGAGGGCTACGGCCTCCCAGGTGGCGTACAAGAGGCCGAGTGCGCATACGAGAAGGCGCCGTTCTTCAATGTGCTAGCGGCCTTCTGGATCCAGTTCATGACCCACGACTGGTTCGCGCATCTGGAAGAGGGGCACAATCGGCCTGAGTGGATGCCCGTCGGCTGTGCCACGCAATTGGTCAAGAACCTCGAACAGCCACTGACGGGTGAGGAGGTCAAGCAGCTGGGCTGCCGGCCCGACGACAAGATCGATGCGGCGATGATTGCCGAAAGCACGGAGCCCCGGTCATTTACGCAGGGCGGCAAGACCTATCTCGCGCGGGCGCCGAAGACCACCGCAAACCACGTCACCGCCTGGTGGGACGCCTCGCAGCTCTATGGATACGACGAACGCTCCGGCAAACGCGTGAAGCGCGATCTCGAAGACCAAGCCAAATTGCTCTTGAGGCCGGTCGGAGCAGCAGCGGGCGACAAACCCGTCTATCTGCCGGTCTTTGAGGCGGGTGACCCGATCAACCCGGAATGGTCAGGCCAGGAGGCCACGGCCTTTCCCGACAACTGGTCCATCGGGCTAAGTTTCTATCACAACGTCTTCGCGCGTGAGCACAACGCCTTTGTCGATGCATTCCGTGCTCAGGCCGTTCGCATACCCGATGGGGACAGCGGCTTGAGAAATCCCGCCGAGCCAGACCGCGTCATCCGCTACAGAGACGTCACCCTGACCGAGTTGTTCGAAGTGGCCCGGCTGGTCGTCGCGGCGGAGATTGCCAAGATCCACACCATCGAATGGACCACGCAATTGCTCTACAACGAGCCGATGAACCGGGGCATGCATGCCAACTGGCAGGGGGTCTTTGAGAAGCAGGAGCTGGTGGCGGACGCGTTGAAGGAAGTCGTGCGCCGCCTCGGCGATTCGGAGGATGCCAAGAAGGCGAACAGCCTCTACGCGGCGCTGGCAGCCGGGCCTGGCATCTTCGGGTTGGGCAACCGGGTGTATGACGGCGTGCCGCTCGTGGGCCTGATCAATCCCAATAAAGTAGACCGTTGGGATCTGAAGAACGACGACCACATCAATGGGGGTGTGAACCATTTCGGCTCCCCCTTCAATTTCCCCGAAGAGTTCATCACAGTGTACCGGTTACACCCATTGCTGCCGGACCTGATCGAATACCGTGAGTGGAACAAGGAGCCGAACGTCATCCGACACAACGTGCCGGTGATCGAGACCTTTCGGGGCAAGGCCACCGAGGCGATGCGCGAGAAGGGCCTGGCCAATTGGGCGCTCAGCATGGGCCGCCAGCGGTTGGGGGCCTTGACCCTTCAGAACCATCCGCAGTTTCTGCAGAACCTGAAGATGAATCGCTTGCAGTCGTCCACTCAACAGATCGACGTGGCTGCACTCGATCTCATCAGGGATCGTGAGCGGGGAGTTCCGCGCTACAACGAGTTCCGTCGGCAATATGGTCTGACGCAATTGACCAGCTTCGACGACTTCGTGGACAAGCGCGAGAAGGATTCGAAGAAGCGGAGCGAGCAAGCGCAGCTCGTGAAGACCTTGCGTGACGTCTACGGGCAGCACCAGTGCGATGAATCCAAGAAGATTACCGAGGCGCGGGTGAACGACGATGGCTCACCTACCAACGATTGTCTGGGGCATCCGAATGGCAGCCTGATCGACAACATCGAGGACGTCGATACGGTGGTGGGATGGCTGGCGGAATTCCGGCGACCGCATGGTTTCGCCATTTCCGAAACCCAGTTCGTCGTGTTCATCCTCAACGCCTCGCGCCGCCTCTTCAGTGACCGGTTCTTCACGTCCAGTTTCCGCCCGGAGTTTTATACGACGTTTGGCGTCGAGTGGGTGATGCACAATGGGCCAGGCCAGGAGATGATGGAGCAGGGAACGCCCAATGGCCATACGCAGCCGGTCTCTCCCATGAAACGTGTCCTGCTACGGACGATGCCGGAACTGGCGGGCGAACTCCAGGGGGTGGTGAACGCGTTTGATCCCTGGGCAAGGGATCGCGGAGAATATTACAGCCTGGATTGGAAGGCGCGGGCCGGGGCGAAAGATGATGAGGCGTTCGCCAACAAATAGGAGGTGAGGGGGCCTGTTGATCTCCTGTGCTCGCGCAACGCGCGGCCTCCGAAGGCCCTCGTTGGACGCACGCAGTGGGAGATCAAACAGGCCCCCCCCTCATGGGAGGAGAAACGAGCAAGCTTGGAGGGATCATTTAAATCGTTCGATGCGCGCAGTTGAGGATCGACCAGGGCCCCCTCATGGAGAGAGGTAGGCGAACTAGGGAGGAGAGACGGGGAGGGCGCAGCGAGGCCATGCTTCTTGTTCGCGGAACAGAGGAGGCGATGGAGGCTGATGATCTTCTGTGGTCGCGCAACGCGCAGGATACCAGCGTCGTTCGTCCCTCGTATCTCGCCGAAAGCTCAAAGTGCTCCGCGTTCGACGTTTTCTGATCCTACCATCAGCTATAAGCCATAAGCTCTTGTTCCGACCACGAGGCTAGCGAGCCCGTTGGATTGTTTTGTCTCCTGCTGCCGGTTTGGAAAATTCGTACTTCAAGGCATTGACCCGCGCCAGGTAGCTGCTCACGTCGTGGTCGCCGCACCGTTGGTGCGATGTTAGCCGGAACCCGCGTGAGGCATAGGCATGACCGGCCCCGGCTCCGCAGAGGTGAATCAAGGCCGCGAGATCCTGTTTCTGCCGGAGCGTGATCCTACCGCCTAGCCTGGTGCCGATCGCCTTGGCGACTGCGCGATCGAGCGAAGCCGAGGTCACTTCGATGGCATGGCTCGGCACGACGCGCGTGTAGAGGTTGTTGAACCAACACGAATTCAGATCATTCCAATGGCCGTCCTCGACCACCACGTGGTCGTGGATGCAATAACGCGTCGCCTCGCGGAATGTCCCGTCGGTGATCTGGTACATGCCGACCGCGCTCGACGCCGGTTGGTACCACTCCAAGGGATTCCACGAAATGTGCCACCGCCAATAGGTGCGTGCCACGGGGTTTCCCGCACTCTCCGTCTGCGCCAGCGCGGCAAGTAGCTCAGCGGTAATGACCGAGGTCGCATGTTCGCGGAAGAGCGAGCCGTATTCCTTCCAGGTCTCGATGGGGCGTTTATTGAGGACGCGGTCCAAGGGAAAGAGGACTTCGCTCGGTTTATTGAACGCGTGATAGGCCCAGTTGACGCCGAGCCAGAGGAGGAGGATGAGGGCTGAGAGCATGACGGCCCGCATCGTTGGCGGTGCGGCCAGCACGGCCTTCATCACTCGACGAGAGGCTTTCCACCGCGCGCCGAGGAACCGCCAGAAGGCTCTGAACGGCGGCCGACGTCCGCGCCGCGTTCGGCGGCGAGGACGTTTGGGGGAATGTCGATTGGGGCGGGAGGACATGGTCCCACTATAACTGAAAACGATTGCGATCCTTCCGCGTACATAGACAAAATCAGACCGTGCTGGTTTGTCGGATAGAAATTCACGGCGACGATCCTCGCGCTTGACAGTGATATGCTGAAACTTGCATATTTATGTCGTGATCGAAAAGGCGATCCTGTGGCTCGGGTCAGCGCGGCATGACCTCCAGGCATTCCCGCCGGATGCGAGGAGGCTCGCAGGTTTTCAACTCCGGCAAATTCAGCAGGGACTGGAGCCGGCCGACTGGAAGCCGATGGCGACGATTGGTCCCGGCGTCTGTGAGATGAGAATTCATACCGCAGTGGAACATCGCGTCTACTACGTCGCCAAGTTTGCGGAAGCGATTTATGTGCTCCATGCCTTTGAGAAACGGACCAGGAAAACGTCGAAACGCGATGTCGAGCTTGCCAGACAACGATATCAGGCACTCGTGGCGCTGAGCGGTGCGTGGAGCGAGAGAGGGAAGAAGCATGATGAAACTGAAGATCACACCGTCTACCGGGAATGTATTCCGTGACCTTGGGTTTCGCCGCGAGGAGGCCGAGCATCTGCTGGTCCGGGCGGATCTCATGATTCAGGTGCAGAAGCTCATTGCATCCCGCGGCCTCAAGCAGAAACCGGCAGCCAAGATACTCGGTGTGACTCAGCCCCGCGTCAGCAATCTCCTCCGTGGGCGGATCGACTTGTTCAGTACGGACGCACTGATCGACATGCTGGCCCGGCTCGGAGCGCAGGTACGTCTCACGGTGAAGGTCCGCGCCGCGGCCTGAGGGCGCCGGTACTACTCGGCCCATCTGTCAGGCGCAGGTGTCGTTCGCTCCTTCTCGCCTCTTGTTCCGTGCCTTCCGCACGTGCCATACGCCATCGGCCATTAGCTATACGCTCTTTGTCCTCCCCTCAGCTCTTGCACTGCGTCGTTCGTCCCTCGTAAATCGTAAGCGAGCCAGGCGAGACGTGCATGACAGGCGCGACACGCACAGACGAAACTTCCGGCCAGTCTCGCTTTTTTCGCAAGTCCCGCGCGAACAGCGAAATTCGCTTCACGAGGCCCGCTTCACGAGACTCAATAGCGACGCGCGCATTTGAGGATCGACCAGGCTGCCCCCGTGGGGGGGGAGAAACGAGCAAGCTTGGAAGGGGAGTGGCGAGACAGTTGGCATGGTCTCTGTGCTCGCAGAGCCCCCACGATGAAGCGGTGGTCGCTTGATGCGCGCGATGGAGACCACGCCAGCCGCCTCGTTGAATGCGAGGCAGAAGGCTGCCCTGGCCATTTAGTTGAGTGTAATCCCACAATGAGAATGTCCGCTTTCACCACAGTAGCAATGTCCTCTTCGTTGATAGACTGCTGGCTTTCAGACGGAGGGCCGGATGGTCGGAGAGGACAGGGTTATCATGAGTATGATGGAGCTCAGGCGGGTGCAGGTGCTTCGCCAGGAGA
>JANOMG010000391.1:0-23399 GCA_031420175.1 Nitrospira sp.
CGCCCGATTCCCCTCCTTTGTCAGGAGGGGACAGGGGAGGTAGAGGCCCGAGACTCTACCCCTCCTCCCTCCCCTTACAAAAGGGAGGAGAAGATTGAAGAATAGCCATGGCCTGCTTCGAACATTTGCCGATCTAGAACGGAGAAGAAAGGACCAGGAGGTCTTCTCTCGATAACAGCCTGCTCAAAAAGGCCATCCAGCAAGGCCGCAAGGAGACACAGGACTGAGAACGATGCTGGGGGCCTTTTTCAGCAGCCGTTAAGGTTCGACGGTCACGTCCACAAACGCCGGCACACTATCCGCCCCCTTCTTATCCGTCACCCTCAGCTTAAACCGGTAGGTCCGTTTCTCTGACATGGTTGGGGCAAGGAATGAGGCTTCGGCGTTATCCACGTCCAGCAGCGCGATCTTGCTGCCTCGCACCTGACTCCATGAATAGTAGAGGGCTTCGCCTTCCGCATCCCGGCTCTTGAGCCCGCTCAGCTTCACCTTTGTCCCAGCCTTGATCGATTGGTTGGGGCCCGCATCCGCGACCGGAGGCTCGTTCGGTTCCTCATTCACGTCGACGGTGACATCGAGCATGGCCTGCTTGCCGCGGTTGGTGACGGTGAGGGTCGCTTTTCCATTGCCGACAATCTGCAGCAGCCCGTTGGACAATACCTGAACAATTTTTGGGTTTGAGGACTGGTAACTCGTGCCGCTGCCCAGGGTACTGATCCGGCGGGTCACGCCATCGGCGAACTCACCCACCACGGGCAACTCGAAGACCTTCCCCAGTGAATCGACGTGACCGAATGCGGAAGATTGTCCCGCCCGCCCGAGGTGCAAGGGCTTGTCCGTTTCGAAATCGATGATGGCGAGGGGGGCGTGTGGTTCTATGTTCACCAGGATTTCATCGAAGACGGATCTCGTTCCCAATCGTCCACGTGAAATGTCGGCGACCGCCAGCAACCGCATGGGCCCGATGCCGTCTTTCGGGACCCGTAATGGGCCGCCGAAGGCCGGGTCATGGTCGGACAATCCGATCAGCGCCACCGGCGCAACGATCGATCCCGTAGCCGTCGCGTCTTCCTGTCCCACCAGCGTGTCATCCTGTTCGCCATACCAATAGTAGCGAACCTGGACGATGCCGGAATCTTTTCCGAGATCTACGCGGGCAGTGACGGTGCTGCCCGATGTCAGCTTGGCCCCCTCGGCTGGCTCTAGGATCTTGAATGCCTGTGCCGGCTGCGCCGCGAGGCCAAGGTACAAGGCTACCGCGAATACGCCAACGTTCCACCGCCACGCTTCACGCTTCACGGTCAATGCTTCACGCCTCACGGTTACCTCTTGAGGTGGAATGGCACATCGGTCAGGATGACACGATCTTTGAATAGCAGTGACGCCTTTAAGAGTAGCGCCCGCTGATTGTGGAGGATGTTCTGCCACCAGTGAGCCGGGAGAATCTCGGGGATGACGACGGTGACCCAGGTGTCCGGCTCCTTTTCCAGGATCTCCTCGACGTAGTCAAGGAAAGAATTCAGGATGGATCGATAGGGCGAGGACAAGACGACGAGGTTGACGCCGCATCCCCACTGGGCCCACTGCATTTCGAGTCTGGCCGTTTTTTCCTGGTCTACGTCGACTAACACCGCCCGAACTTCTCCTGGCCGACTTCGGGCATAGTCCACCGCGCGGACGACGGCACGGTTAACCCCGCTGATCGGAATGATGACGATGTTGCGGCGAGGCATCGGAGGGCGGCTTCCTCGTCGATCGAGTGCGATCTGGTCGGAGACGGCCTGATAGTGCGCGTGAATGCCTCGAAACATCATGATCAGGATTGGGATCAGCACGATGACGATCCAGGCACCGTGCATAAACTTGGTGCTGGCGATGATCGCGGTCGCAATGGCGGTGGCGACCGCGCCGATGCCATTGATGAGAATTTTCTTTCGCCAATGAGGCCCGCGCTTGCCCAGCCAGCGGCGGACCATGCCGGCTTGCGAGAGCGTGAACGAGAGAAACACGCCAACGGCATAGAGCGGAATCAGTGCGTGGGTGTCACCGCCGAATATGACAATGAGCAGGCACGAGAAGATTCCCAGGATGATAATGCCATTGGAGAACACCAGGCGGTCGCCCATGAGCTCCATCTGGTGGGGCATGTAGCTGTCGCGGGCCAATAACGATGCCAGGCGTGGGAATCCGGCGAAGGCGCTGTTCGCCGCGAGGACCAAGATCGACATCGTGGAAACTTGTATCAAGTAGTAGAGGACTCCTTCGCCGAAGATGGCGCGTGCCACCTGCGAGACAACGGTTTCATCGTCTTTCGGCAGGACGCCTAAGTGATAGGCCATCGTACTGATGCCGAGAAAGAGTATGCCCAGGACGAGGGCCATTGCGATCATCGTGGTGGCGGCGTTCTTCGGTTCCGGAGGGCGAAAGGCCGGCACGCCATTCGAGATGACTTCCACGCCGGTGAGCGCCGTACAGCCTGATGAGAAGGCACGGAGCAGGAGAAACAACGACACCGATTCGACCGCGGTTTGAGTGGCCACGGTCTGAACGGCCACGGGAGTGAGTTGTCCGAACAGGAGCTGATAGGTTCCGACTGCCAACATGAGGAGCATGCTTCCGATGAACATGTAGGTCGGGACGGCAAATACTTTCCCCGATTCCCGAACCCCGCGCAGGTTGACCAGGAGCACGAGCACGATGGCCACCACGCCGAGTATTGTGCGGTATGGAAAGAGAGCAGGAACGGCGGAAGTGATCGCCGCGATGCCGGCCGCCACGCTGACCGCGACGGTCAGGACATAATCGATCATCAACGAGGCCGCTGCAGTCAGTCCTGGCCATTCACCCAGGTTCGATTTCGAGACGATGTAGGCGCCGCCGCCTCCCGGATATTCGAAAATGATTTGGGAGTAGGAGAGCGTCAAAATCGCAAGGAGGAGAATGATCATGACGCTGATCGGAATCGAGAAATGTGCAAAGGCCAGACTGGCTGGAACGAGGACTAGGAGGATTTCTTCCGTGGCATACGCGACCGAAGACAGGGCGTCAGAGGAGAACACGGCCAGGGCCAGGCGTTTCGAGAGCCGTTGGTGGGCGGCCTGGGCAGTCTTCAGTGGATTTCCAACGAGCCAACGTTTCAGAAGCATACGTGTGATTGTCGCACATAATTGGAGGTGGGCGCATCAAAGAAGAAGCCCTCAGACGTCAGAGGTCGAAAGCCCGCTCATCACGATGCGGCGTGGGACGCCGCATCGTGATGAGGAAGCGCGAGTCGTTTCAGCCGCCGCATGGGATCATGGAGGGGTTGACTCCTCTATGTGAAGTTCAGTATCTTTCGCACCTTATAGAAACTGACCGCCCTCTTCATGTCGTGGGGCGCGTGTGATCATGAATCATTTTCTCGACATGTGATTTTCGCCTGGGTTGTTAGCTGTTTTACTCACCATATAAGGAGGCCGGTCCATGTTTTCCCACCACAAACATAAGGGTTGTGTAGGTACCCGTATGCTCGGCGTGATGGCAGCAGTAGCCCTGCTCGGGGCCCCGCTCGCATCCGCTGAGAACGCCTCACAGGCTGGGCAGCCGTCATCGCAGCATGTGGCGATGAACCATCAGCTGCCTGGTTGGGCGGAGAAACTCAAAGGCCAGACGATCGTCGAAGATGCGATGAGCGGCAAGGCCGAGCGTTCCGCGATGGTTGAACAGCAGCACCAGCGGATCATGGATCATATGGCCCAGGATCCTCAGGTGCAGGGTGTTAACACCGGCATGTACAACACCTCTTCCATGATGCACCAGTATGGAGCGGGTGGGCAGGACTTGCTCCTCGTGTCCGATCCTCGCGTGGAACCGGTGGCGCTGACGGGCGGTGGGAAGTGCCCGGCCACGGCCCCGGTGAAGCAGTATAACGTGTCCACGATCAACGTCGAGATCACGCTCAACCAGTGGCTCGATTTCTATCCAGGCTACATGTATGTGCTGGATGAGAATCTGGACAAGGTGCGCGCAGAAGAAACCAAGAACAAAGAAGCCCGCGACAAGGAAGGGTTCGATCCAGGCGCCATCATCCCAGGCGTGCAGGCCCAGTGGATTCAGCCCCTCGTGTTTCGTGCCAACCAGGGTGACTGCGTCAAGCTCAAGCTCTCGAACAAGCTGGAAGAGGGCGGCGGACCGGTCAGTTTGCATATCCATGGATCGAGCATGGTCGTGAGCGCCACCGGAGCCGCGGCGACGACGACCAACTCTGATTCTGTTGTCGAAGAAAAGAAGACCGGCGAGTTCGAGTGGTACATTCACCCGAACACCCAGGAAGGTGTCCGCCAATTCCATACCTACAGCCAAGACCGTGAGCTGACGGTGATGGGATTGTTCGGCGCGTTCGTCGTCGAGCCGCGCGGATCGAGCTACATGGAGCCGCTCGGTGCGGGCGATCCAACCCCGGCTTCCAGTGGTTGGCAGACGATCATTAAGAACGGCACCGGTCCGGATTTCCGCGAGTTTGTGCTGATCTATCACGAAGTCGGCGACGAAGCATTCCGTCCGCTCAATAAGAAGGGGGACTTCCTGCCGCAACGCGATCCGTTGACCGATGCCTACCGTCCAGGTGGCCGCGCGATCAACTATCGCAGCGAGCCGTTTGGTATCAATAACATGCATGTGCAGCACGAGTACTTCGGGTTCGAAGACGAGTCGATGGGGTACAGTTCCTATACGTTCGGCGATCCCTCCCCGACGATTCCCCGTTCCTACATCGGTGATCCTGCCAAGTTCCGCTTGGTGCACGGTGGATCGGAAGTGTTCCACTCGCACCATCCCCATGGTGGAACCATCCGGTGGCCGCGCAGCCCGCGGGCGATCGATGACATGAACCTTTGGGCGACGGCCGTGAATGGTCCGGTCAAGTATCCCGTGATTCGTGCGAAGACAGACCGGGTTGACGTTGAAGTCATCGGTCCCTCAGAAGCCCTCGACCTCGAGACGGAGTGCGGTTCCGGCCTCTGCCAACAGTTGGCTGGTGACTTCCTCTTCCATTGCCACGTCGCGCACCATTATGTCGCAGGCATGTGGGGCTACTGGCGCGTCTATAACACGATCCAGCAGGGTGACTTAAGGAACGACGTGATGCCGGATCTCCGTGAGTTGCCGGATCGCAAGGGCCGGATCAAGACTCCGGTTTCATCGGACAAGTTGATTGGTCAGACCCTCGATTGGTTCGGCAAGCAGTTCACGATTACCGACAAGGGTAAGAGCAACTGGACCACCAACCCTGCCACCATTACGGTCAAGGATTGGGTCGCGATGCAGATGCCGACGATGGGCAAGCCTGGCCACAAGGACGATGAGAAGGGCCAGACGATCTCCTACGACGCGACAGTGTTGGATTGGGCCTGGGAGGGCAATCGTGCGATGAGCGAGCGCGAAAACACGATCGACAATCCCAAGTACAAGTCGACCCATCCCGGTAAGCGGCATCCGATTATGTTTGAGGTCATGACGGGGAAAGTGGCCTGGCCTCACCTGACGCCGCATTTCGGTCGGCGGGTGATGTTCTCCCCGAACCATTCCGGTGCACCGTGGTTGGAGATGATCCGCCGGGATGCGAATGGGGATGAGAGCAACGATCAGGCGAGGCCGGGTGAGAACGGCGTGTGGAGCCTCTGTCCTGAGAATGCGGGACGGAAGGACTTCAATGTCCACTTCATCAAGCTGCCGATCAAGATCGCCAAGGCGCAGGGCAAGGAGCCGGCGGTGGTCGATCCGAACGGATTGATCTACGTGCTCCATGAAGAAGAAGCGGCGGTCCGGGCCAATGACGATCTGAAGTATCCGTTGGTCGTCCGCGGCAACATCTACGATTGCGTGGATTGGACGTTGACCAGCGAGTGGGACGACGACGACTACACGAACTTCCAGTCGTCGAAGATCAATACCCACTGGCATTTCCTCCAGTTCGACAATCAAGCGTCTGACGGCGTGATCACCGGCTTCTCTTACGAGCAGTCGGTACGTCCGTTCACGATGTTGGAGAAGAAAAACAAGAAGGGGTTGCCGGCTCCCATGAACACGGTGCTCAAAGCGCCGGCGAAAAAGGGTGCCGCCGCGATCTCGGTGAAGAATGCCGGTCAATACCATGTCGGCACACTGATCCTCGTCGGTGCCGATAACGTGAAGGGCAACGAACTTTCCCGCATCAAGGCGATCAGCGGCAACACGATTACCTTGACCAAGGGTCTGAAGAACGATCATCCGGCGAACGATATCGTGACCGTAGAGTTCGTCCGTCAACGGTTCTGGGTTGATGCGGACGTCGGAACCGTGTTCTGGCACGACCACGCATTCGGTGCGACCACGTGGCCGCATGGCGGGTTCGGGACCTTCATCGCTGAACCGGTTGGATCGACCTATCATGATGCGAAGACGGGGAAGGCGATCCGGAGCGGTCCGATCGCAGACATTCGCACGGTCGAGCCGGTCGGGCATGGGGTGAACAACAGCTTCCGTGAATTGATGGTGCAAGTGCACGATACCGTGCCGCACACCGTGAACATCGTGACCGCGGGCAATCCGCCAGGGCAGCCAATTGAAGTGGCGCTCGAAGCGGGGAAGACCATCTCCTTCATGATGCCGGATAAGCTCTATATGACGCCGATGCCCTTCCTGAACGGTGGAACCCACACCACGGGAAGCGGCTTGAACTTCCGGGCGGCTCCGATCGCTCAGCGGTTGGCCACCAATCCGGATGTCTCGCAGGCGTTCAACAGCCAGATCCATGGCGATCCGTACACGCCGCTTCTGAGGGCGTACGTCGGAGATACGATGGTGTTCCGGTTGTTGCATACGCTGATGAACGAGACGATGACCTGGACCATTTCCGGTCATACCTTCTTGAGTGAACGGTATGCGGGCGATGCGAATCGGAAGAATTCAATGCACATCGGGATTGCGGAGCGCTACGATCTCGTGGTGCCGCAGGCCGGTGGACCGCGGTTACAAGCGGGTGACTACATCCACTTCAATGGCCGGTCATCGAAATTTTCCGAAGGCGGCTGGGGCATTATCCGTGTCTACGACAAAGAGCAGGCCGACTTGAAGAAGTTGCCGGCCGGGTTCTCCATCAAGGGAGAGATTCCCAAGGCGTTACCGGTCTGTCCGGCTGATGCCCCGGTGAAGAGCTTCAATGTGCTGGCTTTGGACTATCCTGCGATGAAGTTCAACGCGAAGGCGCCGGAGTCCATCGAAGTGGACTTTGAACGGAAGATTCAAATCAGCAACCCCGAGGCCAAGATCTATGCCTTGGAGGAAGATGCCGCGAAGGTGGCGAGCGGTGCGCACCCCATGCCGCTCACGCTTCGTGTGAACGTCGGCGATTGCGTCAAAGTGAATCTGAAGAACAAGATGAAGGACAGCAAAGCTTCCTTTTCCGCGATTGGGTTGGCCTTCGATCCGAAGGATTCTTTGGGCGCCAACGTCGGCAACAACGCGGGCGATCAGACGATCGCTCCTGGTGCCGAGCGGTCCTATACCTACTACGCGGATCCGTTCAACGGTGAAACCACGTCGTTGGTGTGGGATTGGGGCAACGTGATGGTCAACCCGCGCAACGGGTTGTTCGGCGCAGTTGTAGTGGGTCCGAAGGGATCCAAGTACCGGGATTCGAAGACCGGGGCCGATCTCACCAACAAAAACGCCTGGGCCGCCGACGTGATCATCGATCGCTCGGTGCCTGGGAACGAGACGCGTCCGAACTATCGCGACGTGGCGTTGTTCTTCCAAGACGAAGATAACATCATCGGCACGAGCTTCATGCCGTATGTGCAGAACGTGGCGGGTCTGACCGGCGTGAACTATCGGTCGGAGCCATACAAGTATCGTGAAGAGCAGGGTTGCTCGCTGGGCAAGATGTTCCAGCCTTGCAAAGCGGATAAGCCTGAAGATCCAGCCACTCCGCTCATCGAAGCGCATGCAGGCGACCCCGTGCGTATCCATGTGATCGGAGCGAACAATGAGCAGAATGGCATGTTCAGCGTTGAGAAGCATGAGTGGCCGATCGAGCCCTTCATGCGCGGCGCGGATCTGATCAGCGTGGTTGAGTTCTCCGGTTCGGAGACCCTCGATGCCTTCCTGCCCTCGGCCGGCGGTCCCTACCGTTTGCCGGGCGACTATGTGTATAGCAACCAGCGGTTGCCGTATTCCCAGTCCGGGCAGTGGGGCTATGTGCGAGTATTACCGTCCGGCGATACTCGCCTGCTGCCGTTGCATGGAGCAGGTGCCGGGATGAAGAGTGCGTCGGTTGAACAACCGGTACAGGTCATTCCGGTCGCAGCGAAGTAAGACCGCACCTCCTGCTGTTCGCAGGAGGTGACGAATCAGGAGAAGGGGGAGGCCGACGGCCTCCCCCTTTTTCTTTGGGACATCCTTTTGGTACGATGTCGGCTGTTATGGCTCTGAGAGTTTCATGCTGAATTTCGGAGGGCTCATGAGAGTGGTGTCTTTCATCTTTTGTATACAGCTGCTGGTGGGGGCCACGGCAGTGGGGGCCTATGCCTATGATGAAATTCAGGTGACCGAGGGAGGAACGATCGTCGGGAAGGTGACGATGCTGGGGGCGAAGCCCACGCCCAAGGGATTCAACCTGATCACCTTTCCCGATCCCGTCTATTGCGGGAGGATTTCAACGGGGACTGGCTGGCGCGTCCTGCACGAGTTTACCCTCGCGCAGGATGGCGGGTTACAAGGTGCCGTAGTGCTACTGACGGACGCGACCAAAGGGAAGCCGTTTACGTTCGAACCGCCGACGATTGAAGCCAGGGACTGCCGGTTTCTGCCGTTTGTCAGCGTGGTCAAAGATCGAGCGGAGGTGAATGTCGTGAACCTGGATCCCGTGTTCCACGATATTCAGGCCTATGAGACCTCTCATCTGGGCCCTCGGGTGTTGTTTAATATGCCGTTGCCGATGAATCCGCATCACACACGCAATGTCGGGGCCGACAGCCACGAACATCTGGCTGGTCAGCCGATGAAGGAAGTCATTCGTATGACGAAAGACCGCCGGATTTTTGTCATGCAATGCGGATTCCATGCCTACATGGAAAGCTGGGGGATGGCAGTCGACAATCCCTATTATGCCATCACGCAGGCCGATGGGACCTTCTCGCTGAGTGACGTGCCTCCTGGGGACTACACGTTGATGGCGTGGCATCCTGGCGTGGGTACGATGACGGAAAAGAAAGTGACGGTTCCGGCTAAGCAGATGGTCAAAGCCGATTTTGTGTTCGAGTCCCCGCAGGGACGGCGTTCCGCCCATGAGATCGAGGAGAACCCTCACTTTGGACTGGGCGCACTGGGGAAAACCATCGATATCAAGCCGACATTGGAACGACAAGTGCCCTAGCGGTTCGCGCTGTGACGGGAGGCCTTCTCATGACGATCAGGATCCTTCGAGCGATCCGCATCGCGATTGCGGCCCTTACGTTCGTTGCGAGCGTCTCGATGCTTGTCCCGGCATCGGCTTACGAGGTGATGGAGGTTCCGCATGGAGGGACGATTGAAGGCACGATCCGGCTCGATGGCGCGGTGCCGGAGCCAAAAGGGTTCAACCTCATCACATTTCCTGATCCGGCCTACTGTGGACGTATCTCCAATGGACGAGGCTGGCGATTGCTCCATGATTTTGTGGTCGGGCCCAACAACGAACTGAAAGACGCGATTGTCTTCCTGGAAGGTGTCGAGTCAGGCAAGCCCTTCGAGCTGTCCGTCCCCCTGATCGAAGCCAGGGATTGCCAGTTCGCTCCCTTCATGACCATTGTGCGAAACGGTCACGCGGTGGAAGTGATCAATATGGATCCGGTGATGCACGACATCCAAGGCTACGAGACCTCCTTGGAGGCCGGGGCACGGGTCCTGTTCAATACGCCTCTTGTGATGAATCATCAGCACCGCCGCGGCGACATCCATGCGACCCACAATCATGCACCGGGGAAATCGTTGGTGGGGCCCATGTATTTGAATCGAGGGCGCCGGACGTTCTATATGCAATGCGGCTTCCACGCCTATATGGAAAGTTGGGCGATGGCTGTCAATAATCCCTACTACGCGTTGACCGATGGGAACGGGGCGTTCGCCATCGGGAACATCCCGCCCGGTACCTATCAGTTGGTGGTGTGGCATCCTCAGACCGGCCCCAGCGTCAGCAAGATGGTTACGGTCCAACCGGACGGCATGCTGGTCGAGCAACTCTCCCTCCTCGCTCCGAAGGGGAACCGTTCTGCCTTCAAGGTGATGAACAATCCCCGCTTCGGCCCTGACACGCTGGGGCACTCAGTCGACATCCAGCCACTGGTCGAGCATCAGCACTAACAGGATGCTGAAAAAATCCGCCAGCGGCGTTCTCGCATCGTTCAGACCCTCAACGGGGACCCGGCCGCCTCACCACTCGGCGGCGCGCACGGACTTGGTGCTCCTTATTCGTCGCACCGTGCGCCCCATAGGGTACGCCTCCGGTCTTCACTCGTTGCGGCCTTGCTGGACGGACTTTTTGAGCATCCTGTGCAAATATTCTTCTCTTGTGCCACATGTACGGACCAGAGAAGCTCTAGCCGGTCCACAGAGTTTTCCGCCGCATGTGAAACGTCCATGTCCATTAGGCTAGGTGATAAGGCCTGGGGGTGGGGGCTTGGCCTCGGGCTTGCCCTGTGGGCGGGGCAGGAGACCATGCCTCGGCATGCCCTGGCTGATGACGTGGTCAATCCTTTGGTGGAGTTCTCAGGTTCGCTGGTCAAGACCGTCAAGGGGAAGCAATACCAGGCGCAAGTGTTTGCGAAGGGGGATCGCCTGCGGCTGGAGTATAAGTATGCGATCAGAACCGAGCGTGGGTATGCGGCAATCGAGATCATCCGGTTGGATAAATCGGAGACCTGGTATCTGCTGGCGCAACAGAAGGAACTCTTGGTGACAGGGCTGGACCCTGATGATCTGCTCCCGATAAGCCCAGCATTGCCGGGAGAGCGGGAACGAGTCCTGGTCGGCGATGCGACGGTGGCTGGCCGTGCGGCACAACTCTTCGAAGTTCAGACAGACCACCATGGTCGAGTCGAGCGGTTCTACGAATGGGTGGATCTGGAGACCGGCGTGGTATTGAGGCTCGTGAGCCGGGATCGCGAGTGGTCGTTTGAGTATGAACGGTTTAGACTGTCGCCTCAGCCGGCCTATTATTTTAACGAGCCATCAGGATATAAAAAACGTGTCACGGCGACTGTGCCGCAAGGACGGGGGTAGGGAGTCGATGGGGGAAGTGATGATGAGCAGGCATTCGTGCCGTTGGAGTCTACTTGTCGCAGTTGCGGTGGCCTGGTTCTTTCTGTGGAGTGGAACGGGTCATGCCGGAACTTCATCGGTACCCAAGGCTGCGCAAGAGGCGTTCGAGAAGAAAGAGTACGCGCAGGTGCTTGAGCAGTTAGCCAAGCTGGAGAAGGAGCAGGGCGTCACTCCAGACGTTCGCCGTCTCACGATCCGTTCTTTTCTCAAGCTCGGTAACCCCAAGGACGCACTCGGCGAGTACGACAAGCTGGAACTCGCGCTGAAGCAAGACGAACTGCCTCTTCTGCGAGAGGTGGCGCTGGGGTTCATCGTCGTCATGGTGAAGGACATGCGCGATCAAATGCGCGGGGCTGCCTATACCGCGCTCAAAGAAGTGGATTCGGACGAGGTCATCCCCTATTTCGAGGATGGGTTGAGCGATGGGTCCGGGCCGGTCCGGGTTCTCGCCGTCGAGGGGCTCGGTCGATCCGAGGCCGGGCGGAAATCGACGAAATTGCGCGGGGCAATTGAGGATCAAGCAGGATTGGTGAAGGCGCGCGTGGTGAAAACGCTTGGACGAACGGGAGATCCGAGAGTCATTCCCTTAGTCGAATCGGCGACGAAGGACGAACTTACCACGGTTCGTATCGCGGCCTATGGCGCCTTGATCAGGCTTGGCAAGAAAGAAGTTTGGACCCAATTGCAGCAGGCCGCCGAGTCGCTGAATCCTGAGGATCGAGCCGACGCGATTCGCACGATGGCCGACTTGAACGACCAGCGTGGCGCCCCCATCATGATCGAATCGTTGACCTTCAAGCAGCCCTCCGTTCGCGGCGCTGCCGTTCGTGGGTTGGGTCACCTCGGACGAAAAGAGGTGCGGGGACAGATTGAGCAGCTCCTGAAAGATCCTGTTCCTGGCGTGCGCGAATCGGCGGTGGGGAGCTTGGCGGATCTGGGAGGGACTGAGTCAGTGCCGGCACTCACGCAGGCGCTCGGTGACGGCAGCTTCACCGTCCGTGCCTCAGCGATTGCCGGGTTGCTCCAACTCGGCCAGCCGTACTCGACCGTGGCGCTTACCGTACAATCGCTGGCCCAACAGAACGATACGGCCATGCGCGCTTCTGCCGCCTATGCCCTTGGGAAGGCGACCAAGGCCAATGCTCCGGGGGCGATCGCGCTGTTAACCAGTTTGACGGCTGATCCGCTTCCCGGTCCGAAGATTGTGGCACTTCGATCGCTCGGGCATGTGGGGGACCGTGAGCTGGTTCCCCTCATGAAGGAAGCCCTGCATGACACAAACGAGGCCGTACGCGCCACCGCTGGGGGAGCGCTGTTGCACTTGCTTCAACCGAAGAAGTAGGTTTATCCAGCGGATAGGACGGCCCCCCTTGTTTCAGATTGACAGGGTAGGGTAGAGTTTTGTATACAGACTCGGCTTGAGATTAGCCTCGCCAATGCGAATCTCAATTATGATCGAGTCACCAGGGCGGAATGCGTTCCCGTTTCCCCTCATGGCCGGTGGTCGGAGATCAGGGAACGAGAGCATCAACTCAGCGGTTTTTTTGTTCATCACAAGGAGGCAGTCAGATGAAGAATGCGTTATCAGTTGTTGTGGGCGTGGCAGCCGTCGCGTTTGTCGCGGCGCCTCTCACCTCGTTTGCGGGCGGCACCATTGCCGGCAAAGTGACATTTGCGGGCAAGTCTGAGCAATCCGAATTTTCTTTCGCGAAGTTTCCCAACTCGAAGTTTTGTGTGAAGAATCCCAACAAGGCGTTGATGGATGGGGATAAGCGATTCCTCAAGAAGATTGAAGTGGGCAAAGATGGCGGTCTGAAGGGCGCCGTTGTGGCAGTGGTTGATATTGAAGACAAGGCCTTCGTGGATGCCTATGCGGGCACCGAAGTCGTGGCGGAGTTCTGCGAGTTTCTCCCCTTCACCGGTGTAGTGGTGAATACGAAGTCCTTCAAGGTTGAGAACCATGACGCCGATGCCGATGATCCAAAGTCGGTCCAGGGTGTACTGCACAATCCACATAGCTTTGTCGTGAAGGGTACGAGCTCGGCCACCGGATTCAACATCGCATTGGCCAAGAAGGGTGACAAGCTCGATAAGCCAGTGGTGTTCCGTGGTGGTGCAGAGAAGGACGGCTTCTATCGTTTACAGTGCGACCAGCATGAGTTTATGCAGGGTTTCTTCCTGCCAGTGTCAAATCCGCATTTTGTCGTGGTGAAGGACGATGGATCGTTCGAGCTCAAGGATGTGCCGGCTGGCAAGCACAAGGTCGTCGCCTGGCATCCGTTCGCACTCAAGGGCAAGAAGGTTGAGTTTGAGGTTGAAGTGGCCGAGGGCGGGACCGCGAACCTCAAGGCCGAAATCAAGTAAGCTACGGTGTTGTCTTCGCGGGATCACCCCGCTATCAAAGGGCAGCGGAGCAATCCGCTGCCCTTTGTGTTTGTGTCACATGCCCGCCGCTGTTCCGCTGCCTTGCCTTTCAGTTTCCGATCTAGGTAAGATGCCGACTTTCAAGGCAATTTTCCTGATAGGAGTGGTGTGTCACGAGAACTCTCGCTCGCAGAAATTTTCCAGCTTGGATACTACTGGGAGACGAAAATCCTGCTCACGGCCATTAGGCTGGATGTGTTTTCCGCCTTGGATGGGAAACGGAAAACCCTTCATGACGTGGCCGGTCGTCTTGGCGCCCATGAGCCGACATTGGGACTCTTGTTGAATGCCCTTGTTGCGATGCGGCTGTTGGAGAAGGACGGGGATTCCTACGGAAACTCGACTGCTGCAGCCACGCACCTGGTCCGCAATTCTGCCCAATATATCGGGCATCTTCTCCTGCTTCACGATGCAGAATGGGACAACTGGGGCAAGCTGGAGCAGACGATTCGCACGGGGGAGCGGTCTGTCGATCGGCATGTTTTTGAGACCGATCCTGAGTTAGGCCTTAATGTGCTGGCGGTACTTCATCGGATCGGGCAGCAGAGTGGGCCAGACTTCGCCAAGCGGCTGCAGCTGAGCGGGCCGGTTCGGATGCTGGATTTGGGAGGCGGAGCCGGGACGAATGCGATCGCCTTCTGCCAGGTCTACCCAGAGTTGACGGCGACGGTGTTCGATTTACCTGCGACGCTCCGACTCACGGAACGAACGGTGAAAGAGGCCGACTTGGAATCGAGGATTTCGTTGCGTCCTGGCGATTTTAACAGGGATGGTCTCGGCGGACCTTACGATGTCGCATTGATGTCCGATATCCTGCATTATCAAGATTTTTCGACGAACGCGGCATTGGTCAAGAGGGTCTGGACCCATTTGGCGCCAGGCGGCCGTTTAGTGATCAAGGATCGATTCCTCAATGAGGCAGGCACCGGTCCGGCCTGGACCACCGCCTTCGCGGTGCATATCCTGGTTAATACGCAGCGGGGCGGCTGCTATAAGACGGCAGATGCGATTCAGTGGATGAAGGATGCTGGCTTTCCAACCGTGACAGAGCTGGAACCGACAGCGGTTGTGCTGGGTACGAAGTCTAGTCAGGCCTGAGAGCCGAGCGTGCGACAAGGAACATTATGCTTGAATGGCTAAAACAGCCTGGTTTTTTTGGCACCCACGCCACGGTCGGGGCGGACATGAGCCAGCTCATGGCGACGTTCTTCACGGGGCTCTTCGTGATCGGCTGGATTCAGGCTCGGAGACGTAAGGCGGATGCCCATCATTGGATGATGCTGGGCGGGATGATCGCCATGGTGGCCTTCTTCATGAGCTACTATTTGTTTCGTCAATTAGGCGTGTTGGCCTTTGAGGGGAAAGAAGGTTTTGGCGGGTCGCAAGCGCTCTACCATTATGTCTTCATTCCCATTCTGACCGTGCACATCATTCTGGTCATTCTCGGATTGATTATGGCGATCTACATGATCGTGTTGGGTTTTCGCGCCCAGCAAGTGATTGACGGGGTCCGATTGCTTAAGGAGACGCTGCTCCTGACGACCTGGAGGAAGGTCGGGGTGATCTTTGGGAGTGTAACGGCCCTGGTGATGCTCTTGTTCTTCTCGCGCGTGGCGACCGCCGGTTTCTCCATGCGGAAATTCGAAGTCTATCTCAGTCTGTTGCTGCTGATCGCCATTGTATTTTCGGTCGAGATGACAATTCAGCGGATCTGGCCGAATGGCGCGCGGCGTCATCGGGCACTTGGGCTGTTTACGATGATCGTGTATTGCGTCCTCTTTGTGACCGGCACCACCACCTACACAATGCTGTATCTTCTCTATCCGGGAAAGATTGGATAAGTGATGGGTGATCGGTGATGAGTGATAGGCACGTCATGCAGCAATGGCAGATCATCACGCGCTCCGAAACGCATCACGGTGCGTTACCATGCTGACCTGCGGCTGTGGTCGCTGGATGCATACCGAGGGGGTTGAAGAACGTTCCTACGATGATGGGACGCCCCAATGGTTCATTCGGTCGGAATGTCGCGGCTGTGGGCTGAAGGTCGGAGTCGATGTCCCTGCCGGTCAGTCAGGCGCACTCGTCGATCGGACGATGTGGACCGATGATGCGCTGCATCGGCTGGATCGCATGCCGCCCTACCTTGCCCCGCTCGTGCGCGGTGAGGTGGAACAGGATGTGCGGGTCAGAGGAGAACGGGTCGTCACCTACGACACGTTGCTTCGGCCACGGACCGGCGAGCGGATCGAGTGGGATCCTGAGGCGGAACGTCGATTGGATAGAGTGCCGGCGCCGGTTCGTGCGATGGCCCGTATTGAATTGGAGCGGACTGTGGCCGACCGCGGCGAGGCACGCATTACCGTCGCGTTGATGGAAGAAGTGAAAGCGCGTTACTTCGGAATGGGCGCTCAGAAGAGTGATGGGTGATCGGTGATGAGTGATGAGCGAAGAGGATCGCACGTTCCCCGTTACTGCTCACTGTTCACCCGTCACCCATCACTGGAGTTGTAATGCTGCATCGAATGGCATTGCGAGTATTGCCAAGCCTGAGTCTCGTCGTGACGGAAGATGCGGTGCGCAAGCAAAAGCGAATTGTCATGTTTGTGCCTGGCTTGGTGGCGTTCGTGGTCTATCGCTTGGCCAAGCTGTTGTTGCCGCTTTCGGATCCGATCGTGTTGTTGATGGTCAGCGGTCTTGTCGCGGTGGTGACGGCGCTGTTAGCCTATCGCGTCGGTCGGGCTACGGCATGGGGGAAGATCCTCCAAGAGGATGGGCGCCGTCTGTTGCTCTGGCTCGGCGGCTGGATCGGGTGTGTCTATGGGATCCAGTTGTCGCTGCTGGTTCTGGCGTTGCTCTGGCTTGTCGGGTATGACTATCTTCAACATCCGGATGGGCCGGCCATGATGGCCATTATCATTTCCTGTACGGCTGTTGCGCGCGACGCCTTTGAGATCGGTCACGTGCGGAAAGTGGCTTTGATGGGCCGTCCCTTTCCGACGTTTCCCGACGGGGCGGCCCTCCGCGCGATGGTGGGCAGTCATGCGATGGAGCTCGCTCCCTGGGTCGCAGTTGGTCTCGTTGTCGGTGCACTGGGCGCATCGCTGGGCCACCTGGTCGAGGCGCATCAGGGAGCGGCGTTGGTCCAGTTGTCTGCTGTGGCGGTGCTGGGGGGCGGGGTCGCTCTCTGTGCCTATTTGGGCGGGCTTCGTCCAGAGGAGTCATGGACCCAAGGGCTGTTCCAGACGAAGGCCAGTGAGTTGCTGAAGTACTGGTGGTGGCCTGGACTCGCCTTTGCCGCGACGTACTATCTAGTGGCGGCGGGGTCGGTTATTTTTCTCTTGCGACAGCCTGGCATTCCCACTGTCTACGCCATGGTTGGTGGTGGATTCGTGACGGGCATGATGGCGCTGTATTGTTATTATCTCGGGTTTCGCCGACAGGTTGAAGAACAGCAGGGACACACGATGTCGAGCGCCTTGCTCCGCTGTCCCTTCGTCATGGGAATTCTTGGTAAGTCATCTGGTGCAGGCGTCTCAATGACGGCTGGCTCGAAGGTTTAAGCCTATGATCATGAAGAAGCGCGAGCACGGGGCGGCTTGGTATTCTGTCCTAATGTTGGTTGTGCTCACAACCTTGGGGATTGGCTGGGGCCTTCAGAGCCAATCCTTTGCCGAGAGCACCACAGATCTGTATTTCAAGACACCAGGGACCCCCGAGGGGCCGCCGGCTCCTTCTCCCCAGGAGACTGTCTATTCGCGCATCGGGTCGTCCGATAGTCGATTGCTCGTGTGGTTCGTCACGCAACAACACACCTACTTCGGAGGGTTTGTTCTTGCGCTGCCGATCTTTTGCGTTTTGCTGGAATTCCTAGGCCTCAGCAGCAGAAAGCCCGCGCTCGCCCTTCGCTATGATGGCCTCGCGCGGGATTTGGCCAAAGTCGCTCTCCTTGCCCTGTCGGTGACGGCCATGGTCGGGAGCCTCATGCTGGGGATGTTTATCTTTTTCTATCCCAGCTTCATGAAGTACATGGGCGGGACGTTCAAGGCCTTTATGCCGGTCTATGCGATCGTGTTTGTCGGAGAATCGCTGCTGCTCATCCTCTATTACTACAGCTGGAACCGGATGGCTGAGCCGGCGTTGAAGTGGGTTCACGCATCGATCGGCGTCTTGACCAACGTGTTCGGGACGGCACTGCTGCTCTTGGCGAACGCTTGGTCGGCCTTCATGATGGCTCCGGCCGGTGTGGATGCGCAAGGACGGTTTCTGGGGAACGGATGGCATTTGCTTCATTCAGCCCTCTGGAATCCATTAAACGTCCATCGTTTCCTGGCAGACATCATGTCCGGCGGCGCGGTGGTGTTGGCCTATGCCTGCTATCGTTTTTTCACCAGCAAGACCGACGAAGAGCGCGCCTATTTCGACTGGGTGGGGTACATCTTTCTGTTTGTCACGGTCTGTGCGCTGTTACCGATGCCCTTTGCCGGCTACTGGTTGATGCGATCGGTCTACGCGTTCAGCCAAAGTATGGGCGTGACGATGATGGGTGGCTTACTCACCTGGCTCTTCGTGGTGCAGGCCCTCTTGATCGGCGCCCTCTTTCTTGGCGTGAACTATTACCTGTGGCAGAGTATGGCACGCCTTCGAGGAGGGGAGCGCTATCAGCCCTATTACCAATCACTGCTCGCCGTGCTCATGTTGGCCCTGTTTATTTGGCTGACGCCGCACACCATTATGATGTCGGGCAGTGAAGTGAAGGCGATGGGCGGCTCGTCACACCCCGTGGTCGGCAACTACGGCGTGATGTCGGCGAAGAACGGCGCGGTCAATATCTTGATTCTCGTGACCACACTGAGTTTCATATACTATCGGCGCGCCAATCGAACGATGGTTGTGTCCTGGGTCAAGAAAGGGAACTTCCTTATCGGTGCGCTATTCCTCCTCGGATCCCTCAACATTATATATCTCTCAGTGTATGGGTTCTATCTGCCGGCGAAACTTCGCGTCGGACTATCGTCGCCGCAGGCCGTGACCACCTTGACGGTTCTGGTGGTCGGGCTGGCGATTAATCGCATGATGCTCAAGGGGGCGCTCGTTCACGGGCCGGTCCAATGGGGGAAGATTTCGCTCAGAGGCATGGTGGGCCTATTCGGGTTGGCTGCTGCTTTTTCTTGGGTCATGGGTCTCATGGGCTATATCCGCTCCTCCGGGCGATTGGCGTGGCATGTGAGCGAGGTGATGGCCGATGTCTCCCCCTGGGCCTTCACGCCGGATTTCGCGTTTGCTGCGAAGATGGTGACGCTCAACATGGTGGTGTTCTGGGGTGCGGTGTTTGCTCTCTTCTGGATGTGTCAGCGTGATCAGTTGCCTGTGATGGGGGAAGAGTTGGCCGAGGGGAATGCGCCGGTCATGGCGCCTTCGTCGTCGCAAGAGGCATGAAGATCGAAAGGGTTGGGAGTATGAATCGAGTGGTAATCGTTCTGAGCTATTGTGCGGTCGTGGTGGTGCTGTGCGGAAGCTTGGTGATGGATGGTGCGGTCTTGGCCCAAAGTTCATCCTTGGTCTTGGAGGATTTTCAGGCGAAAGAAGCGGACGGGTTCCCCTCGAATTGGGACCACGAGAATCAACGAAGTCAGTCCAAGGGACGGGATGCCTATAAAGTTCAGACCGAAAACGGTGTGAGTTTTCTGGCGGCAAGGGATGCGGGGCAGAGGATCAAGAAGAAGAAGATCGATTGGGATCCCAAGGCGTTTCCGGTCCTCACCTGGCGCTGGCGCCTGCACAAATCCGCTACGGCGGGAACTGAGCCTATTGCGGCGATCTATGCCTCGCTGGATACCGACCTACTATTCATCCCTGTATTCACGAAGTATATCTGGAGTGCCTCGAAGCCTGAGGGCACGGTGACCGAAGGGGGCATGTTCAGCGGCTCGGAGATCGTGGTGCAAAGCGGCACCAAGGATGTTGGCCAGTGGTTTGAAGAGCGAGTGAACGTCTATGAAGATTTCAAACGGATTCACCAGCATGAACCGGCTACCAAGGCCTGGGGTATTTCGATCATTGCCGGGCCTGGCGTAGAGATCGATTTCGGTTCGATGATCGCGAGCGCAGGACGCTAGAGCAATGGATTGTTGTTAACATGACCGAGGCTGGTATGGAACGAGCGGTGCCCTTGAAGCTATTCGATATCCTGTTTGGCGTAGCCGTGATGGGAACAGTTGGGACGCTCATTGGGCTCATTATGGGCGGCGGTATCCTGCCGATTGCGAGCGGGGCAGGGCTGGTGCTTGGCGGAGTCATCGGGTGTATGGGTGGGCGCCGTTTCCTGGTGAGTATTTTGGTGGGAACGCTGTTGGGCGGGGCGTTGGCCTGGTTCATCGCCGGTCCAGAGAGAATATCCGTTGGCGCGGGGGCCGGCGCCGCCATGGGTGGATTTCTCGGTGTGCAGATTTCGATGTTGCTGGATATGCGCGCGGAAAAGAAAGCCACATCTGATTCGGCTGATCCCTCCGTGTCACGCACAATCGAAGGAGCATGAGACGCGATGGAAAATAGGGGAGTACTCACCGGTTCGATCATTTTTGTCTTTGTGTCGTTCTTCCTGATCATCAGCTTGCTGGTCTATGAATCGTACAAGGCGAAGAAGATGAAAGAGCTGGTTCTGTCGATCAAGACCGAGTCTCGTCCTGCGCCGAGCAGTGCCCCGTCGCTGGATTACTCCATGTATAAAACGAAGATGGGTGATGAAGGCCGCGAGATGGTGCAGGTTCCTGAAGGTCCGTTCATCATGGGCAGCAAAGATGGGGATCCAGACGAAGTGCCAGAGCGACAAGTGTTTCTCAAGGGGTTCTTTCTCGACAAGAAAGAGGTGTCGCAAGAGGAATATGCCCGGTTCGCTAAAATGACCAAGCGACCATTGCCCAAGATCGAAGTGTTTGAGGACGATCAGTCCAAGTTGCTGAAGCCGGAGTTTGCGGCGATGAGCATGTCATGGGACGAGGCGGGGGCCTATTGTAAATGGGCGGGAAAGCGTCTTCCCACGGAAGCAGAATGGGAAAAAGCCGGCCGTGGCGAGGGGAAGCGAAAGTACGCGTGGGGCGAGATATTCGCGAATGGCCGCGCCAATGCCAATGTGGATGGGAGTGAAGACGGGTATCGGTATCTCGCACCTCCTGGGTCGTTCGAGTCCGGGCGAAGCCCCTACGGAATTTATGACATGACGGGGAACGTTGCGGAATGGGTCGCGGATTCGTACGATGAGCACTACTACCAGAAAGCGCCTTATCGTGACCCGAAAGGGCCTGATAGTGTGGATTTGAAAGTTGTACGCGGAGGGTCGTGGCGAGAGACTGAGCATAACGCCAGGCTATCCAAACGATTTGCTGCGAAGCATTGGCGCGCTGATATTACGATCGGATTTCGCTGTGCCCGCGATATGGAGATTGGCGACAGCCCCTCGGCGTCATAACAGACATGCTTGAAAGCAAATTTAAGATCGCGTTTCTTCTTACCGTCCTCGTGTTTGCTGCGCTTCCCATCCTGGCAATCATCCGTGGCACCACGCTGACTCCGTTTGAGGATTCTCCAAACGATTCCACAGATGCAACCCCGTCAAAGCCGCTCGACTCCGCTCAGGTTTCTCGCGAAGAGCCGGTTCAGGAAGACATGGTCTTGATTCCAGCAGGGCCCTTCATCCGTGGGACCGATCATGACGGATTTGACGAACGGCCGCAGCGCACGCTGGTGCTGGATGCCTTTGTCATTGATCGGTACGAAGTGGCCAACTTTTATTACCAGCAATTTGTCGATGCGACTGGACATCGTAAGTCCGGTCCTCCTTCCCGCTACGCCAAGAACATGAGCAAGATGCTCGGCATCAATCAGCCCGTGGTCGACGTGTCATGGGAGGATGCAGAGGCCTATTGTCATTGGAAGGCGAAGCGGCTTCCAACTGAGGCGGAGTGGGAGAAAGCGATGCGAGGAACGGATGGCCGTCTCTGGCCCTGGGGTAATGTGGAGCAGCCCAACGGAGCGAATTGGGCCAGGGTGCAGGACGGTCATGATGTCGCCGCGCCTGTCGGTGCCGTTCTGACCGATCAGAGCCCGTATGGTGTCATGGATGGGGCCGGAAATGTGATGGAGTGGGTGGCCGACTGGTACGCGGAAAGCTATTTTAAGGAGACTCCAGAACGAAATCCTCAAGGCCCTGAGTTTGGCACCTTTCGGGTGCTTCGAGGGGGGGGGTATGCAACCACGGGGGCTGATATTCGTATCACCAGTCGGAGTAAAATGGTTGCCGACTTTCGCGATGAAACGATCGGGTTTCGCTGCGCGGTTTCTGGTGCGAAATGAGTGAGAAATTGAAGAGGGAAACCCCGATAAACCTACAAGAAATCAAAGTGGTAGAGAATGAGAAAGACGGCCAAAATTATATTGACAACCATGCCGGCCAAAACTATAATATCAAACACTTTTGAGTTTCTAATCATTGATTTTCCCTTGTTTTTTTGTGTGCGGCAAAGAATTTTGAATAACATACGAGCATCTGTGTGTCAAGAAATTCGCTGATACGACCCAGGTAGTTATTCCCCCTCATGTAGGAGAAGGAGACGCGATGGCCACGGCAACAGTAGATAGCGAGATGAAGGTTAACATCGGCAAGATGATTTTCTACATCACCTGTGCGGCGGGAATCTGGTTTTTTTATTGGTTCGCAGGAATTCAGTGCCCCTGCTAAGTGAGGGCCGCTCTATTTCTGGGATTTTTGAATGTCTGCAAGCTGTGAGGGAGGGAGTCTAATGGGCCAGACAATCGTTTATGTGCTTGTGTCGCTGGTAATTTGTGTTGCCTATTTCGTGGGAGTCGATCACTTTTTGATGGATTCGCAGGGACTGGACTTCTGGTATCTGTTCCGGAAGTAGGCTCTGGGGGTTGTTCTTCGCTGGTCGAGCTTGCAGGGAATCGCGGTGAGTCTTTTTCGGAATGCATGAAGGAGGTATCTCATGGGTTTAGTAGCCGGGAAGAAGTTGTTCTCAATCATGGCGCTTTGCGCGATGATTGGCCTTCTCCTGCTCCCCATCGCCGTATCGCTTCCGTCACTGGCTTTGGGCGCGGATGCGCCTGATGCGGTGAAAAAGGATGGTGAGGCGAAGGTTGAGAAGGGGAGAGACGTCTATTATAAGACGGAGGGTATCGTCGTCGGCGCCCCTGCTCCGAAGACCGTCGATGGTCCTCGGGATTATCCTCGGTACAACTTCGAGAGCCGCGTGTTGCTCTGGTTTGCGAATCAGCAGCACCTGTATTACGGAAGTTTCGTACTTGCGGTTCCCATTTTCTGCATGGTGATTGAGTTCATGGGGATGGTGACGAAGGATAAGGCGATGGCGAAGCGGTATGACCAGCTCGCCTATGACTTCATCAAGATCAGTCTGACGGCCTATTCGCTGACCGCAATTCTTGGCGGTATCCTGATCTTCACCTTCCTAACGCTCTATCCTGCATTCTTTGGCTACTTATCCAGTATTTTCCGCCCGGTCATGCATATCTATGCACTGATGTTTGTGGCGGAGAGCGGAACCCTCTACATCTATTATTACGGCTGGGACAAGATGAGGGAAGGGTTCCTTAAGTGGATTCACTTGAGCCTGTCCGTGATCCTGAAC
>JANOMG010000392.1:0-4635 GCA_031420175.1 Nitrospira sp.
GCAGGTCCCGCTCATGGATCAGGGCAATCTCCATCTCGTGGTAACGGACGGCAAGCCCCATGACCAAATCGAACTCACTGGGCCGCAGGACATTGGACGCGCTCCGGTCCGTAAAGAAGTTGCCGTCGACGAAGAGGACGATGCGATTGCGGTAGAGATCGAGGTCGCATGGGCGATATGCCGAATAGTGCGCGGCCGCTATTGTCAGGGCGGGCAAAATAACTCTGGTTGTGAAAGAGCCATCCGTCGCCGCGTAGACCGTCAGGTTCTGATCGGGAAACGCCGAGCACCACCAGCTGAGGCTGCGGGCATCGGCAGGCCGATAGGTAACGAGTGTATCGGCATAGGCCTGTATGATGCCGCTTCGATCCAACGGAGCATCTCGTTCATATTGTAGACGCCATCCCCAGTTTTGGATGGTACCGGTGAAGGCATAGACGGAGTCCCATTCTGAGAGACGGACCCAGCCGGCTTGCCGGTCTGAAAAGAAGTTCTGGTCGGTATAGAATTGCAGATACTCTTTATAGAGATCCGTTTCCAGATGGATCATATAGCGGAGGACGACCAAGCCGCTGTTGTCCGGTCTCGCGGCAAAGCTGGGTTGCTCATGAAGGCGCCGGAGAGGAGATAGCCTCGAACCCAATGCTCTTCGCTGTTGTCATGGGCCCCGTCCATCTCCGGCAAGGGACGTCCATATTTCTCCAGCGCCCAGAGTTCAGGCGGGGACGTCAGGCAGAATCCCCAGAACAGGGCGGCGATGGTCAGAGCATGTAGGGCTCGCATGATTCCTCAGTGCCGGTTCGATGAGTACGTTGCGTTGGATGGACAGCCGAGAAGTTACTGATACGGAGGTTGTAGCGGGCAAGCGGAGAGAGGACACGTGTTGAGTGCCGTCTCCGTTAGGATCGGCTTAAGAGGTAGATGGGGCCGGTCGGTTGGGGGCGGCCGCCTGATGGCTCCAGGCTCAGGGCAAATGTTTTCGCATCGGTGAAGTTCGACACCTTCTTCACCAAGAGGTGGGCAGTGTCTCCGTGATCCATATGAAAGGTCCCGATGCTCACGGGCTTGGCCTGAATGGCCCAGAGTTGATAGGTCGTGCCGTTGGGACATTCCGGCAGGTTCACGGAGTAGAGCCAGACCTTTTGGGTTCGAGCGTCGTAGAGCAGGAATCCCGCAGCCTGCTTCGCCATATCCGATCCGGTGAGGGATACGGCTTTGACGTTGGGGATTCGCAGGAGTGTGGCTAGTTCGTCTTGCGGAGTCCCGCCGGTGCGCGCGCCGCTTCGCTGGCTGAGTTGCACACGAGTCTCCTCCAGGTCAGCCTCACGCTGGGCCAGCTGTTCCTTGAGTTCTACCGTTTCGTTCGATCGTTGCTGCAGATCGTTGCGCACTTCGGCGAGGGCTTTCGCTTGTTCGCCGATCTCACGCTGCAGTTTGGCAAGCGTCGTCGATTTGTCCTGGAGCGAGGATTCGAGCTGTTGAATATTCGAGGTATCCTCGGAACGTTGGGTGACCACGTTCCAGGAGAGATAGCCGCCGACCGCTACGATGAAGAGCGTGGCCAATCCAACAGCCCAGGGGAGCGACCATGAGCGGGCAGGGGCGATGGGAGGAAAGAGGTGATTCATCCATTCGCCAGGCTCCAGGCTTGGTCGGGCCGGTTCTTTCTGTGCCGCTTCTTCTGGTATCGGAGCAGGGTTTCGTCCAGCCATGATCGTGGCTTTGAGAGATCGTGGAGGACTGGTCGTACTGAGCCCGAGTGGAAGAAGCGCAGCAACGGATTGATAGTCTTTCAGCGCAGCGTGGCAGGAGGCGCAGCCGGAAAGTAAGTGGGCCTCCAGCGCCTGTCGCTCGATCCGGTCCAGTGCCCCTGCTGCATATAAGGGAACCGATTCTTCGAGTTCTTCATGCGTCATTGGAGCTCACCATGGTTCCACCACTGCTGCAGCCCATCCCGGAGTTTGGACATTCCAAGTTTAATCCTGGTCTTGACGGTCCCGAGCGGCTGGTTGAGCCGTGCGGCGATCTCGGCATGCGAGAGTCCTTCGTAATAGGCAAGCGCAATGGCTTGTCGCTGGGCCTGGGGCAATCCTGCCACCGCGGCACTGATGGCAATGCGGAGTTCCTGATCGGCCTGTGTCTCAAAGGGGTTAGGCCCCTGGTCGGCCACCTGATCAGCGGCTCCGGCCTCCAGCGACTGTGTGGCTCGATAGCCCCTTGTTGCCCTGGCCCGTAGCCGGTCGATGGCCCGACTCCTGGTGAGGGTGACCAGCCATGCCACTGGAGTCCCGCGCCCGACATCATAGCGGGAGACCTTCCGCCAGACTTCCAAATAGACATCCTGCAACAGCTCCGCAGCTTCTTCGTGATTGCCCAGGATCCTGACCGCCAACGTGAACAACAGCGTGCTCGAATGGTCATAGAGCTGGCTGAATGCCTGCTGATCGCCTTGGACCACGCGGGCCAGCAGGGTTGGATCGATCATCGAGGTGGCGTGTCGAGAGGGTGTATCCATAAAACGAACGCGTGATTAGAGGGAAATCCTGACCCCCTCATGTCCGCCAAGACTATACCATCCTACGGTAGAAACGGGCAAAAGGATGTGTGATTTAACAACCCAAATTCCACAGGAAAATCAACGATCAATTCCCTGCCTTGGCGCCCGAGTGTCGGCCACCCAGGCCATTGCCCATTTGCCCCCCTCCCAAAATAGGTGGCAAGTCCGGCTGATGTATGCGCGGATGAGACCCATGGGGCCAGATAGCCCGTAACGTTGGGCCATGTATCGGGGGGATGGAAAGAGGAGCGCAGAGGCGTAGTGAATTTTTTGCCGAAGGCCTTGCAACGAGCATAAAAGGGCAAATTCCTCTCGCCCGCTGAGCGACGTGTGAGCCAGTAAATGACCCTGTGTTGGGCGAGGGGAAGGCGAAGATGCTCGTTCTGCAGGGATTTGCAGACGGTTCATCACCGAGTCTGGAATTGGAGAATGGAAGTGATGGTTCACCGTCATCAGCACCTCGGAGACGAAGCCGACCTGATCCATCGCCTGAGCCTGATCGACGAATAGGTTCCAGTTCAGCGGGAAATCTTGTCCGCGGATCAACTGGTGCAGCTCGTAATACCAGAGGAGGGGCGAGTGGATTCCTTTATGGAGGAGATGAAGGCAGAGATGGAGGAGGAGGTCCGATTGGCAGAGCCTCTCTGTATCCATTCCGCGCCATCGCTGTCTCACGGTCCGCGTCCATACCGGCTCCATGGCCGTGGTTCCGATGAATGGCGGGTAGACCAGGGTCCAATGCGGTTCGACGACGACCCCATGCCGAGGGTGAATGAACTCGAGCGAATAGGAATAGGCTTCGAGGAACCCCGGCCGCTGTTCATGACTGGTATATCCGAGCTGCTCGAAAATGTGAGTGATGGCCGGCAGGTCTTCGTGATGGACCAGGATGTCGAGGTCGTCCATCTGGCGGATAGACGAATCGCCGTATAATTGCGCGTCCAAGATCGGGCCACGGATTGGAACGCAGGCAATGTTTCGTTGCTGGCATGCCAGCAGAATGCGTTGGAGCTCTTTTTCCAGGAGTAGATTCCAGGCGGTCTGTTGGACAATCTGTTGGTTGAGGCGATCACGGGAATGGCTGGGGATGAGGCTCCGGTGGCGAGATTGGCTGAGCCGGTGAAAAAGGATGGCCGCCACCCGTTGAGCGATGGCGTCCTCGACGAGGGTATCCCACGAATGGTGCGGGAATGGCGCGAGTTGTTCCTCGTCAAGCCGATCTTCTCTGACAAGGGACAAGAGAACTGGATGCACCGATGGGATGGTCAGCATGATGCAGCCAGATCGTGGAGAATTGCGGCATGCACTGCTGGAAATCTGTCGAAGGAGTCAGGGACGATCAACCGGCGAACGGGGATCTGGGTCACGAGACGATGGAGGAAGTCGAATTCGCGCGTCAGCATCCGCTGATCCTGAATATCTAGCTTGAATGCCAGTGAAAGGAGGGTGATGAGCGCTTCCCGTGTCGAGAGGGGGCGAATCTCGGGATGGGACGTTGGCGGCGCATAGTTGTCAGGACTCGTTCCTAGTACATAGACTCCGGCGAGTGGAACGCCGGAGGAGCAAAAAGGCGTGGCGGAGAGTGCGGAGGTGAATCGTTGTTTGGGCGTGTAGTGCGCCACCGGCGCGCAGGATCCCGTTGAGCCGAAGAGCGCGGTAATGGCGTCATCCCAGAGCCTGAGCCCAGGGTAGGCTGGTATGGCGTGAATATCCCTGCCACAATTGTCGAGGACGACACAGTCGTCGGTTAATACCGGGTATCCTGCGGTCAGAAAGCTGGCTGCCAAGGTCGACTTCCCTGCGCCGGTCGGACCGACAAATGCGCAGGCGCCATAGGGCGTGACCACAGCGGCTCCGTGCAGCACTTCATGTCCTTTGTAGTTGAGCACAAGAGGAAGAACTTGGTCCAAGAGTAGGTGGTGCAACGTGTGGGGAGGGGTCTGTGGCTCAGGGATGCAGCGAATCGAATCATTCGACGGGTTGAATATAAAATCGGCCAGATCCGGAAAGCGCAGAAGATAGCCGCAAGAAATCTTGGCGCAGCGCTGCCAGGGTGTGCCGTCGGCGAGCGACACGGT
>JANOMG010000393.1:0-4365 GCA_031420175.1 Nitrospira sp.
GTGCTCTCCGAGCGGCCGCAACTGCTCTTCAAGTATTTCAAGCAGCTGTTCGCCCAGGTGACCAATCCGCCGATCGATCCGATCCGCGAAGAACTGGTCATGTCCCTGACGACCAGCATTGGGCCCAAGCCGAATCTGATGGATGAGCATCCGGAGTCCTGCCGCCGGATCAGAGTGAAACAGCCGATTCTGACGAATGCCGATCTCCAAAAGATTCGCGAGATCGCCGATCCGCATTTTAAGAGCAAGACGCTGAAGATGCTTTTCAGGGTGGCTGAGGGGCCTGAGGGACTCGGAGCCGCCGTCGATGATCTCTGTCGACAGGCGTCCCAGGCGATTAAAGAAGGCTACAAATTTCTGATCCTGAGCGATCGCGGGATCAACGAAGAATGGGCGCCGATTCCGAGCCTTCTGGGCATCGCGTCCGTCCACCATCACCTGGTGCGCGACTGCACGAGGACCGAAGTCGGCCTCATCGTGGAAACCGGTGAGCCCCGCGATGTGCACCACTTCGCCTGTTTGATTGGCTATGGAGCCGGGACCGTGAATCCATACCTCCTCTTCGAGTCGATCGTGGATCTGGAGCGCGATGGCTACTTTCCTGAGGGGTTGGACGCGCAGACCGCGGAAGGCAAGTTCATCAAAGCGATCAACAAAGGGCTGCTCAAGATCTTTTCGAAGATGGGGATCTCGACGGTGCAATCCTACTGTGGCGCGCAGATCTTCGAGGCCATTGGATTGAATCACGAACTCATTGGCCGGTACTTCACCGGCACGCCGTCGCGCGTGGAGGGGCTCGGCATCCGCGAGGTCGGCGACGAAACACTGCGGCGGCATCGTTTGGCCTATGAGCCGGCGCCAATCAGACAGTTGGATTTCGGCGGAGAGATCCACTATCGCATCCAGGGTGAACATCACAACTGGAACCCGGATACGATTTATAAGCTGCAGCATGCGACGAGGAGCAACGATCCGAAGACCTTCGCCGAGTTTTCTCAGCTCGTCAACGATGAGAGCAAGCGGCGTTCGAACTTGCGCGGGCTGCTCGAATTCAAGTTCCTGCCGGAACCGATTCCGGTCGAGGACGTGGAGTCGGCAAAGGAGATCGTCAAGCGATTCACGACCGGCGCGATGTCCTTCGGCTCGATCAGCAAGGAGGCGCACGAGACGCTGGCCATTGCGATGAACCGCCTGGGCGCGAAGAGCAACACCGGCGAGGGCGGGGAGGACCCCGAGCGGTTCACGCCGCTGCCCAACGGGGATTCGAAAAACAGCTATATCAAGCAGGTGGCGTCCGCGCGATTCGGCGTGACGAGTCATTACCTGGTCAATGCCAAAGAACTGCAGATCAAGATGGCGCAGGGGGCGAAGCCGGGCGAGGGCGGGCAGTTGCCAGGGCATAAAGTCGATGAGAACATCGCGCGGCTGCGCTATGCCACGCCTGGGGTACAGCTCATTTCGCCGCCGCCGCACCACGACATCTATTCCATCGAAGATCTGGCGCAGCTCATTTTTGATTTGAAAAACTCCAGTCCGGACGCGGCGGTGTCTGTGAAGCTCGTATCAGAAGTGGGCGTCGGCACGATTGCGGCAGGGGTGGCGAAAGCCCATGCGGACAAGGTGCTCATCAGCGGCGACTCCGGCGGCACCGGCGCGTCCCCGCTCTCCTCCATCAAGCATGCGGGGGTCCCGTGGGAATTGGGCCTGGCCGAAACGCATCAGACGTTGGTGCTGAACGATCTGCGGGGTCGTATCCGGGTGGAGACCGACGGGCAGATGAAAACCGGGCGCGACGTGGCGATCGCCACCCTGTTGGGTGCCGAGGAGTTCGGGTTTGCGACCGCGCCCTTGATCGTCGAAGGCTGCATCATGATGCGGAAATGCCACCTCAATACCTGTCCCGTCGGCATTGCGACACAGGACCCGGCCTTGCGAAAGAAATTTGCCGGACAGCCGGAACATATCGTGAATTTCTTTTTCTTCGTCGCGGAAGAGCTGCGCCAGATCATGGCCAAGCTGGGCTTCCGGACGATCAACGAGATGGTCGGGCGTGTGGATAAATTGAAAATACACAAGGCCGTCGACCATTGGAAGGCCAGGGGGCTGGATCTGACCCCCCTCTTACACGCACCGGATGTGGGGCCGGAGATTGCCCGCTATTGTGTGCAGAAGCAGGACCACGGTCTCGCGGACGTGCTCGATAACCAGCTGATCGAGCTGTGCAAGCCAGCGTTGGAGAAGCAAGAGAAGGTGACGCTCGATCTGCCGATTCGCAATGTGAATCGCACGGTCGGCACGATGCTCTCCAGCCGCGTGGCGAAAAAGTACGGGCTTGAGGGATTGCCGGAAGACACCATCACGATCAAGTTTTCAGGGTCCGCCGGACAGTCGTTCGGCGCATTCCTGTCCCGTGGCATCACGCTCATCCTCGAAGGCGAGTCCAACGACTATCTGGGCAAGGGGCTGTCTGGCGGGAAGATCATAGTATTCCCGCCAAAGCAGGCGATCTATACACCAGAGGAGACGATTCTCATCGGCAATACCTCGCTCTATGGCGGAACGCAGGGCGAAGCCTATTGCTACGGGATGGCGGGCGAACGGTTTGCGGTGCGGAATAGCGGTGTCAGGGCAGTCGTCGAAGGGACCGGCGATCACGGGTGTGAGTACATGACCGGCGGGGTGGTCGTCGTCTTGGGTCGGACAGGACGAAACTTTGCGGCCGGCATGTCGGGCGGCGTGGCGTTCGTGCTGAACGAACTCGACAAGTTCCAATCCCGCTGCAACCTCGGCATGGTGGAATTGGAAAAAGTCACGACAGCAGAGGACAAGAAGACACTGCATGAGATGATCACGTTGCACTTCATGCATACTGGCAGTCGGAATGCGAAGCGTATCCTGGATAGCTGGGAGACGATGCTGCCGAAGTTCGAGAAGGTGATGCCGGTCGACTATAAGCGCGTATTGGAAGAACGGAAGAAGAAAGCGGCCTCGATCAAGTAAGGGGTAGAGGGATACAGGGGTAAACGGGATAGCGGAGAGGATCAACTCTCTGTGTTTTGGTCGAAGGCTGATAACTGAGAGCTGAAAGCTATAAGAAATGGGTGATCCTAAAGGTTTCATGAAATATGCCCGCGAGGGCCCCAAGCGGAAACCGGTCGAGCTGCGTGTGCTCGATTGGAAGGAGATGTATGAGCCGATCTCCGAAGACAAGCTCAAGACGCAGGGCGCACGCTGCATGGAGTGCGGCGTGCCGTTCTGCCTGGGACCGACCGGCTGTCCGGTCGAGAATTTGATTCCCGAATGGAACGATCTGGTCTATCGGGGCCGCTGGAACGATGCGCTCAAGGCGCTCCACACCACGAACAATTTCCCTGAGTTTACCGGCCGGCTCTGCCCCGCGCCCTGTGAAGGGGCTTGCGTGCTTGGCATCAACGAAGACCCGGTCTCCATTCGAATTCTCGAGTGGAACATCATAGACCGGGGTTTCAACGAGGGCCTGGTGGAGCCGATCCTGCCCGTTGCGAAGACGGGGAAGACCGTTGCGATTGTCGGGTCAGGCCCGGCGGGCTTGGCCGCTGCGCAGCAACTCGCGCGCGCCGGCCACAGCGTCACCCTCTTCGAGAAGTCCGATCGTATCGGCGGCTTGCTGCGTTATGGTATCCCCGATTTCAAAATGGAGAAGTGGGTCATCGACCGGCGCCTGGATCAGATGAAAGCCGAGGGGGTCGAGTTTAAGACCGGTGTGACCATCGGAAAAGATATTACGGGCGAACAGTTGCGGAAGCAGTTTGACGCCATTGGCCTGACCATGGGTGCAGAGCAGGCCCGTGAGTTGCCGATTCCAGGCCGCGAGCTCAAGGGCGTGCATCTCGCGATGGAGTTTCTGACGCAGCAGAACAAGCGTACATCTGGGATTCCCGTGACGGACGAGCCGATCACGGCCAAGGGCAAGCGCGTCATCATCATCGGCGGCGGCGATACCGGCTCGGATTGTCTCGGCACCGCACATCGTCAGGGCTGCGCCGAAGCTCATCAGTTTGAAGTGTTGCCGGAGCCTCCTCCGACCCGCGCTGGCTCGACTCCCTGGCCACTTTGGCCGATGCAGCTTCGTACGTCACATGCGCACGAAGAAGGCTGCGACCGGCAATGGAGCATCTCGACCACCAAGTTCACCGGTGAGAATGGCCAGGTCACGAAGCTTCACGGCAATCGGGTGAAGTTCGAAGGCGGTAAGTTCATTGCAATTTCAAACAGCGACTTCGAGATGGATGCGGATCTGGTTCTGCTCGCCATGGGCTTCACCGGTCCGGTGAAGAACGGCCTCCTCGACAGCCTCGGCGTGAAGTACGATGCCCGAGGCGCGGT
>JANOMG010000394.1:0-13299 GCA_031420175.1 Nitrospira sp.
GTTGCCTTTGGCCTCGAATGCCCCGTTGGGATAGCTGCGATTGATCTCGATCATCCGTGACGTCACGGCTTCCAGAAAACGCCGATCGTGGCTGACCACGAGAAAGGCGCGGGCTTCGGCCCGTAACAAGCGTTCCAGCCACAGGATGCCTTCGACATCCAAATGGTTGGTCGGTTCGTCCATCAGGAGGACATCCGGCTCCAGCATCAGCGAGCGGACGATGGCGAGGCGTTTCTTCCATCCTCCCGAGAGCGAGGCGGTGGACTGGTCGGCTGCAGGAAACTCTCCCAGACTGAGGGCCGCGGACGTACGGCCGCTATGTTCATGGGGGTCCAGACCTTCGTCGATCAAGACCTGTGCGAGGACCTCTTCGATCGTATGGGCTCCGTCAAATAACGGCTCTTGCGGCACGTAACCGATGCGGAGTTGCCTGCGTACCGATCTGGTGCCCTCATCCGGCTCTTCGAGTCCTGCCATGATCTTCAGCAAAGTCGATTTGCCGGAGCCGTTGGGCCCGACCAACCCGACATGATCGCCTTCGGCTAGCCCGACCGATAGATCGGAGAATAGCGGTTTCACGCCGTAGGTTTTGCTGATGGACTGGCAGCTCAAGAGAATTATTGGTGGCATAGCTCTAGTGACCGAATGAATGGTGAACGAAATTGCTGTATGGACGATCGGGCAGGACTATGCAGGCCAGGCTGGATCGCAAAGTGATCAGTGTACGGGGTGGGAGGGGGGAACTGCAAGGGGGAGCCTCTTCCAATATGAAATGAGTCTGAAGCCGGGTCGTATTTCCCACGAGGAATGCGTCTGAGCGGCTGCCGTTCTGAATCGGGCATGATGCCAGGCATGGTGATCGACAGGGAAGAAGCACGGCTACACACGAGAGCGCCGGTCAGGGCCTTTCTGGACGGGGCCACGGAGATCGCCTTCCGGGTCCCCAAGGCGGAACGGTATCGGTTCATCGAGCGTGTGCTCACACGGGTTGGCGATGCCTCACACGGACGGGTCGGCAAGGGCGTGGTGCTCCGTTATCTGGAGCGCATGACCGGGCTGTCACGCCAGCAGGTGACCCGGCTGGTGCGGCAGTGCCGCACGGAGGGGACGCGGTCGACCCGGCATGGCCCACCCCCGCACGGCGTTCGCTGCCGCTTCACCGCCACGGATGTGGCCGTGCTGGCCGAAGTGGATGCGTTGCATGGCACCGTGGCCGGCCCGTCCACCAAGAAGCTGAGGGAACGCGCACTCCTGATCGTTGGGGATGCGCGGGTTGAACGGCTGGCGGGGCTCTCGGGGTCCCCTCTGTACAACCTGCGAGCCGGAACCCCGTACCAGCGCACGCGGCGGCACGGGACCACGCCGCGGCCCACCGGCGTGCCCATCGGCCAGCGCCGCGCCCCACACCCCCACGGCTCGCCGGGGTATATCCGCATCGACCGCGTGCATCAAGGCGATCAGGACGGGGTGAACGGCGTGTATCACCGCCACGCGGTGGACTGTGTGACCCAGTTCCAGCTGGTCGCCACCTGCGAGCAGATCAGCGAGGCCGATCTGCTGCCGGTCATCCGGCAGCGGTTGGAGGGATTTCCGTTTGTCATCCGGGGATTCCATGCCGATAACGGCTCGGAGTATATCACTGACCAGGTCGCTACGTTGTTGGAGAAGCTGCGCAGCGAGTTCACCCAGTCCCGCCCCCGGCAGTCCAACGATACTGCGCTGGCACCTGGGCTACGCGCAGATCCCGCAACACTGCGCCAGCCTGGTCAAGGCCTTCTGTGCCGACTGCCTCAACCCGTACGTCAACTTCCATCGCCCGTGCTTCTTCCCGGAGACGATCACGGATGCCAAAGGAACGGAGCGCACGCGCTATCGCTACGAGGACATGAACACGCCCGATGAGAAGCTGAAGTCCTTGTCCAACGCCCGTCAGCACCTCACCCCCGGCGTGACCGTTGAACACCTGGATGCAATCGCCTTACGGATCAGCGACAAGGCGGCCGCCGTAGCGCTGAACCACGCACGAAGGCCACGGTTTCAGGCGATCGCTGGCGCAATCCGGAAACAGGCATGAACGAAACCGGCACGGCAGCACGTGCATTGATCAACCCGACCGAGTCAGAACAGAAGGCCGAGACTCAGATTCGCCGACCTTCGTTCAGACTCATTTCTGGATTGGAAAATACTGGGGGTGCGGGGCAGCCTGGTCGTCCTCCTGCTCGCGGAACGCGCACACTCAGAAGGTGCTCGTTCGACGCGCGCAATCGAGGCGACTAGGCTGCCCCTTGAAGAAAACGGAGATTGGGGGTCGCGCGCAGTGGAAGATCAATCAGCCCCCATCCCTGAAAGAGATAACGAGCGAGCTTGGAGGGATTATCTGTAACCTCGCTCGATGGCTACAATCGAAAGCCCCTCATGCCCTTGCTTGTCCGCGGTACACTGTTGACGGCTGGGACGGAGAGGGATAGAGTGACGCTATGCGAGTCCACTCCCATCGTTCCCGTTCGGTTCTAGCCTGCACACTCGTCGTGCTCTTTTTTGTGCTGAGCTTCAATGCCTATGCCTGCCTCCTGCCGGTGAATGGCGCCACAGCTGCCACAATGGGTAATGGTTGTTCGACTCCGGATGAACAACCGGTCTATCAGTTCTGCGATGCGTTTAAGACGCTCGGCGTGCAGTCTGCCGATAAGCTCCACCTCAGCAGTGACTGTCAGACGATCTGTTCTGAAGATACCGCCTCGTTAGCGCTTCTTGTCATCCTTAGCTCACACAGCAGCCGTGTGTCCGATCATCCCTCAGTCGGTCCGCCCCAGGATCTCCTGCTCAAGATTTCCGTGCTTCGCATCTGATCTTCCCAGCCCTCACCTCGTCATCGCTCCGTTGCCATTACGTATGCCGTTCGACGCTCGGTTTCAGCGTCCGGCCTACCGTCTCGTTCTTCCGGTCACGTACGACCGGAGCGTAGACCGGGCATCGAACGTGTGGGAACTCTGGGAGGTCATTGCTATGAGACGGAATAGACGACGTCAGTATGTGACGGTCGTGTCAGTGCTGGTGCTATTCTTCTGCAGCGCACTGTCGAGGGCACAGGATCCCGATGCTGTGCTGCGCAACATGCTGGTGCTGCCGGAATTGATCCATGAGGTCCTCGCCAGGAACCCGGAGCTGGTGGCGGCACGCAAGCAATGGGAAGCCGCCACGACTCGGATTACGCAGGCACGGTCGCTGGAGGACCCCACCCTGTCAGTCCAGTTGTGGAATGTCCCGCAGACCTTCAACGTCACGCAGGCACAGAACAGTATCTTCGGTCTCTCGCAGAGTCTCCCCTTCCCCGGCAAGCTGGCGCTCAAAGGCGATGTGGCGAGTCGTTCGGCTGAGATGACCGAGCAAGCGGTCCGCGCGAAGGAACGGGAGCTAGTCGCCCGCCTCAAGCAGGCCTACTACGATCTGTTCCTCACGCACAAGGCGATCCAGATTCATCATGAACAAGTCGAGCTGCTCGGACAGTTCGTAGAGATTACGACCGCAAAGTTCCGTACGGGCAAGGGAAGCCAAGCCGATGTCCTCAAAGCCCAGGTCGAGCTGTCCATGCTATTCCAGCAGCTTCCCGTCCTGGAACAGCGCCGCGAGACCGCCGAAGCGATGCTGAATACCCTGCTTGATCGGGATTCCACCTCACCCTTGGGCATCCCTCAAGAGCCGTCTCAGATCCCGCTCGACAAAACCATCGACGATCTCCACCGTCTCGCGCTGAACGACAGGCCGGAGCTCAAAGCTGCCGAGCTGGCCGTGCAACGGAACGAGCAGTCCCGCGCGCTGGCCCAGCGTCAGTACTACCCGGACTTTAATGTAGCGTTTCAGCGCTTCCAGAACTTTCAGGCCAACGACGGATTCGGCGCCTATGTGGCGATGAGCATCCCGTTCGCGTTTTGGACCAAGCCGAAGTATGACGCAGGCGTGCAAGAGGCCGCGGCGGCAGTCTCGGTCGCACGGGCGCAGCAACATACCTTGGAAAACCTGACCAGGTTTCAGGTCAAAGACCTCCTGGCCAGGCTCCGGGCGACTGACCAGGTGGCCACGTTGTACCGCACCACGATCTTGCCCCAGGCCGAGCAGAGCCTGGAAGCGTCGCGGGTCGGGTATCGTGCGGGCAAAGCAGGCTTTCTGGATCTGATTGACACCCAGCGGGCGTGGCGAGGATTTCAGCTTGAGTATTTCAAGGCCCTCGTAGACCGACAGCATCGACTGGCTGAACTCGAGCAGGTTGTTGGGGTCGACCTCGATCGCCAGAGCTAATTCAGACTCAAAGGAGAAACCCTCATGAACCGACCGACATTCACAAACAGTTTCGTGGTTGGCGCCGTAGCGATCGGTGTGATCGCCGGAGTCGCCGTGGGCTACTTCACCGCGCACAGAATGATGGGTGACAGGGAGCAGATGGACATGAAAGGGATGCCGATGGAGGGCACGATGCCCATGAAAGACATGGAACCCATGCCAGGCATGTCCGGAGCGCCATCGGGGGCTGTGGTCGTTCCGGCTGTGATGAGACAGTTGATCGGAGTCAGGAGTGCCCCGGTTGCCTACGCGTCCTTGGGGCAAGAGATTCGCGCCGTCGGCACGGTCGGCTATGACGAACGTGGCTTGACTCAGGTCACCGTGAAAACATCCGGGTGGGTGCGAGAGGTCTTCGTCGATTCGATCGGTCGCCCCGTACGCAAAGGCGACCCCCTCTTCACCCTCTACTCACCGGACCTCCTGGCCACGCAAGACGAGTATCTCCTCTCCGTGAAAACGCAGGGACAACTGGCTGCCAGTCCGCTCGCTGAAGTCAAAACCAACGCGGCTTCCCTCGTGGCTAGTACGCGGGAACGCCTTCGATTATGGGATGTGACCGATGCGCAAATCGTGGCGCTGGAGCGTCGAGGCAAAGCCGAGCCGGTGCTCACGGTCTATGCTCCTTCCTCCGGAATCGTCCTGAAGCGAGAAGCCTTGCCTGGGAAATATGTGGAACCAGGCACGATACTGTATGAGGTGGCGGATCTCTCCACGGTCTGGATCTCCGCCGACATCTATGAGTCCGAGGTCGCGACGGTGACACTCAACCAGGCAGCCTCGGTCATGTTCGCGGCCTATCCAGGAAAATCATTTCGCGGCAACGTGTCGTACATCTACCCCTCGTTGAATGCTGAAACCCGCACGGTGCGCGTGCGGGTGGAATTGCCGAATCCCGGGCTCAAACTGAAGCCTGGCATGTACGGGAACGTGACGCTGCGCACGGATGCGGTCCACACCTTAGTTGTGCCGAAGGAAGCGGTGCTGGAGACGGGACTTCGCCAACTGGTGTTCATGGATCGGGGGCAAGGCCGTTACGAGCCGACTTCAGTCAAGCTGGGGCGCCGGAGTCAAGATGACGTGGAAGTGTTGGAAGGACTCACAGCAGGAGATCGCATCGTCACCTCGGCCAATTTCTTGTTGGACGCAGAGAGCAAGTTGGCGTCGGCGTCGAGTATGCAGGGCATGATGGGCCGGATCGGCATGGCCGATTGGCAGATGCGCGGCGCGCATGAGGGCAAGATGGAAGGCATGCCGGGCATGGAGATGGGGAGCAAGAACGACATGTCAGTGGCTGCGACCCGTCAGATGGACGGACTCACTCTCTCACTCACAACGGCGCCGGAAAAACCCAAGGCCGGTGACGTGCTCTTGAGACTCAGGGTGACGGATCAGGCTGGTAAGCCGGTGACCAATGCGCAAGTTGTATTCGTCTATACCATGCCAATGCCGGGCATGGCCGATTCCAAGGCGACGGCTCACCACACCAAGGATGGGCTCTACGAAGGTACCGTGAAGTTCGGCATGGGCGGCACCTGGGTGGTGACGGTCAACATGACGGTACCGGGACGACCGCCCCTTGCCGAAAAGTTTCAGTTCTCGGTCGCCGGGGGAGGCATGTAATCGATCATGATCGCGCGACTCATTGAAGGAAGCGCCCGCAATCCGGTCCTGGTCATCCTCTGTGTGTTGCTGTTGTCGGCCTGGGGAGTCTGGGGGCTATTGCAGGTTCCGCTGGATGCGGTTCCTGACCTGTCCGATGTCCAGGTGATCATCTACACCGAATGGCAGGGGCGCAGCCCCACGTTGATTGAAGACCAGGTCACCTATCCACTCGTCACGTCCCTGCTCGCCGGGCCGAAAGTTAAACGAGTGCGGGGGGTCTCGGAATATGGGGTCTCGTACGTGTACGTGATCTTCGAAGACCGGACAGACTTGTATTGGGCGCGGAGTCGCGTGCTGGAATATCTCCAGAAACTCACCGGGAAGCTTCCGTCCGGCGTCACACCGACGTTGGGACCGGATGCCACGGGAGTCGGGTGGGTCTATCAGTACGCGTTGGTGGACGAGTCCGGGACGCACGATCTGGCTCAGCTCCGCAGCCTTCAGGACTGGTACCTGCGCTACCAACTGGAAAGTGTGCCTGGAGTGGCAGAAGTGTCCGCGATCGGCGGGTTCGTCAAACAATATCAAATCGAGGTAGATCCGAACACGTTGGCCGCCTATCGGTTGCCGATCAAGACGATCATCGAAGCGGTCCGGAACAGTAATGCGGAGGTGAGCGGCCGTGTCTTGGAAATGGCCGGCACGGAATACGTGATTCGAGGGCGCGGCTACCTGCGCTCGATTGAGGATATTGAGCTGATCCCCGTTGGGACAGATGGCCGCGGTACGCCCATCTTGATTCGGGATATCGCCCATGTCCACATCGGGCCGGACCAGCGTCGGGGCATTGCCGAGTTAGACGGCAAGGGCCAGACGGTCGGCGGCATCGTGATCATGCGGGCCGGAGAGAGCGCGCTCGCCGTGATCGAGCGGATTAAAGCTCGGCTGGCAGAGATCACACCGGCCCTGCCCAACGGCGTCCACATCGTTCCCACCTATGACCGGTCGGACCTTATTCATCGGGCCATCGCAGTGCTCCGCGAGAAGCTCGTGGAGGAGAGTGTCATCGTCAGCCTGGTTGCGGTCGTCTTTCTGTTTCACCTGCGCAGCGCCCTGGTGGCTATTCTCATCCTGCCTGTGGCCGTGCTGCTCGCCTTCATCCCGATGGCGTACTTGCATATTACATCCAGCATCATGTCGCTCGGTGGCATTGCCATTGCTATCGGCGCGATGGTGGACGCGGCCATCGTCATGGTGGAGAACGCCCACAAGCGGTTGGAACAAGCTCCGAATGCAGACCGGATCGAGACCATCATCGCGGCAGCCCAAGAAGTCGGCCGTCCCTTGTTCTTCTCGTTACTGGTGATCGCCGTGTCGTTCCTGCCGATCTTTGCGCTCGAAGCGCAGGAGGGCCGACTGTTTACGCCGTTAGCCTACACGAAAACGTTTGCAATGCTCTTCGCGACGGCGCTCTCGGTGACATTGGCTCCTGTGCTGATGGTCCTCCTGATCCGGGGACGCATCCGGGCGGAAACCAAGAGTCCGTTGAACCGGCTGCTGATCCTTCTGTATCGACCCATCCTTTCGGGTGCGCTGCGCGTTCGGTGGCTGACCCTGGCGCTGGCAGTGGCGATGGTCGGGCTCACGGTGCCGGTGTTCATGCGCCTGGGGGCGGAGTTCATGCCGCCGCTGAATGAGGGGACCATCCTCTACATGCCGACCACCGTCCCTGGTCTCTCCATCCCCGAAGCGGCCAAGGTGTTGCAGGTCCAGGACCAGTTGCTTACGACCTTTCCGGAAGTGGAACGGGTGTTCGGCAAGATGGGGAAGGCCCCGACAGCGACCGATCCGGCCTTTGTGGGAATGGCCGAGATCACCGTCACCCTCAAACCGGAAGCGCAATGGCGACCCGGCATGACCTGGGACCGTTTATTGGATGAGATGGATGCCAAGCTGCGCATTCCCGGCTTTCCAAACATCTGGTGGATGCCGATCCAGACCCGCACTGAAATGATCACGACCGGCGTGCGGAGTCCCGTCGGAATTAAAGTCCTGGGACCGGATCTGAAGATGATTGAGAAAATTGGAATAGACATTGAGCAGGTCTTGGCGAGCGTGCCAGGCACCAAGAGCGCATTCGCGGAACGGCTCAACGAAGGGTATTACCTGGACTTGATCATCAACCGACGCGAAGCGTCCCGCTACGGCTTGACGGTGGGAGATGTGCAAACGGTCATCACCTCGGCTATCGGGGGAGACACCGTGACGACTACGGTCGAGGGGCGGGAGCGGTATCCGGTCAATGTTCGCTACAAGCGCGAGCTGCGCGATGACCCAGACCGGCTCAAGAGGGTGCTGATCCCGACGCCAAGCGGCGCGCAGATTCCACTCGGACAGATCGCAGAGACGGTGATCACGCAGGGGCCGACGTCGATCGCGGATGAGGCGGGGGCGCTGGCCGGTCTGGTGTCGGTCGCAGTCAGTGGACGCGACCTGCGCGGCTATGTCCAAGACGCTCAACGCGCGGTTCGAGAACGGGTGACATTGCCCCCGGGGTACCAGCTGATCTGGACCGGTCAATACGAGCATCTGGTGCGGGCTGAAGAACGACTGAAGCTCGTGGTTCCTGTGACCCTGGCCTTGATCCTCCTACTGCTGTATCTGAATTTTCGATCAATGGCGAAATCGCTGATCGTGTTGCTGTCCGTCCCCTTCGCCGCGATCGGGGCGATCTGGTATCTCGACTATCTGGGCTACAACCTCAGCGTGGCGGTCTGGGTGGGCCTCATCGCCCTGGCCGGCGTGGCGGCTGAGACGGGCGTGGTGATGCTCGTCTATCTCGACGAGGCCTATGAGCGGCGCGTGCGCGAAGGACGCATGACGACGGTTCATGACCTGCGTGAGGTCATCATGGAGGGCGCGGTGCAACGAGTCAGGCCAAAAATGATGACGGTCGCCGCGATTATGGGCGGGTTGCTCCCCATTATGTGGACAACCGGCACGGGCGCCGATGTCATGAAACGGATCGCCGCGCCGATGATCGGCGGCATGGTGAGCTCAACGATCTTGACACTTCTGGTGATCCCTATACTCTATGCCCTCTGGCGTGGCAGGTTTGTGCCCATCGGGGCCCCGCCCCTACTCACCGGTATCGACCGTTCGCTGCAAGAGCAGGAAGGCAACAGCGTGTCCGATCGGCGAAACACATGAAGCGCGGTGAGCTGGATAGAAGACATGTTGAGTCAGGAGTTGGCGTGAGGACACTCGTTCATATTCTACACATCATGCAGAGGAGGGAGGTGACGACATACCTCGGTGATGCCGGTGGGAACTGAGCGGAAGAAGCAGTCCACCTTCAAGGAGCGTTGGGTAGAAACCTGATCAGATCCATAACCATCAGCCGGCGCAGGCACGCAATGCGCCATAACAAGGGAAGGGGAAAATCATGATGAAGAATGGGATCCTGTTGAGAGGTGTCATCGCGGCTCTGATAATGGTGGGAGTCGTGGCGTGTGCGGTCATCGCCAGTCCGCCTCAAGACCTTGTTGCCAAGAACAACCATGCAGGGCTGGAAACCTGGTATGTGAAGGAGGCAGCGCACCTCCGTCAACGCGCGAAAGACATGCTGGTGATGGCGGAGGAGTATCAGAAGAATCCCGAAGCGAGTTCGCGCGGGGTGATGTCCCCCAAGATCGATATGGTTCAGCACTGCCAAACCCTCGCGGCCATCTACACCAAGGCGGCTGATGAGGCCGAGGTGATCGCACGCGCTCATCGAGACATGATGGGCCATTCGTAAAATAGTACTTACGGGAGCAGCACACAATCGGTAGCTCCCCCCTTCGTGTTTGGAGGAGGAATGCCCTGCCAGGCACGGATTGACGCGCAGTGAGGGATACGACCAGCTCACCCTCTGTGGAAAGAGCTGGATCAGCAAGGGCGGAATTGTCTGTTGAACGGTGAGAATGCACAGGGTCGAGTGGGACAATGTCCCGCTCGACCCTGTGAGAACTGCAGTGCGGAACTACTTGGCCGCGACGATTTCGAGGAGCTCGACTTCGAATACTAACGTCGAGCCTGGTTTGATCGTAGGCGGCGTGCCTTTGTCGCCGTAGGCGAGAGACGACGGGCAGGTCAGCTTGCTCTTGCCGCCAACTTTCATCATTTGTACGCCTTCCGTCCAGCACTTGATGACTTGATTCAGTCCGAACGTGGCTGGCTCGCCCCGCTTGACGGAACTATCGAAGACCGTCCCGTCGGTCAGTGTGCCGTGGTAGTGCACCTTGACCGTATCCGTGGCTTTTGGGCTCGCGCCTTTGCCTTCCTTGATGGTCATGAGGATTGCACCAGATTCGGTTTTCTTGGCACCGGATTCTGCGGCGGCTTTCGTGAGAAAGGTGGCTCCCGCTTTCTTTTCCGCCTCTGCGACGGCTGACGCCCGGGCCTGTTGCAGTTGTTGAATCTTGGGGCCGAAGGTCTGGAGCTCTACTTTGGGAGTCTTTTTAAAGACCCCGTCTGTGATACCGGACTTCACAAGATCAAGCTCCGATTCGGTCAGGCTGAAGGCGCCAAGCGATTGGCTGATGGCCAATCCCAGGGCATAGAGGGTTTTTTGTTCATCATTCGTGGGTTCCGGAGTTGCAGCGAATGCCGCATTGGTTCCAAGGCTGAGTAGGGCGACCAAACAGGAGACAACGAAGCGCATGAGCGATCCTTTCTTTGTATGTGACGGCGACGGACCTGATATCGCAAGTCCCGAAGCGTTGTAGAGTATGCGATGTGAGAGCTGGGCTCAAGACAATTATGCCTAACAGGGTGCTGAAACGGTCCGCTAGTCTGGAAACGATGAGTGGTGAACGATGAACGATGAAGAAGGAGAAGATTGTCGCTTCAGTGCTCCACATTCATCGTTCAGTCGTTCGCTCGTCTGCGAGTCTGTTACCAGCGGTGGCCCCGGTGATGTCCATAGTAGCGGGGGCCGAAGATGTAGGGAGGGTAATAGTAGGGTTGTCCGTAGATCCAGGGGCGCCCTAAATAGAGGCCGAGTCCCACAGGCGGATAGGTGTAGAGGGGAGGGGCCACTTGCACGATGGTGGGTGGTTGGGCCAGTTGCTGCCGTACTGCTGCGCCGGCGGCTTGATGATCCATCTGGGCTTTCAGTTGATTGACGGTGTCTTGCTGCGCTTGCACGCGTACTTGAAGTGCGGCGATCTGGTCGCGCTGCGACTCAACGAAGGCCGCCAAACAACGGGTATGGGCGTCGCCGGTATAGTTTGAACATTCCCACGGTGTCTGCGACTCGCTCGCATAGGCGGGTAGTCCGGCCAACACCATCCCTATCCCGATCACTCCACTGAGGAGTTGTGGCCACAGTCCGGTTATCGTTCTTGAGGAATCTCGTCGATGGATCACAGGATCGTTCATGGGGCTCCCTCCTGGTCGCAACTGCTATGAGCCTAACATGCATGTGTTCAGAGGAACAGGGGGGCTCTCAGGATGCGTAAATGGTTTGCAGCGTCTATGAACCGTGGGGCGTGAAGTGCGAGGCGTGAGCGAAGTGCGCGATCCGAAGTTCGACGTTCTGAGTTCGAAGTTTCGAAAACCTCGAACTGCGAACCTCGAACCTCGAACGTTCGACTTTCCAGTCAGTCTCGTTTCTCGGCCGTTGCACCCTTGCCGAAGCCTCGCTAGAATCCGCCCACATGGATGTTTGAGCCGTTCCCATGATTCTTGGATTCGTTATTCTCTATTTACTTGTGTCGGTAGGGATCGGACTGGCTGCCGCCAGGCGGGTCCATACCACGAAGGATTTCGCGGTCGCCGGTCGGAGTCTTCCGCTGCCGATTGTGACGGCGACGGTCTTTGCGACGTGGTTCGGCGCAGAGGCCGTACTCGGGATCTCAGCCACGTTTGCAAAGGAAGGGTTGCGCGGTGTCGTTGCCGATCTCTTCGGGTCGAGCATGTGTCTGATTCTCGCCGGACTCTTCTTCGCCCCGCGTCTCTATCGACTCAATCTGCTGACCGTCGGCGATTACTATCGTGTTCGCTATGACCGCAGCATTGAAGTCCTCTGCACCCTCTGCGTCGTCGCGTCGTACCTGGGCTGGGTTGCGGCCCCATTCAAAGTGTTGGGATTAGTGCTGAACGTGGTGACCGACGGCGGGGTCAGTCAGTCGGTCGGCATCGTGATCGGCGCCGCGATCGTGTTGACCTACACGACGTTCGGCGGGATGTTTTCCGTGGCGATCCTGGATTTTGTCCAAATCTCCGTGATCAGGGGGGGGGCTGCTCTATATCGCGTCTGTCGTGAGCGGCTTGGCGGGGGGAGTGGGCACGGTAATCGACCATGCAGCGGCGCCGGCAAATTAGACTTCTTTCCCCCGGCTACGCTCTCGGCCTGGATTCCGTTCCTCGGCGCCTGGATGACGATGATGTTGGGGTCGATCCCTCAACAAGACGTCTTCCAACGGATCACCTCTGCGAAGGATGAACGGACGGCCATACGGGCATCGCTGCTAGGCGGCACACTCTACTTCCTCTTCTGTTTTGTCCCGATGTTTCTGGCCTATGCGGCGACATTGGTGGACCCTGTGAAGTTCGGTCTGCTGTTGGAGCAGGATTCACAACTGGTCCCGCCGACGCTGATCGTGCAGCACACGCCGATGGTGGCCCAGGTTCTGTTCTTCGGCGCCGTCCTCTCCGCGGTCATGAGTTGTTCGAGTGCCACGTTGCTGGCGCCGTCGGTGGCCTTGAGCGAGAACGTCATCACGCCGATGCTGTCGCCATTGAACGATTCAGAGTTTCTTCGTCTGATGCGTGTGGTCTTGGTGGGGTTTGCTGTGACGGTCTTGGCGATTGCACTCTGGTCGGATGCCAGCATCTACAAGATGGTTGTGAATACCTATAAGGTGACGCTGGTGGCGGCGTTTATCCCTCTGTTCGCGGGGCTCTATTGGAAACGAGCCACGACTCGGGGTGCGCGTTGGGCCATTGTGGCGGGGCTCACGAGCTGGCTGGCACTCGAAGGATTCGGTTCGCCGACTGCCATATGGCCGCTGCAACTTGTCGGTTTTCTGGCAGCGGGGGCCGGCATGATCGCCGGATCGCTGTGGCCGTCGCAGTCCTCTGGAGCGAGGTAGGCAGTCGGGGCCTCCGCTACTGCTCCAATGTGAAGCGCACGAGACGTCGGATTTCTTCAACCGTGAAGGGTTTTTGGATGACGTGCCGTGCGCCGAAGAGTTTGGCGATGTCCAGAAGACTCCGGGCGTCTGTCGCACCGCTCATGGCAATGACATTGGCCTCCATGAATTCCCGCGTCAGCGCGAGTGTGACCTCCATCCCATCCCGTTCCGGCATGAG
>JANOMG010000395.1:0-2943 GCA_031420175.1 Nitrospira sp.
ACACCACTTGGTCATGCGGCACCCAGGTCGCCGCAATGGCCAACCCGCGTTCGAGGGGAATCTCAGCGTCCTCAAGCGCCTTCATGAGGCGTTCATCGAGCTGCCCGAATGGCAGATAGACCTCACCGGTGGCGGTGTGAACCAAGACCGCGCCATTCTCCCACACCACACCGGTGAACAGCTCGCCCAGGCGGCCGAGTGAGACCGTCTCAAAACGCCGGCCCGTGACAAGAAAGAGTGCATAGCCCGCAGCACGGCATCGATCGAGTGCATACTCGAGTTCACGGGGCACCACCCCCTCCACGGCAAGCGTCCCGTCAAAATCAAACGCCATCACACGACGGTACATGTGTCATCCTTCACATCTGTCCGCGCATGGCCGCCACGACCGTGCCAGGTGCCGCCCAACGATGGGATGGGGGCTCTCTCTTGGCCAGGCGGGGTCTAGACGGTAAAACCTGCTTGCTCCAACCGGCGACGCGCGAGCCGGAGCAGCAGGACATTCTGGAAACAAGATCATCGCTGCGCTTCGCGCCGACACCTAACTTGATGACCCTGACTTTTGCCCCCTCTGCGTATACAGGTGCTTCAACGGACAATACCCCACCGCGCCGGTGACCACTGTGAGCAACCCGATCGTCTCTGCGATTTCCTCGGCCCAAAACGGAATGGGCAGCGTGATTCCGAGCACCATCAGGATGATCCCGCCGACGACCCTCATCCATCGTTCGATGGCTCCGAGATTGCGTTTCACATGACCTCCTCTCGCATTCCACCGTAGTCCTTCTCACCGAGACATCGGCTGTCTGGTCATTCGCGGGCTTCGTGGACCTCTTCCATCACGATGACCTCGGCATCGAACCAGTCTTGGAGGTCATGACCTTCCCGCCGCCCTCGCAGCTCCCACAACTCGCGGGCTTTGCTCGCGATCCGTTCCCACATGCCATTGGGCAGTTCGATGGGACTTCCGCTAGCAACACCATGAGCGGCTCCCGACTTGTCTTGCATACGCCCCTTCCCCTCTTTTTCCCGATCATGCTGTGTCTGGCGCAACTGCTTTGACCCCGTCGTTCCTGTTGTTGTCTGAATAGCTGTCATGGCGTCATTATCCCTCCCTTAGAGTTAATGGTGACTCTTGCCTAGGAATAGGGTGCTCAGTTTCCTACTCGCTCTTGGTCGACAGATGGAGGGGCTTGGTCCTTCCACGTCGCACTCGCCAGGCCGCCCACAGGAGGTAGAGGAAGACCATCACCCCCACGAGTTCCACGAGATGGACAAGGTGCCACCCTTCGACCAACTCGACTTCCACGACGACGAGCAGCACCGTCGCGACAAGAAACACGAGCACATGCCGACGCGGCATGCTGATCACCTCGCGGAAGAATGAAGCGAGCCAGCCGTCGCTTTTCTTGGGCTGTTCCATCTCTCTTGCCCCTCCTTACGTGTGATCGCGCATTGCGACACGCCACTCCACCCCTACAACCTCATTGACTCCGACCTGAGTCCATCATGTGAACGAGATAGCGGCAGTCATGCACAGTTCAACGCCAGCAAGAGCAATGCCTTGCTCGCTGCGACCCAACGGCTTGAGACTTCCTGATGTTTCACACCACTCGGCATGCTCACGGTGAGACGAGGGGGACATTTAGCCACAGTAGGCAAGCTATACGGAGGCAGAACGCCGCACTCTTGGCGTCTGTTGCTCGAAGAGATAGGTACAGCAGCGTGTCCGACCGCGAGCTCCTGGCAGGCTGCTGAAAAACCATTTTGGCAATTCTGACTAGGAGGGAGGCCGCGAGGTGGCACCGGCTACCAACACGACGCCGATCCATAACCGGCCCAGACCGTTGAGTTCGGCGATCTGATCCGCATAGCGCGCGAGCTTCGTCCCGGCAACGACAATCACCACCGCGCTCACCAAAAACAGCGCCCAGGACATCAGCATCCCTTTACTCCCGTAGAGTAAGCCAAATGATTTCTACTGGCCGGAGTGTATCCCAACCGTATACGTCAATCTATCCATGCTCATGGCGGTGATGCAGCTCGGACACGTGTGGGTGATCATGCGCCAGTGGCAGATGCCGGTGCGCGTGTGCATGCGATTCCTCTGTGACGATCTGCTCCTCATGCTCGTGCTGGTGGTGCTCACAATGCACGTGCGTGTGATTGTGCTCCACCTCTTCATGGACATGAAGATGGCGATGATGGGCTCTCAGCAAGAGTGTCACACCCACCGCCATGGCCGCGCTGGAGGCCAACTCGGTCGATCCCCATTGCTCACCGACAATCGGCACAGCGGCCACGGCGCCGATGAAGGGCGCGGTCGCAAAGTATCCTGCTTCGCGGGCGGCTCCTACCAAGCGGAGAGCCGCATGTCCAGCACGAGACTCAGGCCATAACTGAACAGCCCTAGCACAAGCGCAGCCATAAGAATCGAGGGCCGAGGCAAGCTCTGACCGGTGAGTATGGCCAGGCTTAACGTACAGGCGCCCGCTCCCAAGGTCTTGATTCGCGGCACCACAATTGGATCACGGAGCGAGAGGCGCTGGCTCAGATTGTTATCGATAGCCCAGCAGAGGCTGGCGCCCACTATCGCGACGAATCCCAGCCAATCCGTGTGCACGGCTCCTGGGTAGTAATTGAGGACGGCAGCTGCCCCTATAATGACGATGGCCCCAAGGACTTCGCCCCGATCGAGATGCTCTCGAAAGAAGAGAATGGCCAACGCGATCGTCAATGGAGCTTCCAAGTTGAGCAGCAAGGAACTGGCAACCGCGGAGAGGCGCTGGAGCCCCCACAACATCAAGACCGGTCCAAGGATGCCGCCGGCCACCACGATTCCAGCCAACAGCCATCGGTCCGTGGGTTGGATTGGTGCCTCACGTCGCGCAACCTTCGAGTGGCGATAGACCACCAGTTCAAAGCATAACAGCCCCATTCCGG
>JANOMG010000396.1:0-8537 GCA_031420175.1 Nitrospira sp.
AAACACGGGTTCAAATCCCGTTGGGACCACCACATCAAGCTCGCTCGTGCCGCGCGTGCTTCATCCATGATAGCGCGCGGATGAATCGCTCAAGTCAGAATTATCCCTTCAACGCCCTACGCGACCTGGAATCGTCGAACTGATCGCGGCTCCGGGATCGCCGCGCTCGATAGACCCTCTCATTAATTCTCGCGGCTCGATGAACAGGTGATGCGTACTCATGCAGCGGGATGTGGCGAGGGATCTCTCGGGATGTAGCTTCGTTGACGCCTCTATCGTTGGTTGTGTATAAAGAATGCGCCGTCTCTCCTTTCACTTCTTATGGTAGGTAGACTCTCCATGGGTGCACGTGAATTCCACGATGGGGCGCAAGATGGGCTCGAAGCGCTTGAGCCTCTCGACCCGGAACAAATCGGGTCATTCGACGGCCTGCTGACTGCCATGCGAAAGACAGCCTTTGGGGGCCGCCGCTTGGGCGAGGCCTACGAAGTGCTCTGGGCGATGATCGAGGATCCTGACTGCTTCGTCGTACTGACACTGTCAGGGGCGATGACCATTGCCAAGATGGGCAAGATCATCAGCGCGATGATTGATCATGGGATGGTGCAATGTGTCGTCTCGACCGGTGCGTTGATTGCCCATGGGCTGAGTGAGTCGGTTGGCAAAACACACTATCGGCATCATCCATCGATGTCCGATGAAGAGTTGTTCAAGAAGGGCTACAATCGGGTCTACGACACATTGGAGATGGAGTCCAACCTGAATTATGTGGAGCAGGTCGTCTCCCAGACGATGAAGCGGGTGAAGCCTGACCAGACCCTTTCCTCTGAGATCCTCACCCGTGAATTGGGGCAGACGCTCGCGGAAGAATATGACGGTGCGGGCATTCTCAAAAGTGCCTATGTAAAAAACGTTCCGGTCTTCATCCCTGCTTTTACCGACTCGGAGATGGGACTGGATGTCGGAACCTGGGCCATGGGTCGGGAGCTCGATCGGGCTCGTGCGCAGCTACAAGGGAACAGTGACCTTGATGTGCTGCGGGCGATTCATGTCGCCTATCCCTCCTTCAATCCCTATCTCGATCTCAACAGTTATGCGAGCCGTATCATCTCGGCGAAGAAGCTTGGGATTTTCACAATCGGCGGCGGGGTGCCGCGTAATTGGGCGCAACAGGTCGGCCCCTACATCGAGATCAGCAATGCGCGGCTTGGCCTCAATGTCCAGCCGCCTCGATTCCAGTATGGTGTGCGCATCTGTCCGGAACCGGATTATTGGGGCGGGTTGAGCGGCTGCACCTATCAAGAAGGCATTTCCTGGGGAAAGTTTGTGCCGCCGGATGAAGGCGGGCGCTTTGCCGAAGTCTTGAGCGATGCCACGGTGGTCTGGCCTCTCCTCATGGTGGCGTTGTTGGAGCGCGCCAAAGCGAAGCGAGCTTCCCGAACATGATGAAGGCGCACCTCTTTCGCACAGTCGCTGCCATATCGCTGCTCTTACTGATGCAATCGACCCAAGCTGGGGCGGGGTCGGCAACAGCGACCGAGGACGGGCGAGTCAGGGGACGCGCTGATGCCCCGATTACCTTGATCGAATATTCCGACTTTACCTGTGGCTGGTGTGTGAAGTTCTTCCAGGTAACATGGCCTCGATTGCAGGCCAAGTACATCGATACGGGCAAGGTGCGCTTCGTGTATCGAGACTATCCACGAGCGGATCAGGGGGTCGGTGTCGAGGCTGCAGTGGCGGCACGTTGTGCCGGAGCCCAGGGAAAATATTGGTCGATGCATGACCGGCTCTTTAGCCAGGGAGGCCGGCTGGACTCGGGGTTGTTCAAAGGCTACGCGAAGGCGATCGGCTTGGATCAGGCGGCCTTTGCCAAGTGTTTCGACGAGCGGCAATATCTCGAATCCATTTTCCAGGATCGTCAAGAAGCGAATCGGTGGGGATTTCATGGTACTCCCGGTTTTATTCTGACACGGACGGTTGGTGGACCGACCGAGAAAGAGCCGGCGATCGCGATCCCCGGCGCAGTTCCGTTCGAGGAGTTTGCCGAGGAGATTGAGCGCATGTTGGCCACCGCCACGCGCTCCCAGGGAGCTCCCACGGAGCCTCATGGGACGACGGCGGTGACACAGAACAGTCAGTCCATCACTCACTAAGGATTACCCGATGTCTGTTACACAATCGTATTGGTCTGTTCCGCAGCACGCAGGGGAGCCAGCCTACTGGGTCTGTATGTCCTGCTTGTCAGAAGCCTTCTATCTCAAGGTGCCGATGCCGGATTGCCCGACGTGCCACGGCGTCTCGACCTATGAGGCCTTCACGCTTGAGGCCATTCGCGATTGGGGCACAGAGGACCTGATTGCTAAAGCCGGTATCGCCCAACAGGCGGCCAGTCTTGAGCCAGTCCCTACGGTATCAGTTAAGTCCGCTGACTAAGTCTCACCACCCTCGGAGTATTTCCCGTGCAGGGACCACGTCCATTTTTGATTGGAGGCCTGTGGCGGCATGGGGAGACCATTGTCCCCGTGCACAATCCGTTTACCGGGCAGCGGCTCGCCGAGGTCTCGAACGCGAGTTCCGCCGATGCCGAGGCGGCAATCCAATCGACGGTTGATGCCGCTGCCGTGATGGCAGCCCTACCGTCCCACGCTCGGTATCAGGCGTTGCAAAAGATCGCAGGGGGGCTCTATGCCCGACGCGAGGAATTTGCCCTTCTGATGACGGCTGAAGCTGGCAAGCCGATCGCCGACGCGACGCGTGAGGTGAGTCGGGCCGTCCAGACATTTACCATTGCGGCTGAAGAGGCGAAGCGGATTCCTGGCGAGGTGATCCCCCTCGACTGGACGCCGGGGACGGATTCCCATCTCGGCATTCTCCGCCGGGTTCCGATCGGTCCGGTGCTCGGGATCACCCCGTTTAACTTTCCCCTAAATCTTGTCGCCCACAAGGTCGCTCCGGCTCTGGCCGCCGGAAATTCCATCCTTATCAAGCCGGCACCACAGACGCCTCTCACCGCGTTACTGCTGGGCGAAGTCGTTCTGGAAGCCGGGCTTCCTCCTGGCGCACTCAACATCCTGCCCTGCGACAACACAGTGGCAGAACAGCTCGTCGTTGATCCCCGGTTCACACTCCTGAGTTTTACCGGTAGTGCCGCCGTGGGATGGATGTTGAAGACTAAGTGCGGGAAGAAGAAGGTGGTGTTGGAGCTCGGCGGGAACGCGGGCGTGATCGTGGAGCCGGATGCCGATCTCGAGTTTGCCGCACAGCGCTGTGCAGTCGGCGGGTTCGGGTATGCCGGTCAGACCTGTATCTCCGTGCAGCGAATCTTTGTTCATCATTCTATTGCAGACCTCTTCACGACGAAACTGCTGTTACATGTCGCGCGTCTGAAAGCTGGCGACCCGAGTGACAATTCGACGGTGGTCGGACCACTGATTGATTCGGCCGCGGCTCATCGTGTTGAGGCCTGGGTTGAGGAAGCTGTATCGCAGGGGGCGAGGGTGCTTTTGGGCGGCAAACGCACGGGCTCGGTGATGGAGGCGACGGTGCTCTCGCACGTCACGCCAACGATGAAAGTGTCTTGCCAGGAAGTATTTGGGCCGGTGGTGACCGTGACCCCCTACCGCCACTTGGATGAAGCGATCACGGTGCTGAACCAGTCCGACTATGGGCTCCAAGCCGGGATCTTTACTCAGAATGTAAATGTGATTTTTCATGCTTTTCGGCATCTTGAAGTCGGGGCTGTGCTGGCAAACGAGATTCCGACGTTTCGGGCGGACCACATGCCTTATGGGGGCGTCAAGGACTCGGGGATCGGGCGCGAAGGGGTTCAGGCCGCGATCGAAGACATGACCGAGCCCCGTATGTTGGTGTTGAACCTGAAGCCACCGACAGGGGTGTAATTAAAAAACGTCGCGGGATATTGCGAACCGTCGCCATTCTTTGGTACAACAGCGACCCTGTGCTTATTGTGAGGCGTACTGTGGGTGTGCATTTCTGTTCGCGAGGCGTCCATCACCCGATTGGTTGGATAAAGTAAGGAGAAGAGACGATGGTACCTACGCAGATGTTTCTGACTCGAGGCGTTGGAGTCCACAAAGAAAAGTTGACCTCCTTCGAGGAAGCCTTGCGTAGTGCCGGCGTCGCCTATTGTAACCTCGTCACGGTGTCATCGATTCTTCCGCCGAATTGTAAGATAATCCCGCGCGTGCGCGGCGAGAAGATGTTGAACCCCGGTGAAATCACGTTCTGTGTGATGGCCCGGTCGGAAACGAATGAACGGAATCGCCTGGTCTCCGCGTCGATCGGGTTAGCGATCCCGACAGATCGTCGAACCTACGGGTATCTGTCTGAGCACCATGCGCATGGCGAAACCGATGAAGAGACGGGTGAATATACGGAAGACTTAGCGGCGCAGATGTTGGCCACGACGCTCGGTGTCGAGTTCGATCCGACCATCGCCTGGAAAGAACGGGAACAAGTCTTCAAAATGGCCGGCAAGATTGTTCGGACCCTCAACATCACCCAGTCCGCTGTCGGGAAACCCAATCGCTGGACGACGGTGGTCGCGTTGGCGGTGTTCATCCCGGAAGAAAATATTCCGAAACGGCGTCGGTAGCCCTGCCGCGTGAGGGTACGCCTATGACGCTTCCTGCCGGGTGGGAAGGTATCGACCAGAACTTCCTTGGGCTCGAGGAACCTTGGTGCCATCCAGATCAGGCGGGCGTGTATGTCCTGCCTGCGCCCTACGAACATACCTCCAGCTATGTGCTGGGCTCCGATCGCGGCCCGTCGGCCATCATCGAGGCCTCACAGCAAGTCGAGTTGTATGACGAAACGCTCAAGTGTGAGCCCTATCGAGAGTGGGGCGGGGTGGCGACCATTCGCTCGCTCGATCTTGATGGAAAAGTCGATCGGCAGGCGGTGGATGCGATCGAAGCGTTCGTTACACCCCATGTTGGGAACGGGCGGTTTGTGGTCACCTTGACCGGGGAACATACCGGTGCGCTGGGGGCGATCCGGGCCCATGCCCGTCGCTATCCTGATCTGTGCGTGGTGCAAATCGATGCGCATGGCGACTTGCGGAAAGCCTACGAGGGGAACCCGTACAGCCACGCCAGCGTCATGGCTCGCGTGGTCGACGACGGATTGCCGTTGGTCCAAGTCGGCATTCGTTCCATTTCTTCAGAAGAAATCGATCGCATTCAGAGCACCAATCGAATTGCCACGTTCTTTGCCGCCGACATTCTTGATCCATCAAGCCTCTACGAAGGCAAGGCCTCTCGATGGGTTCCTGAGGTGGTGAAGGCCTGTCGCGGGCCGGTCTACCTGACATTCGATTGCGACGGCCTTGATGCCTCGTTGGTCCCTGCGCTGGGCACTCCCGAGCCTGGTGGGTTGGGGTGGTACGATACGCTGAATCTCATCACGGCCCTGGCGAACGGCCCTGGCATTCTCGGAATGGATATCAGCGAGATGGCCCCGATCGAAGGGTTTGTCGCACCCCAGTTTTGTATTGCCCGATTGATCTACCGCATGCTGGGACGGATCAACGCGGGCCGTCGCGTTCACTGAAACGGCATGCCTACCCTGTGACCGACCAGCTTCGCATCAATAAGTTCTTTACACACCACGGCATTTGCTCTCGGCGAGAGGCCGATCGTTTGATCGAATCCGGTCGTGTGACCATCAATCAGCGGGTGGCGTCTTTGGGAGATAAGGTCAGTCCCAACGACGTCATCGCACGAGACGGACAGGTGATTCCCTGGGGGACTGCCTCGCTCTATATCAAGTATCACAAGCCTATAGGTGTGACGACAACCAGCGAGCCGCATGTGGCTCGTAACATCATCGCGGAGATCGGCCACCCGGAGCGAATTTTTCCAATCGGCCGACTCGACAAGGACTCGTCCGGTCTCATCCTGCTCACGAACGACGGAGATATTGTGAACGAGATTCTCCGAACTGAGCATGGGCATGAGCGGGAATATGAAGTATCAGTCGATCGCCCGTTTGACCAGACATTCGTTGACCGTATGGCTCAAGGGGTCGACATTCTCGACCGTCCGACCAAACCCTGCCGGATTGACCGACTCGGTCCCGCACGGTTCCGCATCATTCTCACAGAAGGACGCAATCGACAGATCCGGCGCATGTGCCAAGTCTTGGGGTATCGGGTGCTCATGTTGCACCGTGTCAGGATCATGCATCTGACGCTTGGTGGATTAGCCTCCGGAGCCTGGAAACCGCTCACCGAAGAGGAGCGTGCACAGCTCTTTCAGGCTATCTGGCGAGGGAGTAGTCAAGGTGATAAGCGGGTAGGTTGACCCAGAACGAACTACTCCTGACGTAGTACCGCCGCTGGGGTGTCACTGGTCAGTGGAAGCGGGATGGGGCTGTGGCCAGAATTGATCTCGTGTTCGTCCGGGCCCTCAATGTGCTGGGAGGTTCCTCCACGCTGTCTGGTGAAAAAGAGATTCAAGAAGGCGATGAAAAAACTTCCACCCACGAGCAGCAGGCTCGTGCGTTGAATCGTCTTTGTGCCCTCATCGCGCATGTCTTTAGCCACGTCCGCCACGGTGTCCAGCAGTCGATCTAGCGCCAGACTGACCTGAGTCATTTTATGGCCTGCGTTGTCGGAGGCATGCTCTTCCGCTTTTCGCCTGATGGCTTCCCGTGCTGTCGGGGAGACGGCCGTCCATTCCTGCGTCAAGAGTTGCACGGTGGTACTGGCCAGAGAAAAGTACTGGTCGAGACTCCGTCGGACTGCCTCGATATCTTCAGGCTCACTGCGGCCGCTCCGTGAGACGCGGAGCCCTGCGGCCGCATACCGGTCCACGGCATGCTGAATTCTCGCGCGCTGTGCGGGCAAGGATTCCGTGATTCGCTCGAAGTCCTTCTGGCTGTCCGCTTCGAGGGCGCGGATAATGGTGTTCCGGTACCGCATGATGTCTGCAGAAATATGAGCAAGGTCGGTGGCTCCGAGCGTGTACTCGGTATACATAATGCGTAAATCCTGGTCGACGCTGCTCAAGGCTTGTCCGCTGAGCCACCCCAGGCCGGCAATCAGCAGGCTGATCAATACCTGTGAGGCGCTCGGCCGAAATGATCGAATAAAGGTTGTCAGTCCCACTCTGTTCCCCTACTTAATCGAGAATGATTCGTCGATCGACGTGCGGCGTAAGATTCGGATCGTTCGACACAAAGATCACCGACCAGGGTTCGTCTTTTGAGCAGAGCCGTCGTAAGACGGTCTCGCGCATGGCCGGCTGCATATTGTGGATGATGCCGTCAAAGATCAGAATTTGCGGACGGGCGAGGATCGCGCGTGCGAGCAAAATCCGCATGATATGCGTCGTGGTAAGAATTTTCCCGGGGGCTCGGATGTGGGTCTTGAGTCCCTGCGGGAATGCGTCGACGTCTTCTTCCAGTTCGGTGAAGCGTAATGCCCACCGGACATCGCTATAAGGAATATAGGATCGTCCCAACACGATGTTATCTTCGATCGTGCCCTCGAACAGGGAGAGCTGGGAGTCGATCATGAACCCTCGACAACGATTGATCGCCTGAAGATCGAGGTGGCGAAGGTCTACCCCGTTGTAGCGAAGGACGCCACCGGTTGGCGCTTCCAGCCCTGCCAAGACTCGTGCGAGCGCCGTTTTGGCTGCCGCCGTACTGGCGTAGACGCCGATCTTTTCGCCAGGGGTGACTTCAAGATTGAACTGTTCGAAGATCGGTGGCATTCCTGGGTGGATGACCGCGAGGTCTTTGCAGGTCACGCGAATGCCGTGAATGGTGGGATCCGGCAGTGGGACGGACAGGGTGGCGGAGGCTTGGTCCTTCGGAAGCGAGAAGAGAAAATCGAGCTCGTTCAAACCGGTGAGGAAGTAATAAATGTGACCCATGCGCTTGACGACGGCATCGAAACTCAAGAGGAGTCCGCTGACAACAACCTCGGCGGCTACCAGTTGCCCGAGCGTCAATTGGCCGATGGACAATAACCAACCGGCCATGGCGAGGAGTCCGCTGTGGGCGACGGCTTGCCAGCCGACCGATCCAAGATACTGGCGAATCAAAATGGCGAATCGAGTATGTCGGGTCTCAAGGTAGGAATGAACGAGCTCGTCGGTCCTTCGCAGCAGCAGCGCTTGGCTGTCCGTGGATTTGAAATGCAGCAGATTGCGAGAGATCTCCTGCAACCAGTGCAGGGTCTCATACTTTGCATGTGACATGTCGATGGTGGCCTTGAGTCCTCCATGCGACATGAGAAAAACGACGACGGTGAATCCTGAGAGGATCAGTGCGTTATACAGCAAGAAGTACGGATGATAGAAAACAAGGATGGTCATGCCCACCGTGCCGCCTACGATGACATTGATCAGGTCGACGAGGAGCACAGAGAGCGCCCGTTGCATAAAGACCGTCTCCATGAAGTAATTGGCATAGCGGGGCTGGAACTCTAGAAATTGCAGATGGGGCAATTGCTGGGCCATGCCGAGGGCGACGCGGGCGAAGACCCGGCGCTCCAGCACCTCGAC
>JANOMG010000397.1:0-9288 GCA_031420175.1 Nitrospira sp.
CGGAGACCCGGCGGTCGAATGTCGCCGGGATGAATTCTTTCGACTGGTTCGCGATAAGTACCCAAAAGTGTATGCGCCAAAGCTACAACCCGGCGACGCCCCCGCGCTGGCCTTGTACCACTTCAAGCAGGATGATGAGCAGGCGACGATCATGACCGCGATCAACAAGCTCGTCTGCACCACGAAAAAATATACCGGCTTTGAGGCATTCAAAGAGGAAGTCCTAAGAATAGCGACCATTTTTGGAAACACATTCAAAATTGAGAAGCTGACGAGGACGGGGCTGCGCTATGTCAACGCGATTCCGTTTGTGCCCAAAGCGGGAAGCATTCCGTTGCGCGAATACCTGAAGATTGGGTTCCAGTTACCTCCCCCTGCTACCGATAAGTTCACTACGATGAATTTTACCTTTGCCTCGGCGGTGGGGAACGGAACCATTAATGCGCGCATCGAGCACGTAATGGCGGGGGATAAGAGCCACGAGGCAATCCTGTTGGATTTTGACTATGCAATGCAAGAGGATCTAGTCTTTGGTAAAATTGAAGCGTATCTGGAAGAGAGCCATAGCGTAACAAAACAAATGTTTGAGGGCATGATCACGGACGAGTACCGCAACTACATACGGGGGGAGGAAATATGACCATGGTCGGCGCAACGCGTAGCGCTCATGAAATCCTTGGAGGATTTCCTGCGCACTTCCTTCCTATACCGGGCTCTCCGACCTATGAAGAAGCGGCGACGGTAGCAGAACTGCCCTTGAAGCCTTTTAAGTTTCCTCTGTTCCGCTTAACGATTTCTGGCCGCACCTTCTTGCCATCGAAACCGATCGGTATCACCGTTACTCAAGACGGCGCCTGGTTCTTCGCGGAAAACGAAGCGCTCAACGTGGTCGGGACGGGTGGAAGTTTAGAAGAGGCCGTTCTTGATGTAGAGCGCCACATCGTCCATTTTTGGCAATACTACCGATCCCTTCAGGATTCTCAGGTCATCGGCGACGCCGTACGCTTGAAGAAACTTTTCTCTAGTCTCCTAGCCGAAGCCGCTTGCGAGGCTGCCTGAGCATGTCTCAGGTTCCTCGGGATACGATCGAAAGCACCCTTCCGAAAAAAGGGTTCGTGCTAGATCCTGCCAAACAAGGCCATAAGTATTTCATGCATGAGTACAACGGCAAGAGGACTGGAGCCTACACGTACACTTCCCACGGCTCTAACTACAAGACATATGGGGACACACTTCTGAAGCCGATGAGAATGCAGCTTCGGCTTGAGACTCTAAAAGAAGTTAGAGACCTCCTCCTCTGCCCCATGGACGCCGACGCGTACAACAAGAAGCTCATAGAGAAGGGCGTTTTTCCTGAAAATCCGTAGCAAGTCTGATGCTTCCATAAACCCGTTAGCCTCCTCTCACTTCCGTTTGCTCCTCCCACGGTGGTACCGGCTGCGGATCGGTTCACAATCCTATCCTCGACTCTCGCGCTTCCCTTTATAGCCCTTCCAGCACCATATCTCCCGGCGCATACTTCCTATACCACCAACGCTAGCCCTGCCTGACGAGTCCCTAATTGAGATTCAGTGTGTGGCCTCCGGGGGCAGACATGAGTATTGACTTATGAGGCGCCCGACCTACGGTCTGCATCCTTGGCACGGTCGCCTGGAACAAGAAGGGGACAGTCACCGCTCGGAAGCGGAGCCAGTTCCAGCCCACGATTGTTGAAGGGGGAGCCTATTAACGAATGACCGTTGACGTTTGGCGTTCTCCTGGCTGTGGCGTCTTGCGACAGTGACCAGATGCTTGGCGGGGTTTTTCTCGCCACTTGCGGCGATCTGTCGGTGTCGCCTCCTGGCCCTCTCTCCTAAGGCATTGTTTGTGCGGAGGTTTAGCCGCGCGCATTTCCATGCCTGCCTGGCATCTCACTCGCAAGGATACTCAACGAGTGAGAATGAAGGGGGAGGCCTGCTATGGAGGCGATGCGATGAAAGTTGTACTTGTCGGGCTCGCGGTGTTGGCGTTTGCCGGGGGCGCAAGCCTGAAGGATTTGAACCGGTCTCAACCGGAACGCGATGTGCTCAGCGGTAGAGTGATCTATTCGACGATCTGCATCCGTTGCCATGGGATCGAGGGGAAGGGTGATGGGCCGATGAAGTTTACTCCTCCGGTCGCCGACCTCACATCCCCGGCAATTCAAGGGAAGTTGGATGCGAGGTTGTTCAAGAGTGTGCATGACGGCAAGCCGAATACCGCGATGGGGGCCTGGAGGGAAGCACTTTCGGACGACGAGATTTGGGATGCGCTCGCCTATGTTCGAACGCTGGCTCCTGAACGAAATGACGGCATGGGAGGTGGACTCCGATGAAATCGACGCTCTGTTGGATCACGTTGGGGTTGTGGGTCGTGACGATTGTGGCTGGAGGATGGTTCTTTGTGCGGGGATGGACGGTGCCTGGCACGGATGGACGGATGCAAATCGTATTAGCACCGGCAGAGCGAGACCTGATCCTGGGCGAGATGCGGATGCTCCTGAAGGCGGTCCATGGCGTGGTGACGGGCTTGGGCGGTCAGGATCAGGCTGCGGATCGCACGCAGATTGAGCAGGCAGCCCGCTCGGCTGGAATGGGCATGGCGGCGGATGTGAATCCTGCGCTCATGGCGAAGCTGCCGCTTCCATTCAAGCAAATAGGCATGTCGATCCATAAGGATATGGATGCCCTCGCGGATGCGGTTGTCCAGAAAGAAACTCCGCAACAGATCCTCCAGCGGTTATCGAGCATGACGGCCCGCTGCACGACGTGCCATGACATGTATCGATTCGGAGTGGACAAGTAGCGGTCAGCAGCTATCACCATGCTATTGGAGAGTCAAAAGCGGTCAAGTCGGGTGAATGCTGAATCCATTTCCTAGACGATGACTCATACCCATCAAGATGGCGATCAGCCGACGATCTCTGAATCCGAATGCTGATGGCTGAACGCTGACGGCTGATAGCTTCAGCCCAACCAAGGAGGTGCAGTCATGACATGCAATGTAGGGGGAGTCGAACGGCCGATCCGGATCGTCGTGGGGATTGCGTTGCTCGGGATCGGCGCCTTTGCCGGGTTGCCCCCGATAGGAACCGGTATCGCGTTGGTGGTTGGGACGATCATGTTGGCCACGGGTACGATCGGCTTCTGCCCGGTCTGGACCTTGTTGGGAATCAATACCTGTCCGACGAAGAGTATGAATCGTAAAAAGTGAAATAGGGAAGATTGTTGTCTGTGGGCCGTCCCAGAGGAAAATAATATTCAACATGCTGGGCACTATGAAGTTGGAGAAGCCGGGATGAAGACGATTTCGATCTCGTCTTCTATTCGATATCGCCAGATCGCGAAGATGGGGCTGCTGGTGCTGGTGGGACTGTTGTTCACTGCTTGTGCCGGTGGTCCGGCGGATCGACCGGATGCTGTAAGGATGGCGGATACCTTGAAGGGCAAGACAAAGCAGGATCTCCTCACCTGTGCCGGTGCGCCGCGTAGAGAGAGCACGTCAGAGGGTCTGACAGCGATGGTCTATCAGCATGATGCCGAGCTCGTCGAACTCTCCGTTCCTGGCGCGAAGTCGAGCGGCCCGCGGGATGTGCCGCATCGTTGCCGGGCGACTGTCACACTCAAGGACGGTCGAGTGACCGATGTGCGATATGAATCGGTGCCTGCATGGTTGGGGGCCGAGAACCATTGCGACGCGATCTTCGCGCGCTGTTCTCAATAGGGGGCAGCCGTCTGGTCGGAGAATCGGATGACCGAGGAGGATGTATGAACCGCGCACTTATGGGGACGGCTCTCTTAGCGTCAGCGTTCGCATCGTTCGTCCGCTGCTTGCCCTATCATACGGTCACGCGCGAGAAGACCTTGTATCCGGGGGTATCGTGAGCTTCAGAAGAAGAGATGCATGACAGGCGGCGAGCCATCGGTCCTTGCTGTCGTGGTGGGAAGTCTGGTCGGTCTTTCGCTGGGCGTCACGGGAAGCGGCGGATCGCTGATCGCGATTCCGCTCCTGGTCTATGTGCTCGGGACGAGCGTGCAGGAAGCCGTGAGTCTTTCGCTCGCGCTCGTCGTCGCCGCCGCCTGCATCGGCGCCATCGAATCTTTCCAGTCGGGCCTCGTCAAGGTGAAGGCGGCTCTACTGCTCAGCGGCACCGGCATGATCGGCGGGTGGGTCGGGGTTGAAGGTCACCGGCTTGTGCGGGAGGACATCACGCTCCTGCTCTTTGGCGTGCTGATGGTCGTGGCAGCCGGACAGATGTGGTGGCGCACGACCTTGCGGGAGGATCCTCAGGAGCGTAGCATCTGCGCGGACCTGTTTCCTCGGACCTGCTGGCTGAAAATAAGCGGGATTGGAATGGCGGTCGGTCTGTTAACCGGATTCTTCGGGGTCGGAGGAGGGTTTGTGATTGTGCCGGCCCTGACGCTGCTGCTCGGATTTCCGATGCGAGTGGCGGTGGGGACTTCGCTGTTCATCATTACGCTCATTGCCCTGACGGGAGTCGCCGCGCATGTCCGTCTGGCTCCGCTGGATCTGCGCGTCCTCTCGTTCTTGATCGCCGGCGCCGTCATCGGAATGCTGGCCGGGAGACAGGTGAGTCGCGCCCTCTCCCCCACGCTCTTAACCAGAGCCTTTGCCGTCGTCGCTTGGGCGGTCGCGGTGATCCTCATCGGCCACAATCTCTGGAAGATCAACGGAGGAATCTTGTGAGTGAGCAACCGGGGGGGCCTGAAGAGGGAGGGGACCACACGCCTGTCGGTTCGAGGCGGACGTTTTTCAGCTGGGTGACGAGGGTAGCGGCAGGTCTGATCGGGCTCGGGCTGGCGATTCCCTTGGCCGGGTATGTGATCTCACCAGCTCTGAAGCGCAGGGCCCAATCATGGGTTGAGGTTGGTCGGCTCGATACCTTGCCGGAAGGAGAACCGTCACAGCTTGAGTATGTGACGATCGTCAGAGACGGGTACCTAGAGGCCAAGACCCAGAAGGCAGTCTGGGCGGTTAAACATCCGGACGGAGCCGTCACCGTGTTCGCACCTCTCTGCACGCATCTGGGGTGCGGCTACCACTGGGATACGGCGGACCGTCGGTTCAAGTGCCCCTGCCATGGAAGTGTCTTCGATGTGACAGGAGCGGTGTTGGCCGGTCCGGCCCCTCGTGCGCTGGACCGCTTGCCGACAAAAATCGAAGCAGGACGGCTGCTCGTCATGTACAAAGAGTTTAAGTCCGGGCTTTCGCGATCAATTGAGCTGTAACAGAGGTCAATCCAGTGAGAGGCCTTATGGCTGAACAAGACGGCACGCAAGCGACGAGAAGTCTGTGCGATCAGATGCAGATCACAGCGGCGGAGCTACGGACTAGGCTAGCGTTTCTCTCCTTTGGTGAACAAGACGGGCGGAATCTCGTCGAGATCCGCGACGTGATCTCTTCCCACGTCGACGAGATCATCGGAGCATTCTACGACCACTTACTGCAATTCGAGGAACTGCGCGGGATCTTGTCCGACCCGACGCTTGTGGAGCGACTCAAGGGGTCGCAGCGCCAGTACTTGCTCAGCCTTGGACAACTCGGTGATGATGTCGAGTATGCGGAGTCACGGCTTCGGATCGGACTCACGCACGAACGAGTCGGGCTCAAGCAGAAGTGGTACTTGGGCGCGTACCACAAGCTCTTCGAGTTAATCCTGCAACGGCTCGCGGTTCGTTATTCGGGGGATGCGTGCAGGCTGTCATCATTGATCCTCACGTTGAACAAGATCCTCACGCTCGATGAGATCTTTGTCGTGGAGACGTATTACCATGCGACGATGCAGCGTCAGGAAGACAGCCTCTGTCAACTGAAGGACGCCCATCGGCAGCTGGAAGGCCTATCCAGGCAGGACTCTCTCACACCCGTGAACAACCGGCGCGCCCTCATGGAGGCGCTGGCCATGGAATTTCACAGGAGCCGCCGCTACCGGCACCCGTTTGCGCTGCTGTTTCTCGACGTGGACCTCTTCAAAGCAATCAATGACCGGTACGGGCATGCGTTCGGCGATCGTGTGTTGCTCCACGTGGTGCAGTTAGCCGAGGGAATGATCCGTCCGCCCGATATCATCGGCCGCTACGGTGGTGAGGAGTTTGTGATCGGGTTGGTGGAGTGCGATCAAGCCGGCGCCCTGCAGATTGCCGAGCGCATCAGGCTGAAAATCGCACAGGATCCGTTCGCGTGGGAACACCATGTCACCGCGGTGACGGTCAGCATCGGGGTCGTGATGTTATCTCCTGAAATTGACCAAGTCGAGACGCTCATTGCACGTGCGGATCAGGCCATGTATCACGCCAAACGCAAGGGGCGGAACCGAGTCGAGTTGTACAACGAAGAGTGCGCGTCGGAGAACCAGCCGAGATGAACCGAGGCACTCTCTATACATGGCTTGACCGCCGCTTGAACCTCAAGTCGGTCGAACGGACCCTGCTCGACGAGCCGATTCCCGGCGGCGCCAGTTGGATCTATGTGTTCGGCTCGGCGACGCTCTTTCTCTTCCTGCTCCAAGCCATCACTGGCATGTTCCTCGCCGTCTATTATGCGTCGACGCCTGATCACGCCTACGACAGTATTCAGTTCATTGAGGAGCAAGTCACATTCGGCGCATTCGTGCGTGGACTCCACCACTGGGGCGCTTCAGGGATGGTGGTCGCGATCGGGCTGCATATGCTCCAGACATTCTTATATGGGGCGTATAAGCCACCCCGCGAAGTGATGTGGATGGTCGGGGTGGTGCTCTTCCTCATCGTGATGGCATTCGCGTTCACTGGCTATCTGCTGCCATGGGATCAGACGGCCTATTGGGCGACGCAGATCGGGCTCAATATGGTGGGCACCGTTCCGCTGGTTGGAGAGTTCTTGATGAAGGTCATGCGGGGCGGGGAGGTGCTGGGGGCGCTTACGTTGTCCCGGTTCTTTGCCGTCCATGTGTTGTTTCTGCCGGCGATCCTCGTCACCATGCTCGCCGCGCATCTTTTCATTCTGCGACGCGTGGGGCCGGCCGGACCCTGGACCGATGAGCGGGCGTCGCTCGGCCGCGAGACGTTCTATCCGCGGCAGGTCTATATGGACGCCGTTGTCATGCTGGCGGTGTTCGCGGTCCTGGCAAGTCTCGCGCTGCTGGTGCCCTTTCCCTTGACCGACAAGGCGAACCCGTCCGACACCAGTTTCGTGCCGGTGCCGGAATGGTATTTCCTCTTCTATTACGAATTACTGAAGTACGTGCATGGGCCGTTGGAGCCGCTGGCGACGTGGGTGCTGCCGATGGTCGTGATCCTTGGCCTATTCTTCTGGCCCTTCATCGACAGGAATCCGGTGCGCAATCCGATTAAGCGTCCCGCTGCGCTGGTCTCGGGGCTGCTGTTTCTCCTGGTGGTCTTTTCCCTGCTGGGCATCTCACTCAAGACTCTCTATGCCGTGCCCCGCGTGGATCCGGCTCTTGCCAGGGGGCAGGCGCTCTATAAGCAATTCGGCTGCGTCGGCTGTCATCTCGTTCACGGTGAAGGCGGCGCTGTGGGGCCTGACCTGTCCTACGTCGGCGACACGAGGCCTGACCGAGCATGGCATCTGAAACATTTTCGAGATCCTCAGTCGGTATCGCCGGGATCGTTCATGCCGAAATTTCCGCTGGACGATAAACAGCTCAACGACCTGACGAGTTACATGCTGAGCCTCAAGCGAGCCCCATAGGCTGAGGGCTGAGTGAGTAGAACGTCGGTGATTGTCTCAAGCCCAGACTGAGCTTACTCCTGGCATTCTTCTCCTGTGGCATCCGGCAACAATTATGGAGTCGGCCCTGTGGCTTTTCGCTCCAGTAGGATTTGGAGCTGACGTCTAATCGTTTGATTTGACAGCTAAAATTGTAGGGACGTCGTTCGTGCTAGTGGCACGGTCTTGGCACAAGGGAGGAGTATGATGTGGTTGTTGTCGGCCATCCTAGGGATGCTTCTGTTCGTAAATTGTTCCGGCGAGACTGCTCTGGTCAAGACCGAGGAGCCTCGGGGAGCTGACCGAACCGACAGTGCCGCGATAGAATTCGCTCCGCCCTCCCCGGACACCATTCCAGGCAGTCAACTGGGTGAACAGATCCGGCTTGGCTATCAGATTGTCGTCAATACGCAGAAATATGCCCGACCCTATGTCGGCAATCGCCTCAACTGCACCAACTGTCATCTCGACGGCGGGCTCAATCCGAACGCGGCCTCGTTCGTCGGCCTTGCCGCAGTCTATCCCGCGTACCGAACCCGCAACGCGAGGGTGAATACGTTGGCTGATCGCATCAACGAATGTTTTGAACGAAGCCTCAATGGGCGAGCGCTTCCGTCGGACAGTTCCAAGATGCAGGCCATCGTGGCCTATATCACCTGGCTCTCGCACGGAGTACCGCAAGGAGCGACGTTGCCCTGGCGGGGCCTCCAACACATTGACTCCCGGCGCCCTCTCGATCCAGGCAACGGGAAGAACGTGTTTGCGAACAAATGTGCCTTCTGTCACGGCTCCGACGGTCTGGGGACGATGGCGGCGCCGTCGGTCTGGGGACCGCAGTCCTACACCATTGCCGCTGGTATGGCGCGGGTGAGCGTTGCCGCTGCCTTCATCAAATCGAACATGCCGCGTGCCCGGGGTTGGAGCCTGTCGGACGATGATGCGTTCGACGTCGCCGCATTTATCAACGCGCAACCGCGGCCGGATTTTCCCGGCAAAACGAATGACTGGCCGAAGGGCGGGAAGCCTGTGGACGCGCCGTATTAGGCGTGAGACGTGAAGAGTGAAGTGGTAGATATCTGACGATCTGTCGATCTGATGAATTCCGAACAATCAACAGGTCAACAGATTCCGGAATTGCTTCACGAACGACGTAGAGGAGGGCGACATGAAACTCACAGCCGTCTACCATGGTGGGACTCGCCACGACATTATCAGCGGTGCTCACCGAGTGGTGACCGATCAGCCGATCGAGGATGGGGGACAGGATGCCGGCATGAGTCCTGTCGAACTCTTCGTCGGTTCACTAGCCAGTTGTGTGGGATATTTCGTGGGTCGTTACTGCGACCGCCATCAGATCTCGACCAAAGGGTTGAGCGTCGAGGCGGAATGGACCATGGCGGAACAGCCGCATCGGGTGGGCCAGGTCACACTGGCGATTCACTTGCCGCATCGCGTCACGGCCGAACACAGCGAGCGTCTCCTCAAAGTGGCGCATGGCTGCACCGTGCATCAATCCATCGCGGTGCCTGCCGGCGTGGCGAT
>JANOMG010000398.1:0-4718 GCA_031420175.1 Nitrospira sp.
GCAATCTCGTGGCTCTGCGCCGACCGCTGATCCTTGCCCACTAGATTAATCTGAATATCGGCTTGATGGCTCCCCTCGCGGAGAAAGTAATGTCGTACCAGGCCGTTAAAGTTGAAGGGCGAGGCCGTCCCGACATAAGCCTGGTAGTCGCGAACCTCGGGAATCGTGCGCACATACTGGGTCACGGCCTTCGTGACTCGCGCCGTTTCTTCCAACGTGGTGCCTTCCGGCATGTCGACGACAACCTGCAATTCGCTCTTGTTGTCGAAGGGCAGCATTTTGACCGTCACGCTCCTCGTATAGAACAGCGCGACTGACGCGACGAGCAGCAGGCCGACCAGGGACAGAAACGCATAGGCGAGCAATGGGTGCCGGAGCAGCGGCGTGAGGACTCGCTGATAGAACCGGTATGTCCAGCCGTTTGCCACATCGTCTTGATCCGCACCCTTCATCACCACACCTGCGCGATAGCAGGTCTGGCAAAACCAGGGAATGACGATGAAGGCGACCAGCAATGAAAAGAACATGGCGATCGACGCGTTCACCGGTATCGGCCGCATATAGGGGCCCATCAGGCCTGAAATAAAGGCCATGGGCAAGAGGGCCGCGATCACGGTGAAGGTGGCCAGGATCGTGGGATTGCCCACTTCGTCCACGGCATAAATGGAAGCCTCGCGGTGGGGAAGACGACGCAAGGTGAGGTGCCGATAGGTGTTCTCGACCACGACGATCGCATCATCGACCAGAATGCCGATCGAAAAGATCAGGGCGAAGAGTGTGACCCGGTTGATCGTGTAGCCAATCAGCATGGAGGTAAAGAGCGTGAGGGAGAGCGTCACGGGAATGGCCAGCGACACGACCATCGCCGGCCGCACGCCCAGGGTCAGTCCGAGAAACAGCACCACCGCCGCCACCGCGATCAGTAGATGCCACAGCAATTCGTTCGCCTTGTCATCGGCCGTCTCCCCGTAATCGCGCGTGACCGTGACGCGCACGTCCGACGGGATGATCGTGCCTTTCAACTCATCGACGATACGGAGCACCTCGCGGGTGACGGTCACGGCGTTCACGCCCCGCTGCTTGGCGACCGCCACGGTCACGGCAGGGGACTCGTGAAGCGTTTCCCCCGATCCTCCCTGCGTGTCACGTTTCACGTCTAACGTCTCACGATTCCCTCCAGCACCCAGGCCGAACCACACGTATCGCGTGACGTCGGAGGGACCATCGATCACCTCCGCAACCTGACGAAGATAGATCGGCCGGCCATCACGGACGCCGACCACCAGCGCTTCGAGATCTTCGCGAGAGCGAATGAAACGGCCTGTTTCCAGCACATACTCGTGGTTCTGACTTTGGAAGCGGCCGGCCGGCAGTGCCAGATTCTCGCCCCTGATCACGCCGGCCATATCGAGGGGCGTCACCCCGTACGCACGCATACGGGCCGGGTCAATTTGGATGCGCAGTTCACGAGGACGCCCGCCGACAAAAAATCCTCCGGCCGTCCCCGGCACCTTCTTCACGTGTTCGAGCACATGCTCCGCCAGTTGGTGGAGCTGGGCATCGCCGTAGCGGTCGCTGGAGAGGGTTACCGTCACGATGGGCACATCGTTGATGTCCCGCGGCTTCACGAGGAAGGTCCCGGCGCCAGGCGGAAACAGATCCTGGTTGGACATCAGCTTGTCGTAGAGGTCGACGAGGCTCTGCTCCATCGGTTCACCGACATAGAACCGCACAATAATCAGGACACCGCTGGGACGGGAGATCGAATAGACATATTCGACCCCACGGATCTCGGAGATCTTGCGCTCGAAGGGTTTGGTCAGTTGTTCCTCGACGACCTTCGCGGAGGCACCGGGGAACGAGAGAAAGACGTCGGCCATTGGCACGACGATTTGCGGCTCTTCTTCTCGCGGCGTGACGACGACGGCGAACAGGCCGAGCAACAGCGCCCCCAACAGGATGAGAGGCGTGAGCTTGCTCCCGATGAACAGACCGGCGAGACGTCCTGAGAAACCGACGTGGGTGGACATGATTACTCGTAAAGCGTGAACGGTATCTCGTGTAAGAGTGTTAGGTTTCGAGTTTTCGGAAGCTGGTCCCCAACAACCTGAAACCAGAAACGAGAAACCCGAAACTCCAATCCCGAATCAGAGCACGGCGAAGCCTGTTACCGCGTCACAGCGTCGATCTTGGTTCCCTCAATGCCTGTATTGGCGTCCGCGAGCAGTCGTTCTCCGGCGGTCACTCCGGACAGGATCTCGATCGACTCGCCCACCGTACGGCCCAGCTTGACCCAGCGAAGGCGGGCCAACGAATCGGGGCCGACGATATAGAGCCCCGTGAGCTCCCCTCGCTCAATCACGGCAGACCGCGGCACGACCAGCGTCTGACCGGTGCCCTTGTCCACCAACATACGCCCGAACATGCCGGTTCTCAGCCCAGGCGTCGGCGGCAGCTCCACCTTGACGAGGAACGTATGGGTCGCAGGATCTCCGGTTGGAAGAATCTGCGCCACCGTGCCGGGCAAAGTCTTGGAACCGAGCGCATCGATCATGACCGGGATCGTCGCGCCGCGCGAGAGCGCCTGAAGATCTCCCTCTGCCACCGTGGCTTCCAGGCGCAGTCGTTGCGGGTCTTCCATTTTCAGGAGCGGCTGTCCCGGAGAGGCCATCTCGCCGGCCTCGATCTTCTTTTCCGTGATGATCCCGTCGAACGGCGCCATGACGACGGTATAGCTCACCTTCGTCAGCGCGGCCCGCCGACTGGCTTCAGCCACTTTGAACGTGCGATCGGCGTTCTCCTTCTCCTGCTTCGACACCGCATCCTCACCATAGAGTTGCTTCATGCGATCGAGATGCGCGCGAGCATTCTCAGACTCTGCTTGCGCCCGAGCGAGTTCCTCACGAAGGTCACGGCTGTCGAGGACCACCAACGTCTGGCCCTTCTTCACAACAGTGCCCTCTCGAACCAAGAGCTTGTCCACCGTGGATTGGACTTGGCTCGACAACGTCGCCTGCACCAACGCGGTAATCTGCCCCGTGACTTCGACACGCAGCGGAACTTGAACCGTCTGCACCTCTGTCACCGCGGCCTGGATCGACGCAGAGACTGTGAGAGTCCGCGCCGGTTGGACCGGCTCCTCCCGAGAGTTACAGGCTGTGAGCAACGCCCAGACTGCCACCACGCACACTAGCAGACGCATGAATACCTTCTCTCCCTCTGGAGTCACACCATTCATTGGCAACGATCCGTTCTCACAGAATGCACAACCTATTCCTGCACACCCAGCCAACGTAAGAAGGCCATCATCGGACACCAGCCGGTAAACGCGGACTGGATCTGGTTCACCGCCACAAACACCGCGGCATAATTCCAATAGGGATGGACGGTGTCCCCGAGGACAATCGCCAGCAGGACAAAGAGCCCGGCAATCAGCCGTAACCATTCATTGAGCTTCATCGAATCACCTCCCGGTTCACTCTACCTGTATGATCGATGAGCGCAGGAAAGGATTCACCGGTTGTGCAATCCATGGCCGGCAATGATTTCGCACCCTTCTACTCAGCACTCTCAACAGCATCCTGTTAGATTGCGACCTCGCTCCAGCACGATCCTCTCGAATGTATCTGATATTCGAGGCCCTGCCACAATAATTTTCTCCGACAGCGGAAACGCCAGGCCATTCATCACGTCTAACAGGTAGAATTAACTGCTCAGGCGAAGGGCACCATGCGTCGATTACACAGCCTCCATCTTCCCCTGTCCCCTGCCGGGCACCTGTGGCGTTTCGCCTCTTTCTTCCTGATGCTCGGTCTCGCATGCCTGGCCTCAGTTGCTCTCGCTGCCGATGGGACCAGGCCGCTGATTCACGTTCAGTTCCAGCTTCAGCGCCCGCTGGACGTTCCATCGGAACGACTGGAGCGCCCACGACGAACGCCTCCCGCTCCCCTGCAGCCCGTCAACCTCAATACGGCATCAATCGAGCAACTCCTAGCGTTACCTGGCATCAATGCCACGCTCGCCCAGCGGATCATTGCAGGCCGCCCCTATCACGCCAAGACAGATCTGCGAGAGAAGCAGATTCTGTCGGACGACGCGTACAACCGGATCGACGCCCTCCTCACCATCGAGTGAGACTCGCCTGACAGTCCCGCTTCAATAGACCACATGCCGGTAAAAGATCTTCTTGGCGACCTCGGCTGCGCCCACATAGGCGATCACGATGCAGAGCAAGGCCGCCAGGAACAGCGGCGGCAACGGCACGAACCCCAGCGGCCCGCGCAGCGACGTATAGGGCAAGAGCAGCGTCAGTCCCACCACCGCAAGCGTCGCACCCAGCAGGCCCCGGCTCGGTCGGCTGCGAGTGAACGGCCGACGACTCCGCACGACCAGGACGATGACCGAGGCAGAGATCACCGACTCCACAAACCACCCGGTTCTGAATTCTTCGACACCGGCTTGAAAGACCAAGAGCAGCACACCAAACGTAATATAATCAAAGATGGAACTCACCAACCCGAACGTGAGCATGAATTTTCGAATGAAGGCGATGTTCCACCGCCTGGGCCGATCGATCAGCTCCTCATCCACGCGATCACAGGCGATGGTCATTTCCGGAATGTCGGTCAGGAGATTGGTCAATAATATTTGTTTGGGCAGCAGGGGCAGAAATGACAGAAACAGCGACGCCCCCGCCATGCTGAACATGTTGCCGAAGT
>JANOMG010000399.1:0-5761 GCA_031420175.1 Nitrospira sp.
CGGACTGACAAGCAGGAAGAAATTCTCCGCTCGCGTTCACAGAAAAATATCCGCTCGTGGATCCAAAGAATTGCAGATCCCACGTGAGTTCAGGAAATCGGCGGATGCCATAGACGTGCCAGGGCTCACTTACGGCATGCCCGTCATCGATCCGACTTACTTGTTGAGCGGCAAATAGTCTAACCGCATCCTGCTGGCCCTTCCACATCACACCCAGGTCTCTCAGCCGGAGCCAATCAACGCGCGACTCATTCTCCTCCCCCACCCGCTCCCATAACACCGCAGACAGCAACAGATTGACCGGGTCTTCGCCGTAATTATAGAGCGGTATAAATAGCTCATGATCCAGTTGTCTGAGTTCGACCTTCGCCTCCTCCGGCTTCTGCACGTTTGCATAGCTCGCCGCCAGTAAAAGGCAGAGGTAGCCACGCTCATAACTTTCCAACACGTAATCGATGAAGGAGCCCTCCGGAACGAAGACGTTGCCGGTCTCCTTCATCAGAGAAAAGGCCTTGTGTCTAAATTCCGACCGCGCCTTCTCGCCATGCACGATCACGGCGTCATAACACCGCGCAGCAAAGGCATCGGCCAGTCGATTGAGAGTATCGATCCTGTCTGAAAGATTGATACCCTGTTCGATCTCCGAACAGGGCAGCCCGTGCAAAGTCCGCTCGCCTCTCGCCTGACAGCCGACGAGCCCCATCAACAGTCCCAGGGCCAAGGCAATCATGCATCGAGAATCGTGCCACATCATCAGAGTTCACACCTCCGACGCATTAGAACACCACTGCGCCTCATGCCTGTGATGACAGGAGAACAGCACACAGGATTTATCGGCGAGAAGCAGAATAGATCTGTGCAATCTCATGACTCATCAGATCCCGCCATTGGCCTGGATGGAGGTCACCCAGCACAATCGGCCCGATCGCAACCCGCACAAGCCGTAATGTCGGATGCCCCACGGCGGCAGTCATACGCCGAACCTGTCGGTTCAGCCCCTCGCGCAGCGTGATCTCCACCCAGGCAGTCGGCACATTTTTACGGAAACGGATCGGCACGGGGCGATCGGGCAACTGCGGCTCGTCCGAGAGCAGGCGTATTTCAGCAGGCCTGGTATGTTTGCCGTTCAACACCACTCCCTTTCGCAACTGCTCCAAGGCCTCCTCGTTCGGGATGCGCTCCACCTGCGCGAGATATATTTTCGGCAACTTATGCTGGGGGTCCGTGACGTGATGTGCCAACGTACCGTCCGACGTCAGGAGCAGAAGCCCCTCACTATCCAAATCGAGACGCCCGGCAGCATAGACCCCCGGCAGATCGATATAGTCCGCTAACGTCGGCCGCCCCTCCGGGTCGGTAAAGCAGGGCAGGACCCCGTAGGGTTTATTGAAGGCAATTGTGTGACCGCTAGGGAGTGAACGATTCACAAGTGAAGAAAGAGGAACGATCGTCTCTGCTTCAGAACCCGACTCCGAATCCCCCGCCGCCGCGAGACCCGCCGCCAACGCCCATCCCGCCGAAGACGCCAAAATAAGGTCCGCCTCGCCGGTCGTCACGGGTTCCAGGAGACCAGACATACCAGTGTTTCACCGTCAGGGTGGGATAGCGATAGTCGACTTCGTCAATCTTACCGATGGTGGCCCCACTGACCTCACCGACGAACGTCACCAGCATCCCCGGCGTCAATGTTGCCGGATCGAGGAACTCCTGGTGAAGGACCAACATTCTCCCTTGCGACTGCGTGAGGTCCGTCGTCGGCTCTTGATCCTTATTGAGCGGGAGTTGCAACAGCTCGACCTGCGTCCCCTCTTTGAGCCGCTTCGACTTGAGGATTTCACCTCCGAGCAGAATGAGACGTCCTGTATATGACTCAGGCGAGGTGAGCACTTCCGTGAACGTCACATTCTTATCAATTTGAGATTCAAGAATTTCGGGGATCTTGACGGGAGAGGAGGAGCAGCCCGCGACGATGAGCGAGAGAATCAGAACCCATACTTTCAGAAGTCTAGACCGCATCTGTGCACTATATCCAACCCCTGCGATAAGCACAATGAGCGACCTCGACATGCTGCTCGGTTCCCTCAACTGTTTCCATCATGGCGACTGTATGGCTGCAGGCATTCCCCTACAGGTCACCCCCCTCAATGCTATACGTAGGTTCCTCCGATGGCTCCCATCCATTCCTGCGTCGTCCCAATCACTGAAAGACTTGAAATTTGCTCGTGGCAGTTGGGTTAATTGGTGCATTTGAAGCAACTCACTTCCCGGCACCACACTTGAGAATCTGGACCAGGAAGCCACAACGCAGCAAGGCTGCCGAACAGCGGGCGGTCGAGTTGGCCAAAGAACGAGCGGCCCTCGACGCGCGGTCGGGAGAGCTCCAGTCAAAACTTGTCGGACTTGAGAGGAAAAAAGGCCAGCTGGGTAACGAATTGGGGGACGTTCGTAGGCAAATCGAGGCCCTCCAAAAAAAACTGACAGCCGAAACGGCTCAAGTCAGTGCTTTGAAAAAAAGACAAGCAACAACTCGCCAGCGGAACCGCCTCGGCCCAGGGGGAAATTGCCACGTTGCAAAAACGAGCGGCAGAACTCGACGCCAATGCCGCCCGCATCGCGAAGGAAGGCGAGCAACTGCGGCAGGAACAATCACAACTCGCAGCGGCGTTAGCGCAGGAGCGTCAACGACTGAAGGCCGAGGAAGCGGAGAAGGCTCGACTCACAAAAGAGCACGACCTACTCCAGCAGCAGCAATCCCAGCTGACGGCCAGTCTGGAACAGGAACGTCAACGACTGAAAGCCGGAGAAGCGGACAAGGCTCGGCTGGAACAAGAACGGCTGGCGAAAGAAGACGAGATCACACGCCTGACTCGCACGCAGGAAGAACTGTCCAAGTCCCTCCAGGATGAGATTGCGAAGGGGAACATTACGATCCAGCAGATTCGCGACCGCCTCACCATCAATATGGTCGATCGCGTCCTGTTCGATGCCGGCCAGGCGCAGGTGAAGCCAGCCGGCATCAAAGTGCTAAAGCAAGTCGCCGACGTGTTAAAAACGGTTACGGACAAACAGATTCGGATCGAAGGGCACACCGACAATGTGCACATCAGCTCGAAGTTACAAGATCGCTTCAAGACAAACTGGGAACTCTCGACGGCGCGAGCCACGACCGTGGTGCGCTACCTGATCGATCAGGGCGGTGTGGACCGCCAATACCTGTCCGCCGTCGGCTACGCGGACACGCACCCGATCGCGGCAAACGACTCCGAAGAAGGCCGTTCATCCAACCGCCGCATTGAAATCGTGCTCTACCCGAAAGACCTCAAGCAAATTGCCAGTCAAGTTGAGACCGGTACGTCTGCCTCTCGGTAGCCATCGGCTTTCAGGAGGTGCTCACCAGCGTGGGCACCTCCTCCCTGACTCCTCAGTGCAATCAAGCACGAATCCTACGCTTCGATTGAGGCCTTCCCCCCGCTTCCATGCTTCAGTTATGATGCATCACGTGATCGGTCTTCAGAATCATTGCGTAGGAATTGGCCCCATTTCTCTCACTGAGGTACCTCTGTTGACACGCGCGCTGATCGTCATGTTCCTCGTGATCCCTCTTGGTCTATCAGGCTGCGACACGGCCTATATCACCGCGATGGATAAGATGGGCTATGCCAAGCGCGATATCCTGAGCAGTCGAGTCAAATCGGCCCGTGACGCGCAGGAAGAGGCGAAGAAAGATATTCAAAGTACCCTGGAGAAATTCGGAAAGGTTGTGGCCTATCAAGACGGAGAGCTCGAAACCACCTACAAACAACTCAACAGCGAGCTACAAAGCAGTGAAGACAGCGCCGAGGCCGTGCGAAAACGCATCAAAGACGTCGAAAGTGTCGCGGACTCGCTCTTCTCGAAATGGAAGACCGAACTTAGCCAATATTCCAGCGCCGACTTGCGACGGAAGAGCGAGGAGAAGCTCACACAGACCAAGGCCCACTACAACGAGATGCTCAGCGCCATGAAGCGGGCCGAGCAGCGCATCGATCCGGTCTTGAAGCCGCTCCGCGACCAAGTGCTCTATCTGAAACACAACCTCAATGCTCGTGCATTGGCTGCGATCAAAGGCGAGCTGGTGAAAGTCGACGCCCAGGTCGATCAGCTCGTCAAAGATATGAACCGCTCCATCGCCGAAGCCGACAAGTTCATCCAATCGATGGAAAAAGAGCCGGCCTGAGCAGCCCGCTCGATACCGATCATACGAGTCAGGAGATCCTCATGCGCTGGGAAGGGCAACGGGAAAGCAGCAATGTCGAAGACCGCCGCGGGATGAGTCCGGCGAGGGTCGGAGGCGTGGGAGGGCTCGGCATCGGCAGCATCGTCCTTGTCCTTGCCGTCAGCTATTTCACCGGGACCAATCCCTTAACCCTCCTCAACATGCTCGATGGCGTGCAGAACATGACGGAGTCATCGGCACCGTCTGAACCAGGCCGCATCGGAGCCCCGAGCGATCAGCTCGGCAAGTTCGCCTCTGTCGTCCTTGCCGATACAGAAACGACCTGGACTGGGCTGCTTGGACAACGGTACGAAAACCCTCGCATGGTGCTCTTTTCCGGCGCGGTCCAGTCGGCGTGCGGGACCACCTCGTCAGCGGTCGGTCCCTTCTATTGCCCCGGCGACCACAAGCTCTACCTCGATCTGTCGTTCTTCGACGAGATGTCTCAACGCCTCGGCGCACCGGGTGATTTTGCACAGGCCTACGTCATTGCACATGAAGTCGGACACCATGTTCAAAATCTGATGGGCATCGCGGAAAAAGTCCATCGTCTTCAACGGCAAGGCTCCGAAACAGAAGGCAACGCGCTGTCCGTCCGCATGGAGCTGCAAGCTGATTGTTTCGCCGGCGTGTGGGGGCATTACGCCAAACGCGATCGTAACCTGATCGAACCAGGCGACTTCGAAGAAGGACTACGCGCCGCTTCTGCCATCGGAGACGACCGACTCCAAAAGATGGCACGTGGCCATGTGCAACCGGAAAGCTGGACCCACGGTTCCTCAGAACAACGTATGACCTGGCTCCGAAAAGGCTTGGAGAGCGGCGACCAGAAAGCCTGCGACACCTTCGCCAGCGGTCGGCTGTAGCCTCCATCATTGTATGGACATTGAACAGAATCAACAGCCAGAGCCGTCCTCTCAGGGGATAGCTGCAGCCCTTCTAGCCGATGCGCCCTGGCGCGCGAATTCCGTGGTGGCAGCAGGCGCCACAATGGCCGCAGGACTTGCTGCCTGGGTAGCTGACTATGCCGACTCACCCGTTTTCGCCCAGCTGGGAGGGAGCTACATCGGTGGGTTTTTCATCGGATGGGCCTTCCGTCGATTCTTGAAGATGGCTGCCCTGGTTGCAGGCGCATTATTCGCCGGTATCGCCATCCTCAAAGGAACAGGCTGGTTAGACCTGGATTGGAGCGCCCTTGAGACACAGATCATGCATATTTTGACCGCTCTCCAGCGTGGCGCTGAAGGACTGAAGCAGTTCCTCTCCGGCTATCTTCCCTCCGCCGGCGCGGCAGGAGCCGGAACATTTTTCGGGTTTCGCAAGAAGTAATCAGCTGGACAGGTGCGGGGTAGAGGGAGCGGGGCACTAGTGTAGTGCGTCATAAATAGATTGACAATCAACTCCGACGAGAGCTCGCTTCTGCATCTGGCTCCAGCGATTCTCCTATCGTCCGCAGAACGAGCGACGTTGACCGCATGGGCCAATGCGAAGAGCCTTCCCTTGCGA
>JANOMG010000400.1:0-1524 GCA_031420175.1 Nitrospira sp.
CGTGCCCTGGGCGAAACCCTCACGCAGTTGAATCTCGTGACGACCGACCTCCAACTGGCCGTCATGAAAACCAGGATGCTCCCGATCAAGAAAGTCCTCGCCAAGTTGCCGCGCTTAGTGCGCGACCTCTCGCAGAAGCTCGGGAAGCAAGTACGCCTGGAAACGCAGGGGGAAGAGACGGAACTCGATAAGTCCGTCGCCGATGAAATCGGCGATCCCCTGGTCCACCTGGTGAGAAACGCCATCGACCATGGCATCGAAATGCCGACGGAACGGCATGAGAAAAACAAGCCGGTCGAAGGCCTCTTGCGGATCGCCGCCAGCCAGGAAGGCAACAGCATCGTCATTCGTATTCAAGACGATGGCAAGGGTATTCCCATCGATAAAGTGAAGGCCAAAGCGCTGGCCAAAGGACTGGTCAGCGAGGCCGAGTTATCCGCCATGGAACCACGCGAAGTCGTGAACCTGATTTTCCTGCCGGGGTTCAGCACGGCTGAAAATGTGACCGATGTGTCCGGGCGCGGGGTGGGAATGGACGTCGTCCGCACCAACATCCGCAAGATGAACGGCACCGTGGAAATCGAGTCCGAGCAGGGCAAGGGCAGTCTCATCACCATCAAACTTCCGCTGACTATTGCGATCATTCAAGCGCTGATGGTCGAAGTGGAGCGTGCCACGTTTGCCATTCCGCTCAGTTCCGTCATCGAGGCCGTCCGGATTACAAAGTCTGACATCAAGACCATCAATGGCCGCGAAGTTCTGCACCTGCGCGATCGCGTCTTGCCGTTGCTCCGTCTCGCGCAAGAGTTCGATATTCCCGTCGATCCCGACCGTGAACGTTTCAATGTCGTCGTGACGGCCTTGGGCGATCGGCGGATCGGCGTCGTGGTCGATGAACTCCGGTCGCAAGAGGAAGTCGTGATCAAATCGATTTGGGAATATCTGGACAGCCTCAAGGGCATCTCGGGCGCCACGATCACCGGCGATGGAAAAGTCGTCCTCATTCTGGATATTTCCGAGTTGGTCGAGAATGCCCAGGCATGGCATCACGCCGTCGCAGTCGCGGCCTAGTCTCGACATGCGTTATTGAGAAGAAGGAGTCGACGATGGCCACATTGATGAACGAAATCGATGCGCGGACCCGGCTTGCCGGTGCCAATCAGATGGAGCTGTTGCTGTTCCATTTGGGCACCAATGAGCTGTTCGGGATCAACGTCTTCAAGGTCCGTGAAGTGATGAAGCTGCCGGAACTGACGCGTGTCCCTGAAGCGGACAGCCGTGTCGTCGGGATGGCCAATATCCGAGGGACGATGGTGCCGGTGATCGCCCTCAAGCGCAGTCTCGGGCTGGGTGAACATGAGGTCAACCCTTCCAAACCCGACGCGAAAGAGAACGGCATTCTCATCATCACCGAATACAACGGCAGCCTACAGGCGTTTCATGTCGCGGCCGTCGATCGCATCATCCGGACCTCCTGGTCGCAGATCAAAGCCCCGCCGGCGCTGGTCCGTGAAAATAACAAAG
>JANOMG010000401.1:0-2936 GCA_031420175.1 Nitrospira sp.
CCGAAGACCTTGACGGTGGGGCAATTGATGCAGGATGCGGTCTTTACCTGTGGCTCCAGGACCGATGCCCTGACCATCAGCCGGCTGATGATGCAGCGAAACTTCGGCAGCCTGCCGGTGGTGGAAGAGGACCGGACCTTGGTTGGTCTGATAAGCGAGTATGATCTGCTTCAGGCGATGATTGAGGGCCGCGATCTGCGGAAGGTGATGGCCGTCGAAATGATGAGCACCCACCCGGTGACCGCCACCGAGGATATGAAGCTGGAGGAGGTCGCGAATCTGTTCCAGGATCGCTACATCACGCGGGTGCCTGTCGTTCGGAACGGCAAACTCGTCGGTATCCTGGCGCGGCGGGATCTGCTGTTTGGCTATACCAAGGCATCGCAGTATTGGTCTTAACAGGCTGTTGAAAAAAACCGCCAGCTTCGTTCTCGCATCGTTCAGACCCTCAACGTACCCCAAGGGTACGCCTCCGGGTCTTCACTCGCTGCGGCCTTGCTGGACGGTCTTTTTGAACAGCCTGGTGGGCGACATTGTATCATTCAGAGCCGCGTTGCTCACACGTACTTCGATCATGTCCACCTCTGTGCCCTGGTCGTTCAGGAGGACATTGATTGCCGTGATCGTGATGCTGGCCACGGTCCTTCCTGCTGTCTCACAAGCCGACTCTCCCAAGAAGCATCGTGGGCCCTGCGAGATCCATTATCCTAGTGATGCCACGGTGGTGTGGGACTGCCGTGTCATTCTGCCCGGCGAATCGCTGGAGACGATATTTGGCGAGTACTGGGTGGACGTGGCACGATTCAATCGGATCGATCGGCGTCATGCGCGCCCTGGTCTCTCGATCAAAGTGCCGAGGCGACTCGAGGATCTGGCGCAGTTTACGCCATTACCGCTGGTCTATCTGCCGGGAGAGCTGGACGAGCAATTCATTCTGATCGATTTGAGTGAGCAGTTTCTCGGAGTCTATGAATTTGGAGCCCTCCGCTTCGCCACCCCCATTGCTTCAGGGAATAGACGCAACGAAACGCCTACAGGGGAGTTCCGTCTGACCGCTGCCCATCGGCAGCACCAATCCAGCCTTTATACAATCGAAGGGACGGACCGGCCGTACCCGATGAACTACGCGCTCCGGTTCCATGTGAATAGGGCAGGCCGGTCCTATTGGATTCATGGACGGGATATGCCGGGCTACCCGGCCTCGCACGGGTGCATCGGCCTCTACGATGAGTCGATGCAGCAGGAACAGTACGGGGTGCCGAAAGACCCGGAGTTGCACGATGCACGGAAACTGCTCGTGTGGGTGTTAGGCAGTGAACCGGACGACGATCGTGTGATTCCACTCCCCCGTGGTCCAAGGGTTCACATTATCGGTCAGGCGCCAGGACATCAATCGCCCTAAATGACTGTGGTGCCGAAGCTGCTATCTTGCTCTAGTTTTGATCTGCCGTCGTTTTTGGGGAGACGTCATCAGTACGATGTGGACAGAACAGAAGTGAGATGGAAGTGGGCTGGATCTTTCAGTGTTCTCTGCTATAGTTTTCGTGAGGCTGTAGAGAATAGAGGCTAGATGCCTCCAGTGAGAGGGGACGCCATGCTTTTCCCGCCGTTCAGACTGAGAAGCGTGTTTCATCCGACCGACTTCTCCCCGGCAAGCGAGGTCGCTTTTGCGCATGCCCTCAAGCTCGCCTTGGACGCAAAGGCCGAACTCCGAATCATGCACATCGGTCAAGCCAAACCCCAGTGGGACAAGTTCCCACAGGTCCGGGAGACCTTAGCCCGCTGGGGACTGCTTCCTCCTGGGAGCGCAAAAACTGCGGTCGGCAAGCTTGGCTTGCAGGTTGAAAAAGTTCAGTACAGAGGGGGCAATCCTGTTACCCCTATCCTGCGCTATTTGGAACGCAAGCCCGCTGACCTTATTGTGCTCGCCACGCACCAGCGCCAGGGTTTCGCACGCTGGATGCATGACGCCGTCGCCGAACCCGTTGTTCGGCAATCCGGGGTCATGACGTTATTTGTTCCCCCCAGCAGCACGGGCTTTGTCTCCATGGAGAATGGACACGTCAGTTTGCGCCAGGTCGTGATGCCCGTCAGCCAGGTTCCGCATCCGCGATTGGTCCTCCATGCCGTTATCGGACTTTCACAGCTCGTCAATGTTTCCGATGTGTCCTGCGTGGTGTTGCATGTGGGAACTCGTGAGGGGATGCCCGCGCTGCCCTTGCCACCTAATAGCGGGTGGACCTGGACAGAATCCGTCCAGCAGGGCGACATCGTTGAGCAAATCCTCGAACGCGCGAACGAACGATCTGCGAATCTGATCGCCATGGCCACGCATGGGCACAAGGGATTCTTGGATGCGCTACGCGGCAGCACCACCGAGCGCGTCGTGCGAGAGGCCCGATGCCCCGTGTTGGCCATTCCAGCCCTCTCTTGAGTATCTTCACATCGACGATCATTTCTTAGACGCCGCGCCTCGTCGTCAAGGCTTGTTTGTGGCGTAGCAGCCCATTCCCCAACTATCTGATTCAGGGCCACAGGACTTTTAGATTGTGCAGTCTTGAATTTTGAAGGTTTGTGGACCGGAATTCTTGCCGGCTTTCTGGACGGCAAATCTCATCGCCAACTACTTCTTCTTACGCCCTTGTCGATGAGGTCTTGCCTATAAAGGTCAATGGCCTTTCTTCTTGTTTGCGGCCACGCAGGGAGCCGGGCGGCTGAGTTCTGCTGGCAATTTCGTCTGCTCGTCTATGCAGGCTGTATCGAGCTGGGCCTGCGTCAGGCCTGAGACTGAAGCGAGGTTGGCTCCATGCAATATTGCGCCCTGGATATTTGCTGCGTCGAGCCTCGCGCCACTGAGGTCGGCTCCTGATAACGTGGCGCCTTGGAGGTTCGCTTCTTGGAGGTTGGCATGGGCAAGATTCGCATGGGTGTAATTC
>JANOMG010000402.1:0-8360 GCA_031420175.1 Nitrospira sp.
GGGTCCAGTCGAAGCCGACGCGTGAGGCACGTGCTTGAACCTGGTAGGCTCGTAGGAGGGCCGGCAGCATCTGCGGCACGCCGTCGAGCACCGAGTCAGGTCGTCCGGATGCCTGCCGTTCCGTGCGTTTGATGTCTTCCCATTTCGCGACGACCTGGTCGGCATTCGTCGGGGTTGGGTCTGCCGCCCCGTTCCCAAATACATGGGGGTGCCGCCGCGTCAGCTTGTCGGCCAATTGCTCCAGCACATCCTCGATGGTAAAGCTGCCAGCTTCTGCTGCGATCTGACTGTGGAAGAGCACTTGAAGCAATACATCGCCGAGCTCTTCCGGCAGCTTCGTCCGGTCCTGCCGGTCCAGAATTTCTAAGACTTCGTAGGTTTCTTCAAGCAGATAGGGCTTGAGCGATTCATGTGTTTGCTTGCGGTCCCACGGACATCCGTTCGGCGCGCGCAACGCAACCATGAGGTCGACCAGTTTGTGAAATCGTTCAGACATTGCCGTCCTTCTTGTAACGTGGAGGTGGGCGCCCATTATACCTGGTTCTCGAGAGGCTTCAATCAGCCCGGGCTGCCTGCACATCGCCTGGCGCGTCTTGCGCCGATTGAGGGCCTATGGTAGGGTACCGTCGCTACATCTGGAGCGGGGGAGAAGCCTGTGGCTACAGAATCTGAAGAAGGATTTGTCGTCCGTGATCGGCGGGGAGGGAGTGCCCCAGACCGTCCTTCTTTCACGTCGCCTGCCGCGTCTGAGGCGCAGCCTCACCAGCATGCGCCATCTTCCGATTCGCCCCAGGGTTCGGGAATTCCCGTCTCCTTTTCATCGTTCGTCATTTCGTTGGGCAGTTCCTCGATGATGCTGATGGGGGAACAGCTGGATCCTCAGCAGCCTCCGATGCCGCCGAATCTACCGCAAGCCAAAGACATTATCGATTTGCTCTCGGTCTTGGAGCAGAAGACCACGGGCAACCTCACGACGGAAGAACAAGCGGTGCTGCGGGATATGCTCTACGCTCTTCGGATGAAGTACGTGAGTTTGGCTGCCAAGTAATACTCCCTGCCGCCCGTCGACCCCAGACGTGTCTGTCGCCATCATGCTCCATGCGACGTGGTGAGACGCTCCCCTCATTCGGTCGTAGTGAGTCGTCATTCCTCCATGCGTCGTGACGCAAGCAATCGGGAATATCGGGTGTGAGTGACATCAAGAAAAACACAGGTCCCCTTTCCTCGGCGAGGACCAACAGCGGTTCCGCGACCGAAGTTGCGCCACCTCTTGCTGGGGCCAGCCGGTCTTCATGGCAATCCAGGCCTACTCCCGAACCGGAACGCCAGAAAATGCATTTGCGTCCGGTCTGGATCGTCCTCATTCTGCTGCTCCCCTGTCTGGCGCTGACCTTCTACTATTCCCAGGTCGTGATTCCTGGTGGCGAGGAAACCGATTCCTTTCTGCCGACGACCAGCTACGCGTTCGTGCTCCTCCTGCTCAACCTCGATCTGATCGGGTTTGTGGTCCTGCTGCTACTGCTCTCCCGTAACCTCATCAAGGCCTACTTCGAGCGGCGGCATCGGCTCTTCGGGTCTGGATTTCGAACCAAATTGGTCGCGTCCTTCATCGGGTTTTCGCTCATTCCAACCGTGCTCCTGGCGTTGGTCGCGAGTGGATTGGTGAATAAAGCGGTCGATGTGTGGTTTAGCGATCAGATCGAACAGGTCATGCGGGACTCGTATGACGTGGCGCGGATGCAGCATGCCGGCCACATTACCCTGGTGGTGAACAGCGCTAGAGCCATCAGCCATGAAATCTATCGTGAGGATATGCTGCTGGCGGAGCAGCGCGATTTGCTCGTGGCAGCCATGGCTCGCAAGCGGGCGGAATTCGGCGTGGCTGGCATTGAAGTCTTCTCGGCCAAAATGGAAACGCTGACCAAGGCGTTGGACCCTGACGTGCCTTCATCGGTGCTCGATTTGCCGATCGGCCAGCTGGTGCTCCAAGTGATTAACGGAAAACAGGAAGTGAACGCGGTGCAGGAGGCCCAAACCGGGCGCTTGGTACGGGCTGCGGCTCCCATCGCCGCGACCGGGCGTAGCGGCGAGATCGGCGGCGTGGTGGTGGTGGAGGCCTTCGTCCCCGAATCGTTGCTGGCCAAGATGGAAGGAATCGGCCATCAGTACGATGAATACAAACAGACCAAGGCCATGAAAAACCCGATCAAGGCAGGAGCCTATCTTTTCGTCGCCGTGATCACGGTGCTCATTCTGTTCGGGGCCACCTGGTTTGGGTTCTATGTCGCGCGGAGCATTACGGTGCCGATTCAACGGTTGGCTGAGGCGACGGAGGCGATTGCGCAAGGCGATCTCTCTGTCCGGATCGATGCCAAGGCGACGGATGAAATCGGCACCTTGATCGAGTCGTTCAACCGCATGACGGCAGATTTACAGGGGAGCAAGTCCAAGATCGAAGAGGCCAATATCTCGTTGCGTCAAAACAATCTCGAGCTCGACCGCCGCCGTGCCTATATCGAAACAGTGGTCGAAACGATTGCGGCGGGCTTACTGTCCATCGATAAGCACGGGCTGATCACGAACTTCAATCCATCCGGTGAACGGATCCTCGGGCTTGCTGCGGATCGATTTCGAGACCGACCGGCCAATGAGGTGTTTAAAGAGTTTGGGCTGGAGCTGTTTCAGACGGTCTACGATCGGATGCTGGCCGATCAGCGCGATACGCTGGCGCTCGAGGGACCGATGGAGGTCGAGGGGCGATTGTTGACCATTGGGCTTCACGGCTCGCGTATGAAGGATGAGGCGAATAAGGATCTCGGTATCGTGCTGGTGTTCGAAGATCTGACAGAGTTGATCAAAGCGCAAAAGGTGGCGGCCTGGCAGGAAGTGGCGCGGCGGGTGGCCCATGAAATTAAAAACCCGTTGACGCCCATCCAATTGTCCGCGCAGCGGTTACGGAAAAAGTATTTCGAGAAATCGCCTGATTTCGATGCGATCTTCGATGAGACCACGAATGTGATTGTCAACGAAGTGACGAGTCTCAAACATATGGTCGACGAATTTTCGAAGTTTGCCCGGCTGCCCACTCCGCAGATGGCGCATCAGTCGCTTCACGATGTGATGAATGAAGTCACGACACTCTATCGAGGGGCCCACAAGGATATTGAGCTGATCGTGGCGTTGGACGAAGACCTCCCGTCGCTCAATTTCGACCGCGAGCAGCTCAAGCGGGTCATGGTCAATTTGCTCGACAACGCCATTCAGGCGATGCAACAAAAAGGGCGGGTGTGGCTGTCGACCAAGTACGATACGAAGCGCCGGCGGGCCGTGGTGAGCGTGGCGGATGAAGGTGTGGGTATTGCGCCGGAAGACCAGGAGAAGCTCTTTGTGCCATACTTTACGCGGAAGAAGACGGGAACAGGGCTGGGACTGGCCATTGTTCGGCGTATCATTACCGATCACGATGGACAGATCCAGGCCAGTCAGAATCAGCCGAAAGGGGCCGTATTCACGTTCGAGTTACCGGTGTAATTGAAGAAGTGACCAGTGATGGGTGCCGGGTGATGAGTGGCAAGATTCTCACCGCCTCACCGATCACGCCTCACCGATCACGCCTCACGGGGGATTCATGTCCGCATCGATCTTAGTGGTAGATGACGAAGAGGCAATTCTCACATCCTTGAGCAGCATTCTGCGGGATGAAGGCTATGAGGTGGCGGTGGCGAAGAACGGTGTGGAGGCGTTGCGCGCCTATACCATGGATCCGCCCGATCTTATGATTCTCGATATCTGGATGCCTGAGATGGACGGTATGGAAGCCTTACGCCGGGTCCGGGAATTGGTGCCGACGGCACAAGTGATGATGATGTCCGGGCATGGTTCGATTGAAACAGCGGTCAAGGCGATCAAGTTGGGGGCGTATGATTATATTGAAAAGCCCTTGTCGCTCGAGAACGTCATCCTGCGGGTCAAACATGCCTTAGATCAGTATCGGCTGGAACAGGAGAATCGGGCGCTTCGGACCACGGTCCAGCGGAAGTTCGAGTTGGTGGGACAGTCGCCCGCGATGCGACAGTTGCGGCAGCTAATCGCAACGGCCGGCCCCACCAATAGCCGCGTGTTAATCGGAGGGGAAAACGGGACGGGAAAGGAACTGGTTGCACGTGCGATCCATCTAGAGAGCGCCAGGGCCGGCCGGTCGTTTGTGGCGGTGAATTGCGCGGCCATTCCGGAGACCTTGATCGAGAGTGAACTGTTCGGGCACGAAAAGGGCTCCTTCACCGGTGCGACCTCGATGAAACGCGGGCAGTTTGAGCAGGCGGACGGGGGTACGCTGTTTCTGGACGAAATCGCCGACATGAGCCTGAACACCCAGGCAAAGGTCTTGCGGGCGTTACAGGAACAGCAATTCACTCGTGTCGGTGGGACGAAGCTACTCAAGGTGGATGTGCGGGTCTTAGCCGCGTCCAATAAGGATTTGCTCAAAGAAATCGAGAAAGGTTTGTTTCGCGAAGACCTCTTCTACCGGCTCAACGTCGTGCCGATTGTTGTGCCGCCTCTCAGGGAGCGCCGGGACGATATCCCGCTGCTTATTCGCCATTTCATGAAGGTCCATGCGGAGGAGCAGGGGTTGCGGAGCAAAGAAATCGCACCGGATGCGATGGTGGTATTTCAGCAATATGAATGGCCGGGAAATATTCGGGAGTTGCGTAATTTGATCGAGCGATTGATGATCATGGTGCCGGGACCGGTCATTGAGGCGACACAAGCGGGTCTCTCGTTGCAGGCGCGTCCAGGCGGGTCGGGGGGCCACGCGGCCATTCCTGCTGTGAATCCGCTCTTTACGCAGGCGTATGACTCGCTTCGGGACGCGCGCAATGCATTTGAAAAGGACTATATCGCGCGAAAGTTGCGCGAGCACCATTGGAATATTTCCCGTACGGCGGAAGATTTGAAAATCGAACGGAGCCATCTCCACCGGAAGATCAAGCTGCTTGAAGTGGAGATGCGACCGGAAATCTAGGGGGCTACTGAACAGGCTGTTGTGGGGGCGGTGCGGGAGTTGTGAAGGGGACTTACGAGCGGCCGGCCTTTGAGAAGATCTCTTTTAACAGATCAGTGACCCGTGCGGCAGGGTTCGTCCTGATTTTCCGTTCTTCCTCAGCGAGCATGATGAAGAGGCCATCGAGGCTCTTTCCCACCACGTAACGATCGATGTCGACCAGGTCGCTTTTGGCGAACGGAATGGCCTTGAAGTGGCCGACCAGTTCTTTGTATTGTTTGGTCACGCCGACGTCGTTCATCGCTTTTTCCACTTCCGGTCGGAATGCGGCAGTCAGTTTCTCGGTCGTCTTGCTTTTAAAATAGTCGGTGGCTGCAGTCTGACTTCCGTGTAGAATCTGTTTGGCATCGGCGAAGGACAGCTCTCGAATCGTTCCCAGGAAAATCTGTTTGGCCTGCGGTGCTGCCCGTTCTGCAGCCCGGTTCATACTCATCACAAAATCGTCGATTTCCGGACCGAAGCCGAAGGTACGGAGTCCCTTTTCGAAGGCCTGTAGCTGTTCCGGCATCAGAATCTTGATCGCTTGGTTGTGAAAGTATCCATCCACCGTACCCGTCACATTCACCGTGTTTCCGGTCCCAATCTGTAGTGCTTCCTTGAGGCCCGCGGCGATTCTGCTCTCGTCCAGGAGGCCTCCTCCTGACGGTCGCCCTAGCACGTTCAACGATTGGTCAAGTTCAGCACAGGCTGGAAGGGTGATGAGGAGCCATCCAATGAGCGCAAGGCGATAGGGCATAGGCCTGTTCCTTCGTAAGTTGAGGGGGGAAGTCGCGTTTGTACGCCCTGTGATTAAGCGGGCAGGACAGTATAGGGGAAATTGGGCATGATGTCTTGCTGTGAGACCGGGGGTCTGTGCGTTGACCTCTGCAAGGGTCGTCCGTTAAGATGCGCCCTCTTATGACAACCTACCGAGATGCCGGAGTCGATATTGATGCGGGCGACGAGTTCGTCGACCGTATTTCGCCGTTGGTACGTTCCACGTTCCGTCCGGAAGTCCTTACGGACATTGGCGGGTTCGGGGGATTGTTTCGGTTGCAGGCCCATCGCTATGCCGAGCCAGTCCTTGTCTCCGGCACTGATGGAGTCGGAACAAAACTGAAGATTGCCTTCCTCACGGATCGCCACGATACCGTCGGGATCGATCTGGTGGCCATGTGCGTGAACGACATCGTGGTCAGCGGCGCGGAGCCGCTGTTTTTCTTGGATTATTTCGCGACGGGAAAACTGGCTGTCCCCAAGGCTGAGTCCGTGCTTAAGGGGATCGCTGAGGGTTGTCGCCAGGCTGGCTGCGCCTTGATCGGCGGGGAAACCGCCGAGATGCCATCCTTCTATGCCGAGGGCGAGTATGACCTGGCAGGGTTTGCCGTCGGCGTGGTGGATCGACCCAAGATGATTGATGGCCGCAGCATCTCGACGGGCGATGTGCTGATTGGATTGGCCTCAACCGGTCTTCATAGTAACGGCTATTCCCTGGCCCGCCGGGTCTTGTTGGACAAGGCGAAGCTGGACATGACCAGTCGTTTGCCGGAGCTCGATCGGCCGATCGGGGATGTCTTGCTGACACCGACCAGAATTTATGCCAAACAGGTTCTTACCTTGATTCAGGAATATCCCATCAAGGGTATCGCCCATATCACCGGCGGCGGCATCACCGAAAATCTCCCGCGAGTATTTCCTGCGGGCGTGCGGGCTCAGGTGCAGCGGAGTGCCTGGATCGTGCCGCCTATTTTCCAGGCGATTGCGCGGCTTGGACAGGTCGAACGGGAAGAAATGTATCGTGTCTTCAACATGGGGATCGGGATGATTCTCGTGGTGCCGGCGTCGGCTGCTCAGGCGGTTATTGCGCGGGCCACGGCGTTGGGCGATCCGGCTTGTCAGATCGGGACCATCGTGTCATCGACCGGCGATGGACCATTGGTGGAGTATGTTGACTAAGCGGACGGATGCGCTACGAGTCGCCGTGTTGGCGTCCGGGCGCGGATCGAATCTTCAAGCGGTGATCGACGCGATCGAAGCGGGGACCGTTCAGGCCAGGATTGTCGCCGTCATCAGCAATAAGAAAGATTCTCCGGCGCTCGAGCGAGCCAGCCGGCACGGACTCTCCGGTCTCTTCATCGATCCCAAACCCTATGCAGGCAGACCCGATAGCCGCGAGGCGTACGATCTCGCGCTCCTCGATGTGCTCAGGCAGCACGACGTGGAGTTGGTGCTATTAGCCGGGTATATGAAGATCGTGACCAGGGTCTTGGTGGAGGCGTTTGCCAATCGCATGATGAACATCCATCCGTCCCTGTTGCCCTCGTTCCCGGGGTTGGATGTGCAGAAGAAAGCCATTGAGTGGGGCTGTAAGCTTGCCGGATGTACGGTGCACTTCGTGACGGAAGGCGTTGATGAGGGACCGATCATTCTTCAGGCGGCGGTGCCGATTCTCGATGATGATAGTTCCGACACATTGGCTGCTCGGATTCTTGTCCAAGAACACAAAATCTACCCGCGAGCGGTTCAGTTGTTCGCCGAGGGGCGAGTGCGGGTTGAGGGGCGTCGCGTGTTGATCGAGCAGGGGAAGTCGGTCGGCGATGCGGTGATCAGCTCGTCGTAGCGCTGCTACAGATCTACCTAATCTCAGCAGCCTGCTAGAGTCTCAGGGAATGGTTGTGTATAATGCGTCGATTGGTGAGGCGTTCGTCTCGCTGGTTGCATCTTGGTCGCGTGGGGGGCTAGCTCAGTTGGGAGAGCACTACGTTCGCAACGTAGGGGTCGGGGGTTCAATTCCCCTGCCCTCCACCAAACCAAGCTAGCTGTGCTGTGCGACTATTCTCCATCGTTGCGCGCGGATACAACCATTCAGTCTCTGGACTCTCCTGCCCGAGTGTTCCTCTTTCCTTTCACTTCCGATACACCACCGTGACGCGGGCGAGAAAGTCGACGAGTTCGGCGATCTGTCGCCTGATTGCGTTCCGGTCTTCTCGTGCCGCTGCTTGCTCCAGGATGCCTCCGATTACACTGATGGCGTCGAACCCGTATCCTCCTCCGTCCCCCTTCAGGCGATGACCGATCATATGAATCGCGTGCAGGTCATTCTGTCCCAACGCAAGTTCAAGTGTCTGCACGTCACGTCGACGATTCTCTAGAAAGCCTGGGACGATCTCTTTGAGGTCCTCGTCAATCTGTACGGTAATGGGCCCCTCCGCGCTGCTATTCGGTCCCGCCGTCATGAGGTGCAGCGTCCTTTACAGGCCTGGAGCACTTCTAGGAGCGTGTGCTTCTTGATGGGTTTGGTCATGTGGGCATTGCAGCC
>JANOMG010000403.1:0-3523 GCA_031420175.1 Nitrospira sp.
CAAACTTGCGCCGTAGTCTCATGATGTCCCTGATTCGGCCACCGATGGCTATCGTTTCGATTTCCTCAATCTCACCGACAATCTCGAAATACACAGATCCATTCTATGTTCCAGCAAGCGGGGAATCAATCTCTTGCAGGCTCCGGCACTCACACCGTGGGGTATGAAAGCCCCGGCAGCCCGCAGGATGCTCAAAAAGGCCGTCCAGCAAGGCCGCAGCGAGCGAAGGGGCGAGGCGTACGCTTCGGTACGTTGAGCCTCTGAGCGATGCGAGAACGCCGCTGGAGGACTTTTTCAGCATCCTGTTACAGCATCCCCTTCGTCGACAGCACTTTCCCGGCCAATCGTTCTTCTAACATTGTCGCCTGCTCGAGGGCTTTGGCCGTCGCTTTGAAGATGGCTTCCATGATGTGGTGCGGGTTGCGGCCGTACAGGAGATTCACATGCAGGTTGAGGCCGCCGTGCGTGACGAAGGCTTGGAAAAAATCTTCGAAGAGACCGAGGTCGAAGGCCTTGATCTTCCGATCCGGCAAGGCCACGTTGTAGACGAGATAGGGTCTGCCGCTGAGATCCACGGTGACTTGCGCGAGTGTCTCATCGAGCGGAGCGGAGGCAAACCCGAACCGCTTGATCCCCGCCTTCTCGCCCAAGGCCTGATGTAAGGCCTTGCCCATGACGATGCCCACGTCCTCGACTGTGTGGTGTTCGTCGATATCGATATCACCTTTGGCTTTGACGGTCAGGTCGAAGAAGCCGTGTTTGGACAGCAGCTCCAGCATGTGGTCGAAAAAGCGAATGCCGGTATCGATCTTCCCTTGCCCGCTGCCGTCCAGCGTCCATTCGACATGAATATCCGTTTCCTTCGTGGCCCGATGAATCGCAGACTGTCGAGGGGCCGATCCGTTCTTTTTCATGAGAACCTGCTCTGGGCCGATTTCGCATGCGCATCGAACCCTTCGATGTGTGCCAACCGAACGAGATGATCTTTCACCTTGCTCAGCTCCTCCTTCGTGTAATGCACGATGTTGCTCACCTTGATGTAGTCGTTGACGGACAAAGCCGAAAAGAACCGTGCCGTTCCGCCGGTCGGCAAAACGTGATTCGGGCCTGCGACATAATCCGCCACCGATGGGGGCGTGTACCGGCCCAGAAAGAGCGCTCCTGCGTGACGGATTTTCTCTAAATAATCGAACGGCTCATCGACCGAGAGGGTTAAATGTTCCGGGGCAATCTCGTTGGCCACATCGATGGCTTCGTCCATTGTCGCGACCACGAAGGCAACCGAATGGCGCGCGATGGACTTCGCCGCAATCTTTTCCCGTTGCAGCCCCTTCAACTGGCTGCCGATGAGCTGCACCACGTCCTTCGCCAACTGGGCCGAGGTGGTGACGAGATAGACCTGCGCATCTTCGTCATGTTCCGCTTCGCAGAGAAGATCGGCCGCGACATGCGCGGGCTTCGCGTCGCCGTCCGCGACGACGAGCAGTTCGCTCGGGCCTGCCACCATGTCGATCCCGACGGTGCCATAGAGGAGGCGCTTGGCCGTCGCCACATAAATGTTGCCGGGCCCCACGATTTTGTCGACGCGTTGGATCGTCTTGGTCCCATACGCCATCGCTCCAACGGCTTGCACACCCCCAACGCGATAGATCTCCGTGACACCGGCGATGTCGGCTGCGACCAGCAAGTAGGGATTGAGAGGGCCTTTCTGCGGCGGCGTACACATCACCACACGGGACACGCCCGCCACCTTGGCCGGAATCGCGCACATCAAGACCGACGAGGGATAGACGGCCTTACCGCCCGGCACATAGACCCCGACCGCATCGACCGGCGTGACCACCTGCCCCAGCGTCGCCCCGTTGTCCTGATACATCCAGGTCTTGATGCGCTGGCGTTCGTGGAACGACGTGATCCGCTGGGCCGCAAATCGGAGGGCGTCGCCCTCTTCTTTCCGAATATGGAAGTAGGCTTCTTTGATTTCCTCTCGGGTCACGCGCAGCTCCGTGTCTTTCATGGAGACGCGGTCGAACTGTTTCGTATAGCGGAGGACGGCCTTATCGCCGCCCCGCTCCACGGCTTGTAACATCGACTTGACCGTCTTCTCGACGGCAGCCCCTTGCACACGGGCGCGCGACGCCACTTTCTTGAGTGCGGGGAGAAAGGCTCGCTCGGTGGAAGCCACAATCTTCATCTGCGCATTCGCTTGACCGTTCGACGTGCCCCACGCGGAGACTTGCGTGGAGCGGCTGTTTGAGACGCGGTTGGTGTACTGGTGGCGACCCGAAGCTTTTTGATCAGTTCTGTCACCACGGCATGCTTCAGCTTCAAACTCGCCCGATTGACGATCAACCGAGCCGTGGACTGTGCGATGCACTCCACTTCGATAAGATCATGTGCCTTGAGCGTGTGACCGGTCTCAACCAGATCGACGATCCGATCGGCCAGACCGACCAACGGCGCCAGTTCAATCGAGCCGTACAACTTGATGATTTCGACCGGCACCCCGCGCTGATTGAAATACCGCTCGGTGATCTTCGGATACTTGGTTGCGACCCGAATTTTCGAGGACAGCCGGTCTCGTGAAACCTGCCCCTTGAGCGCAGCGACGGCGATTCTACACGCTCCGAACCCTAAATCCAATGGCTCATAGACGTCGCTGTCCTGCTCCATCAAGACATCTTTCCCGACAATCCCGACGTCTGCTGCTCCATACTCCACATAGGTCGGCACATCGGTCGACCGCACGATGAGGAAGGTCATGCCGATCTCAGGACAGGGGAACACCAGGCGGCGACTCTCGGTGGAGAGGCGGCCCATGGCATAGCCCGCTCGACGAAAGACGTCCAGCGTGAGGTCCAACATTTTCCCCTTCGACAAGGCAATCGTCAGCATGGTGTCAACAATGGTCGGGCGGAGCCGCACCCTCCTTGTGACGGGTGATCGTCGCACCTAACCCACGCAGCTTCTCCTCCATCCGCTCATAGCCCCGATCGAGATGGTAGACCCGGAGAATCTCTGTTGTGCCTTCCGCAGCAAGGCCGGCCAAGACTAATCCTGCGCTGGCACGAAGATCGGACGCCATTACCGGAGCCCCGGCCAACCTGGTCGGTCCGGTCACTACTGCCCGATTGCCCTCGACCTTGATCTCGGCACCCATCCGTCGCAACTCTTCGACATGCATGAACCGGCTTTCAAACACCGTCTCCGTAATCACGCTCGTGCCCTCAGCGGCCGTCATCAAGGCCACCATCTGCGCCTGCATGTCGGTTGGAAACCCGGGATACGGCAACGTCCGAATGTCGATCCCTTTGAGCCGCGATGCCGCATTGAGGTGAATCCGTTCCTTCTCCACCTGCATCTCGACCCCGGCTTCCCGCAGCTTCATCAGCAAAGCGTCCAAATGATTCGAACGGCATCGATCGATCGTCACCGCCCCCCGCGTAATGGCCCCGGCCACGAGATACGTGCCGGCTTCGATGCGATCCGGAATGACGTCGTGATCGCTCCCATGCAACTCACG
>JANOMG010000404.1:0-5277 GCA_031420175.1 Nitrospira sp.
GATGACGGAAGGCCACAACAGTCTGTTCGACCTGCTTCGCGGCAGCACCACCGAGCGGGTGGTACGTGGGGCCCGTTGCCCCTTGCTCGCAATTCCTGCCTAGCCCCCCGTTTTTGTTGACAGGAAAATAGGCGGCGATTACAGTGAGCCCCACCTCGCACACACCTTCTATCGACAGGGAGGTCCTATGCTGCGACTCAGACTCTCATCCATCCTCAATATCGCGTGGTTCTGTGCCTCAATCTTCCTGGGCCTGTTCCTCATCTCTGTCCCTCCGGCATCGAGCGGGAATCCCGAATACCTGCCGATCTGCAACCTCCCCAAATGTCTGAATCCTCAAGTGACGACCACATCAGGAATCGGCACAGCCGCAGCGACGGCTGAAGCCAAAATCTCTCCCGACGACGCGGCGAAATGGTGCACGACGTACAAACCGCGCGACAAGTACTGCCCGAAAGAGCAGGTCCAATCAGGCTGGATCGGTTTTCGTCCTCTCTATCGCGCCAGCGCGGATTGTCTCGCCGGTCGGCTGACCGCCATCGATGGCGGGACCTACACCTACGTCGGCATCTGGGAAGAAGGTGCAGGCAAGCACCTGCCTCGATTCCGCGTCAAGGGTGACGCGAAAGACCTGAAATGGGAAGGGTCAGGAGCTGACGTCGATCATACGGGAACCTTTTTGGGATGGGGCGGGGGAAGTGCGAATCTAGCCGCGCAATGGAACGTGCTCTGTGCCGGCGCCCCTGCGCCAGCCGTGAAATAACCACGCTACGCGCCATCGGGTTAGCGCACGACCTGCACGAGGCCAGCCGATCGGTCTTCACCTCCCCGTCTGATGACCGTCCGTACGATCGTCCCGTCTTTGAACACCAAGACGTTGGCCGGCACCGCCGGTATCCGCGGTCCCGGAAGAATCACACCGGCCAGATTCAACGGGTCGCAGGCAGAGAGTGTGATCTCCAGGGGCAGGCCAAAGCCGGTCTGGCGTAATGCCCGCATCGACTGTACCGCCTCCGGCAATGCAAATTGCTCCCCCACAAATCCCGACACGAAACGTCCCCCTCTGATCTCGCCTTGCAGCTCCATACGCCGATATTGCACCAGCAGATCGCGCCAGGACTGAACCAACGATTCACGGGCCAACAAATCGCGGAATACCACGCCATAACGACGAAGGAGTTGGCGCGCAACAGACTCGACGGAGGAGCGCTGAATGCTGGATGATCCGCCCAGCAGCGCAGGCGTAGCACTGATAACGGAAGGCTGATGGCTGCCCACTTGCCTCAAGAGCGACCACCGCCCGGCTGAATGACGGGGCCGGCGAGACCGCCCTCGTCCTTCTGCTCGACGGCGACGCGGATCCATGAGCGCACGAAGATTATCGAACCCATCGGCCGTGACCAGGCCGGTGGCCACGAGTTCCCACAGCCCTTCTTCGACTTCAGTCGGAAGATGGTTGGTCATTCGCACGAGATCGACAAAGAAGCTTGCCCCTCGCTCAGACAAAGCGCGCCGCAGGTCTTGCGCCACGGCACTCAACTGGACAAACGGGTCAGGCCCGGCCGATGCGGCGTCATCGTAAAAGGCATCCATCAACCACTCGCTCTCCTCACGTGGAAAGACACCGATCGGCGCCACACTCGTCGGAACGATCCGACGTCGGTCAAGATCGCTGCCCTGTGCCAACCGTGGATGAGGAGACAACCTGCCCCAACTGACGGCCCCGCTTAAACAGAGCCGGTCCAGGTACTCCGGCTCATACTTCGCCAACCGCGCTCGTAACAGATGTGGCTCCCAGGCCGAGGCGGCCACTTCGAAACCGGCCAACTGCGCGATCACGTCAGCCAGTCCCGCCTCTCCATGCAAACGAGCTCCAGGCGCCACATGTTGCCACCGCAAGAGAAATGACATGAACTCAGCCGCCGTGACCGGCTCGATCTCCTTCCTCAGCCTGCCAATGGTCAATCGATGGATGCGGGCCAGCAATCGGCGATGGCACCATTCGGGCGCGCCCGACAATGCTGAATGAGATCGAAATTGGCCTCGGAGGACTTGGCCGGAGCCTTCGAGGCGAAGCAGGGAATGAGAGACAGCCTCGACCGGAAGATGCAACCTCACTCCAAGTTCCGTGGCCGTCGTCGGCCCGATGCTTTCCATCCAACCGAGCACGATGGCATCGAGCGTTGTCTCATCACCGCCCAAAAAACCCCGCTCGACCTGGGCGTGATGTTCTTTCGCGACCCACCCCCTTGCCTCTCGCCCCTCGCCTCGCGCCACCAATTCAACTGCCCGCCCTTCCTCGATCAATCGTGGCAGGTGAATCGCCCAGTCCTTGAGTTCCTCGACCGGCAACCAGACCAATGTGAGCAAGGCATCGTGCAATTCATCCAAATCGCGCACGACGGGCCAGGATTCGCGCTGCACTTCCTCAATGGCCGCAGGGTCTAACGCCCCGACCTCGCCGGCCAACTGAGCCGGCAGCGTGCGCCGCATCTCCACTGCCCGTGCACGCCGCTCTTCCAACGGCGCATCGTCGAGAAACGCATAGGGGTTGGCATTCAAGATCTCGTGCGAGAACGGCGAGGGTATCGGCGTATCGACCGCCACACAGCTGATGGTACCGGTTTCAATGTGCCTAAGGACTGCAGTCAACCCGTCGAGATCCATCGCCTCCGTGAAACAATCCCGCAGAGTCTCGTTCACGAGCGGATGATCCGGAATCTGGCGAGTTCGCTCCCCGACAATATTGTCCTGACAGGCGATGGCGTCAGGGAAGACGGCGCCAAGCAAATCCTCCGCCTTCATCCGTTGAATCTGCGGAGGAACTTTCTTGCCATGGGAAAAACGCAGCAGCAGCAACGCGCGACTGGCATTCCAACGCCAGCGGGTGATAAACATCGGCGCCTGAAGCACGGCGGGCAGCAGGACCTCGCGAAGCGTCTGGCTATGCAGGAACCCGAACACCGAATCGAGCGGGAAACTGTGCTTCTCGCCCAGTGAGATCACGATCCCGTTGTCGGTTGCCGCCGCTTGCAGTTCGAAATCGAACGTCACGCACAATCGCTTCCGCAAGGCGAGGCCCCAAGCCCGGTTGATCCGCCCTCCGAATGGCGTGTGCAAGACCAGCTGCATCCCGCCGCTTTCATCGAAGAACCGCTCCGCAACGATCGTTTGTTGGGTCGGCACCGTTCCGAGCACAGCCTGACCAGCCAGGACATACTCAATCGCCTGCTGCGCGCCGCGTTGATCGAGACTGCATTCCTGGCGCAGCCAGGCAATAGGCGAGAGGCGAGAGACCATGGGCGTGAGAGGAACACCTTCGGCACCGCTTGCCTCGTACCTCGTGTTACTAGCCTGCTGCGCAATCTCTTTGCGCAGCGCTGCCACTTCGGCAGAAAGCTCTGCTGTGCGCGACGGCGCTTCGCCACGCCAGAATGGAATGTTGGGCGGTGCCCCGTGCGCGTCTTCCACCCGCACCTTACCCATCTCGATGCCCTTGATGCGCCAGGACATGTTGCCCAGCAACATGATATCGCCGGCCAGACTCTCCACCGCAAAGTCTTCATCAACCGACCCCACGACCGTACCGTCTGGTTCCGCCACCACGGCATAGTTCGCCGTGTCGGGAATGGCCCCACCAGAAGTGATCGCCGCCAGTCGCGCCCCTCGTCGGCCCTTGATGCGACGATTGATCCGATCATGGAATAGATAGGCCAGCCCCCGCCCGCGATTGGTCGCAATCCCATCCGTCAACATCCGCAGCACCTGATCGAAGTCCGAACGCGTTAAGGCTCGATAGGGATCGGCTCGCCGACAGAGATCGAACAAATCGTCCTCTTCCCATGTCTGCGTGGCTGCGGCAGCCACCAGTTGCTGCGCTAAAATATCGAGCGGGGCCTGAGGCACGGCAATGCGATCCAAGGCACCTGTCCTAATCGCACGCATCAGCGCCGCACATTCGAGCAAGTCGTCCCTCGTCATGGCAAACAGACGGCCCTTGGGAATGGCCTTGATCCAGTGACCGGCTCGGCCGACCCGCTGCAGACAGGTGGCAATCGCACGCGGTGACCCGATCTGACAGACGAGATCCACAGCCCCGATATCGATGCCGAGTTCCAGCGAAGCCGTGGCGACGACGACGCGTGTCTTACCGCTTTTCAGCCGTTCCTCCGCCAACAGGCGAATCTGGCGAGAGAGGCTGCCATGGTGCGCCGCCACAACATCGGCGCCTAAGTCTAATAGTCGTGCTTCCAGGAAGTGCGAGACTCGTTCGGCCAGGCGTCTTGTATTGACGAAGACCAGGGTCGAGCGGTGCTGCCGGACCAGTTCGGCGACGCGATCATAGATATCGGCCCAGATCGCATTCGTGGCCACGGCGCTCAATTCGTCTTTCGGCACTTCCACAGCCAGATCCATCTCCCGCATATGTCCCACATCGATGGTCGTCGGCATCGAACGAGCACCCACCAAAAACTGCGCCACGGCTTCAATCGGCCGTTGTGTGGCGGAGAGCCCGATCCGTTGAGGCTTTGTGAGCGTCAGCGCTTCCAATCGCTCCAACGACAGGGCCAAGTGGGCTCCTCGTTTATTCGGAGCCACAGCATGAATTTCATCGACAATGACGGTCCGGACCGTCTGGAGAAGACGGCGGCTCTTCTCCGCCGTCAATAAGATGTACAACGACTCCGGGGTCGTGACGAGGATATGGGGCGGCCGCTTGAGCATCTGCCGGCGCTCCGTCATCGGCGTATCGCCGGTGCGGACCAACACACGGAGTTCCGGCATCAAGAGCCCGGCAGACAAGGCTGCCTGTCCTATTTCAACCAGCGGCTGTTGGAGGTTTTTCTGAATGTCGTTGCTGAGCGCTTTCAGCGGCGAGACATACAACACGTACGTATGGTCGTCAAGTTCACGCGCCAGGGCCTGCTTGAAGAGGTGATCGATACAGGAGAGAAAGGCGGCGAAGGTCTTACCGGACCCGGTCGGCGCGGCGATCAGCACATCGCCACCGGACTGAATGGCCGGCCAAGCCTGCACTTGCACATCGGTCGGAGCACCGACGCTCGAACGAAACCAGTCAGCGATGAGAGGGTGGAATCGGGAGAGCGGCATGGTACGGAGATCGTACCATGCCGCAAAATGAAGCTCTACCGGCTAGGGCGTCGCGCGGACATAGATATCAGGCGGAGCCGCACTGCCTGCAACGAGGTTGCTCGCCAACGAGGAGAACGCCACAACATCCCCGTTGCCGACAATTACAGGAGCAGCACTTGCGCC
>JANOMG010000405.1:0-2385 GCA_031420175.1 Nitrospira sp.
TGCCGATGGTCCACAGCCGCTAACGCAGGATGCTGAAAACGTCCGCCAGCCTGGAAACGATGAACGGTGAGCGATGAATGCTGAGCAGGGAAATGATTGCACTGTAGCACTCTGAGTTCATCGTTCAGCATTCATCGTTCAGTTGTTCGCTAGACCGCAATACCCCAGATCTGTTTCGCCGCCAATCCAATCGCATAACTCACGCTCACCGCAATCGTGATGATCACGAGATTCAGCAGAATCCGGCGTTTCATCTCCATTCCAGACAAGAATGCGTGGATTGAGATACGAGGATAACTATGGTCCCCGCCGTCAGGACTGACTCCAGCGCGTCCTTCGCGCCGAAGAGCACGGGGAGTACCGGCACCAATGCGCCGATGACATAGGCGCTACCGACAAATAACGCTGACGTTCACGGCTGTTCCTGCATCTCCGTCGAGCCGGTCTCCTCTCCGAGGAATCGCTTTTTCGCCGCCTCCATGGCGCGCACTTCTTTCTCTGAATTCAGCGTCAGAAACGCCCCGGCTGCCATCGACAGCGCGCCGGCTACCGCCGTGGTCGAGGCGGCGATCAAGACCGTCACGGTGTCGCCAAAGGCGCCGAAGAATCCACTCACTGCGCCAAGGATCTCCACCAAGCCGTCATTGAGGCCGAGGAAGATATTGCGGATTTTTTCGGGATTGATTTTCCGCTCGGTGAGCTTGGTGACGAGCACATCCTCATGTTTGAACTCGTCTTGCAGAATCCCCTTGAGGGCTTCGCCCAGGGGTTGATCCTGGTAGGAATTCCAGAGAGCGAGATACTCTCTGACCCCGTAGACTTCGATGGCTTCCACGACGAGATGGACCGCGGTGGAGCCGAATAGGCGGCAGAGGCATGTAAAGCACCACAGCTTCAGTTGCCGGCCAGGATTCAGGCGGTCCAGCTTTACTGAGCCAACCACCAAATAGTGCGTAGTTCATCACGCGGCATCGCGGACATGTTTCTCACGAAACAGGTTGGCGATCACTTGCGGTTGCTTCTGGCGCCGATACAAATGGCTGCGCACGATGGCCATGAGTTCGGTCCGGTTGGTCGGTCGGCTCTTGCCGAGCCCGTTGGTCTTGACGTCTTGGTTCAGCAATTCATCGGGGTTCAGTTCTGGGCTGTAACCCGGCATCCGAATCAGCCGCAGCCGCGACGAGTGGGTGGCGGCAAAGCGCGTGGCTTTCACGGATTTGTGCACCGGATGCCCGTCCACGATCAGATAGATCGTGCCGACGACCTGTTTGAGCAGCCGCTGCAGGAAGGCCACAAAGACGGGTGCCTTGAACTGGCACTGAAACACCATGAAGGCGAGCGCCCCCTTGTTGGTGATGACCGAGATCATGTTGCACCCGAAGCGCTGGACGGTGGCCCGCACGACGGGGGTGCGTCCTACCGGTGCATAGCGCGTCCCTGTCACGTGGTCACTGCGCAGCCCCAGTTCATCGCCCCAATAAATGACGGCATGTTCTCGCATGGCCTGCCGAGCGATCGCCGGGTATTCCCGCTTCCGCCACCGCGCGATGGCCGCATCGTTCCTCGCGGAGGCGCGCCGCACCGGCTTCTGCGGGCTCAAGCCCCAAGCCTGGAGGTACCGCCCCACGGTCACGAGCGACACCGTGATCCCATTTTCTCGCGCAATCAGGCTCGCGACCGCCGCGCGCGTCCAGAGGTAGAACGGCAGCTTCAACTGATCGGGCATCTTGCCCACGATCAGGCTACGGATGCGCCGCGCGTGAGCGACACGCAACCGTCCGCCCTGTCCAAGTCGGCGGCCCCGGCGCTTCGGCTTCAAGGCGCGCAGCCCACCGACCTTGTCGATCGCCACCCACTTGTTCACCGCGCGCAGGCTTACCCCGTAGGTCTCGGCCGCCGCAGTCTGCCTGAGACCTGCGCGCACGGCTTTGACGGCCAGCCGCCGTATGTGCGCCTGCGCCGCCGGAGCCAGTGTCCTGGCATCGTCTTGTCTGAGCATGGCACATACTACGAACTAGTTAGTGAACGGATAAGTAAGTCGAAGAATTTCTGCCAGAAGGCCAAGTGCCTGGTTTCGATCAGCACTCATTCATCCAGTGTATTCCTGGCATCCGCGTCCGCAGAAATATCCCGTAGCGCTTTGTAGAGAGAAAGATCGAAGAGCGCATCGAGTATGAGCAACCGTGCAAGGGCGGGATCGTATCGGTGAGTGGTAGGCATAGGGCCAGTCCAACGGCTTGAATTCGTTGAGAGATCTACTGGTGGTCGAGCGGATTATAGCAGACACCCATCGGTTCTCGCCCTCAAACTCTAGCCGCCAGGCGTTGTCTCAGGGTCGATGTCCTGGGGGCTATCGAGGGCCTGCTATACTTCGGAAGGACTCGT
>JANOMG010000406.1:0-3757 GCA_031420175.1 Nitrospira sp.
GGCGCGGCGCAGCTCTTCCTGTAAATGGGCGGCTTCCAACACCGGCGTGGTTTCCGCCAAGGTCACAATCATCACCTTCGTGCGTTCAGAATCTTGCAGTCGCATCATCGGCGTCGTGTGATGCAGATATGGATCGATATGGCGGGTCGCGTCGCGGTGATAGGCTCCAGTGGCATCAAGCAGCAGCAGGGTGTGCCCGGTCGGCGCTGTATCCATCACGACGAATTTCTTACCGGCCTCGCGGATGATGCGTGAGAACGCCTGGAACACCGCGATTTCTTCGGTGCAGGGCGACCGCAAGTCTTCTTCCAGCATGGCACTGCCTTCGGCATCGAGATCCTGGCCTTTGGTATCCAGCACATGTTGCCGATAGCGGGTGATCTCCGCCTGCGGGTCGATACGACTGACGTCCAGATTGTCCATCGTTCCGGACAACGTGTCGATCAGGTGTGCGGCAGGATCGGATGTCGTCAAATGCACGGGAAGCCCGCGTTGGGCCAGTGCCACTGCCACCGCAGCTGCGAGCGTAGTTTTGCCGACACCGCCCTTGCCCATCATCATGACGAGGCCATGGCCGGTTTTCGCGATCTCATCGACCAGCGTCGACAGCCGCGGAAGATCGATGGAGTTGGCGAACGTACCAGCGGCCACAGGTGCGGGCTCATCTCGATCGGAGAACAGATTGCTCAGGGCCTCGACCCCGACGAGGTTGGCGGCCTTGAGCGGCAGGTAATCGATGGGCAAGGTGCGCAACAGGGCCGGCATCGCGGTGAGCGCCTCCTGCTCATGGCGACGGATGGCGGCGGCCAGCGCGTCGTGCGCCGCTTCGCGTTCCGGCAAGACTCCGTTGATGACGAGATGTTGCCTGGCCAGGCCAATGGCGGCCAGTTCCTGATGTGTCCGCGCCACTTCATCCAGCGCGCCTTTCTGTGCGCGAGCCACCAGGATCAGACGGGTACGATCGGGATCGGACAGCGCCTTGACTGCGTCCGCGTACCGCTGCCGTTGCTTTTCCAGCCCCGACAATGGGCCGAGACAGGACGCGCCCCCCGGATTCGTTTCGATGAAACCGCTCCATGCGCCCGGCAGTTGCAGCAGGCGGATGGTATGGCCGGTCGGTGCGGTGTCGAAGATAATGTGGTCGTAGCCGGCAATCAGCACCGCATCGGTGAGCAATGCGGTGAATTCGTCAAAGGCTGCGATTTCGGTGGTGCAGGCTCCGGAGAGCTGTTCCTCAATGCTCTTCACCACGGAGTCCGGTAGCTGTCCGCGTACCGGGCCGACGATACGTTCGCGGTACTGCTGCGCCGCCAGTTGCGGGTCGATTTCCAAGGCTGAGAGTCCCGCGACGGTGGCAATGGCGGTGATTTGCTTGCCGATCGTCTGGCTGAATACCTGGCCGACGTTGGACGCCGGATCGGTACTGACCAGAAGGACCTTCTTGCCCTGTCGAGCCAGATGGATCGCAGTGGCGCAGGACAGCGACGTTTTGCCCACGCCACCCTTGCCGGTAAAAAACAGGAACGTGGGTGGGTGCTCTAGAAACCGCACGAGGCGCCCCTTTGACGTGACGAACCCATCAGCATGAGCCACCGCAGCAACTGCCTTCTGTCTTGTTCGGGGTTGGTGCAGCGGCCACGCCCGCCAAGCGGGTCAGCTCAATCCGGCTGGGATACCGCCCGGCCAGGGCCACTTCGCCGTCCACCAGAATCAGCGGGAGCGATGCTTCCCCCGAGCGCTGTAAAAATCCTTTGACCGTGGTGTTATTGGCGAACTCCAACGGTTGTTGCCCCAGGTTAAAGCGTTCGATCGTCATGCCTTGCTGCTTCGCCCATTCAACATCTGCGGCAAAGTTCACCAATCGCTGATCCACATCGACCCCACAGACACCAGTACTGCAGCACATCGCCGAGTCATACACGTCGATCTTCGTCATGTTGAACCTCCATGAAAATGAAACGTGAGCATGAAGAGACACGCCTGTTACGACAGCTTGGCAATACGGTCTAGTTCGACCGTGAACTGCTCGCGATCCTGCTTGAGCCGCTCGAGCGGCAGTTTCAGAAATGCTTCGATGCGAGTACGCAGGATTCGATAGGCCTGCTCGAACTGGGCGTCGATTTCGGCCTCGGTCCCGGTCGCGTTGGCCGGATCCTCCACACCCCAATGGGCGCGCAACACCGGACCGAGATAGGCGGGACAGGTTTCACCGGCTGCGTTGCCGCACACCGTGATGACCATATCCGGAATGGACGGCAGGCCGATCCACGACTTGCTGTGCAAACCCTCGGTCGAGATGCCTTCGCGCCGCAGGAGCGCCAGGGAGCGCGGATGGACCGTGCCGGTCGAATGACTGCCCGCGCTCATGGCGCGCCACTCAGGGCCTGCCAGTGCATTGAACGTGGCCTCGGCCAATACAGACCGACAGGAGTTGCCGGTACAGAGGAACAGGATATTCACGATGTCGTCTCCTTTCGAGTGCGCGTCGTCGTCTCTGCCATGCACGATCACAGGGAAAATGTCCTAGATCGGTCTCAGTTCAGATTCCAGTGGTTTCCTTGCGCGGATGAATGCGCTCATGAACTTACCATCCATCTGCGGCGCAAGAACCTCCACATCAAGTCCCGCGCCGGCTAAGAAGTCTTTGGCATCCTCGGCGCGATAGACGCGTGTGGGGACGATCTCGATATCGCGGAACCCCGCCTTCGCTAATTTGCTTCGATAGGCAGACTCTTCCAAGGCCCCCGCGACACAGCCCATCCACAGTTCGACGCTGTGGCGGATCTCAGCCGGGGCGTCGCCGCGCACGACCACATCGGAGACGGCAAGCCGACCGCCAGGCTTCAGGACCCGGAACGCCTCAGCCAGCACGCGATCTTTGTCGGACGAGAGATTGATGACACAGTTCGAGATGATCACGTCGACGAGTTGATTCGCCAGTGGAATGTCCTCGATCTCGCCTTTGAGGAACTCCACATTCTGCACGCCCGATGTGTGCTGGTTCTCCCGTGCCAAGGCGAGCATCTCGTCCGTCATATCCAGCCCATACACCTTACCGGTCGGTCCAACCCGACGGGCCGACAACAAGACATCAATTCCACCACCTGACCCCAGATCCAAGACTATCTCGCCAGGCTTGAGTTCGGCCAGCGCCGTGGGATTCCCACACCCTAACGAGGCCAAGACGGCCTCAGCCGGTAGGGCCTCTGTGTCCTTCACCTCGTAGAGATTGGACGTAATGGGAGCGGCACAGAACCACAGCAGGAGCTGCCTCCTCGTTTCGTCTGCAATGCTGCCTGCCCATACTCGGCCTTCAGAAAATCTTTGACTTCTTGGCTATTCATCGCACACGCCTTCTACTGATCAACGAATGTTGATTACTCATCGCCAAAAAACTACCGACAACGGGAAGAGGAGCCCACCCGTGGGCGTGACCCCTGTAACGATTGGACCACCGCTTCCAATTCCTCCAGGGCTTCTCTATTAAGAGAATAGTAAATCCATCGGCCCTCTGGACGATCTGTGATCAGTCCGGCATCCTTGAGCACTTTCAGATGAAAGGACAGACGCGACTGCCCCGTCTTGAGTGCATCGGTGAGGTCGCACACACATTGCTCACCGTCTTTCAGGCGCTCCATAATCTCCAACCGTGTTTCATCCGATAAGGCATGAAAAAGGCTCACGCCTGAATCTCGCCGCTTGATAGTAATCGTCATGGGGGCATCATAACAACAATTCTTGATGAGTCAAGGGTGAG
>JANOMG010000407.1:0-12832 GCA_031420175.1 Nitrospira sp.
CTGCTGGATAATTTCGGCATCAAGCATGGCGTGATGACCACGATCCATTCCTACACCAATGATCAGCAATTGCTCGACCTGCCCCATAAAGACCTGCGGCGCGGGCGCGCAGCCGGCATGTCGATGATCCCGACCAGCACCGGCGCGGCAAAAGCACTGCATTTAGTGCTGCCGCAGCTCAAGGGCAAGATCGACGGCCTCGCGATCCGCGTCCCCACACCGAATGTCTCGCTGGTGGATCTGACCGTCGAAACCGAAAAAGACTGCGACGTCGCCTCCGTTAATGCCGCCTTCCGGAAAGCGGCGAACGGCCCGATGAAAGACATTCTGCATTATTCTGAAGACCCGATCGTCTCGATCGACCAGAAGGGCGATCCTCATTCGGCCACCCTCGATGCCCCGCTCACGATGGTCATCGACAAGCGGCTCGTCAAGGTGACAGCCTGGTACGACAATGAGTGGGGCTATTCGTGCCGGGTTCGAGACCTGATCAAGGTGATCGCGGCAAAAACGGCAAAACACTGAGAATCAGTGCTGGGGCTGCCCGCCTCAGCCTGATTCTGTATGACGTTGACTGGTATTGCTGGAAGACCGAACTGCTGGGGCCGCTATGAATCTGCGCAAACAAACGATCGACGACGTCGTCCTGCGAGACAAGCGCGTCATCATCCGGGCCGACTTCAATGTCCCGCTGGACGATTCACACCAAATCACCGACGATACCCGCATTCGCTCGACGCTGCCGACCATCAATCGAGCCATCGACGAAGGCGCCAAGGTGATTCTCTGTTCGCACCTGGGCCGACCGAACGGAATGTTCGACCCCAAGTACAGTCTGGCCCCGGTGGCAAAACGCCTGGGACGGCTCCTGGGCAAAGACATTCTGTTTGCACCTGATTGCATCGGCCCGGCGGTGGAAGGGCTTGTCGCCAAGATGAAACCGGGCGACGTCCTGCTCCTGGAAAACCTTCGATTCCATAAGGGAGAAGAAAAGAACGACGACGCCTTTTCGAAAGCGCTGGCATCCCTCGGGGACGTCTATATCAACGACGCATTCGGCGCTGCACACCGGGCCCATGCCTCCACTGTCGGCATCACCAAATTCATTCCTGCCTCAGCCGCCGGCTTCCTCCTCAAGAAAGAAATCGAATATCTCGAGGGAGCGGTCGAAAACCCCGTTCGGCCCTTTGTCGCCATTCTCGGCGGGGCGAAGGTGTCGGGAAAGATCGGCGTCATCGAGAATCTTGGCAAGCGCGTCGACAAAGTCATCATCGGCGGCGGCATGGCCTTTACCTTCCTCAAGGCGAAGGGACTAGAAATTGGCAACTCCCTCGTCGAGAACGACATGTTGGACTTTGCCAAAGGCATCGAGGAACATGCCCTGTCCCGCGGCGTGAAGTTCTATCTGCCGGTCGATTGTGTCGTCGCGGCCAGCCGCGAGCTTGGAGCGGAGTCAAAAATCGTTCCGGTCCAGGAGATTCCGAAGGGGTGGTACGCCCTCGACATTGGCCCGGCCTCCGTCAAACTCTTCAACGAAGTCGTCCAGAACGCGAAGACCATTCTGTGGAACGGACCGATGGGCGTCTTTGAAATCGATGCCTACGCGCGCGGGACGCTCGCCATGGCTCACACAGTTGCCAATGCCTACGCGCTCACGATCGTCGGCGGCGGCGAAACGGCTCTGGCCGTGCATCGAGCTGGCGAATCGGAGAATATGTCGTTCATCTCGACCGGCGGTGGCGCCGCGCTGGAATTGCTTGAAGGCAAACAACTCCCGGGCTTGACCGCCCTCCCAGATCGAGTCGCATAACCGCCTCGTCGCGAAGCTTACATTCCCTAATAAAATCGAGACGCCTGTGCGCAAACCCCTCATCGTCGGCAACTGGAAGATGAACAAGACGGCCTCGGAGGCCGCCTCCTTCATTCGCGACCTCCGCGAGCGACTGCCTGCTGCATCCCCCAACGCTGACGTGGTCCTTGCGCCACCCTTCACGTCCCTCGAATCGACCCGCAACGCCTTAGGTCCCTCCTCCTGGATGAGCCTCGGCGCACAGAATGTACATTGGGAAACACACGGGGCCTTTACTGGAGAAGTCTCTGCTCCGATGCTGCGCGATCTTGGCTGCCGCTATGTGATCGTGGGCCATTCTGAACGCCGCGCGTTTTTCGGCGAACGAGATGAGACGATTCAGAAGAAAGTTCTGGCGGCGCTCACGCACGGACTTTCACCGATCCTGTGTGTGGGAGAATCGCTGGCTGAACGTGAGGCAGGCCAAACGGAATCGGTCGTCACAACCCAACTCACCGGCAGCTTGGAAGGACTCACCGCGCAGGACCTTGCAACAGTGACTCTCGCCTACGAACCTGTTTGGGCCATCGGCACAGGGCGAGCCGCCACCACGGAACAAGCCGTGGCCGTGCACCGCTTGATCCGCTTATTCGTGGAGACCGGCTGGGATAGCGACACGGCATCGGCCGTCAGAATCCTCTACGGTGGAAGCGTCACGCCCCAGAACATCGAGTCGCTCCTCGCCTCGGACACGATCGACGGAGCATTAGTGGGCGGGGCTTGTCTCAACCCCGACTCGTTTGCTACAATCGTCGGTATTGCTCAGACACAGCGTGCCTAACGGATCGGAGTGCCATGTATACTTTCCTTATCGTCATTCACGTCATGATCTGCTTTCTCATGATCGGCGCAATCCTCTTGCAGTCAGGCAAAGGCGCTGAGATCGGCGCGTCATTCGGAGGCTCCAGTCAGACCGTCTTCGGGAGCCGTGGTCCTGCCAACTTCTTGAGCAAGTTCACGGTCGTTGTCGCGGCCATCTTCATGCTCACCTCGATGAGCCTCGCCATCATGGCAAGAGAACGGACGTTTGCCTCCACGGTCATCGACCTCAAGAAGAAGGAGACCTCTCAGACCGCCCCCGAAACCCCCGCTACAACGTCGGCAGCTCCTGCCGCTGAGAGCCACGTTCCAAGCGACTCCACCACCAGCGGACACTAGCAGGACGCTGAAAAAGTCCGCCAGCATCGTTCTCGCATCGCTCAGACTCTCAACGTACCCCAGAGGGTACGCCTCCAGCCTTCACTCGCTGTTGCCTTGCCGGACAGTTTTTGAGCGTCCTGCGACAGCATTCTCCCATCAGTCAAGATGGCATCGGCTTCTAATTCCAGAAGGCGTAATCGTTTTCAGGAGTCTGCTCGGCAAGAAAGCAGTCACACGTTCGCTCAAGCAAACGCTCCTGCATGCCTACCAGCCACTGCCTCTGTCTGTTTGAAATCTCGAAGCGCTAAATGCGGGTGAGCCAGGCTTCGTGGGAAGGGTCTTCCCCTCTCACGATGGAAAAGAAGGTCTTCTGCAGAGCTTGCGTGATCGGACCAGGCTTCCCTGTTCCAATCCGGCGGTTGTCGATTTCCCGCACCGGGGTGAGCTCCGCAGCTGTTCCGGTCACGAACACTTCATCGGCAATATACATGTCATCGCGCGTGAAGCGCTCCTCGGCCACAGAGATGCCCTGCTCTCGTGCCAGGTCGATGACGGAACTTCTGGTGATGCCGTCGAGGATCGAGGTGAGCGGTGTGGTCTTGATCCGCCCTTTCCGCACAATGAAGATATTCTCCCCCGTCCCTTCGGACACATATCCCTCGGTATCGAGAAGAATGGCCTCATCGTAGCCGTCCGCTTTGGCTTCCCGCTTCGCGAAAATCGAGTTTACGTAATAGCCGGAGATCTTCCCCCTCGTCATCGAAACGTTCACGTGATGACGCGTAAACGACGACACGCGGGCCCGCATCCCATTCGTCAGCGCATCGTCCCCGAGATAGGCGCCCCAGGTCCAGGCTGCGATGGCTAGCTTGATGGGATTGTCCCCAGGATAGATCCCCATCGCTCCGTGCCCGATGTAAACGAGCGGACGGATATAGCAGGCCTCCAACTTATTCACCTTGACGGTCTCCACTATGGCTTCTGCGACCTGCTTCCTGTCGAAGGGCATCTGCATCATGCCGATATGGGCGGAATCGAATAGCCGATCGACATGCTCCTGCAGCCGGAAAATCGCGGAACCGGACTTCCCCTTGTAACAGCGAATCCCTTCAAACGCCGCCAATCCATAATGGAGCGAATGGGTCATCACATGGACATGCGCGTCCGCCCAATTGACGAACGATCCATCCATCCAAATTTTTCCTTGGGGCTCACGCATAAGCGGCAAAGATGAGCACGTAAACCGTCGCGTACCGAAAACGGAATATAACAGCGGGCTGGAAGGAGCGTCAAGCAAACGGGCGTGACCTGGGCCACGTATAAATATGCACGAGATGGCGGGCTCTTAGGTAGACGTCTGAGGGGTACGAATCTGCTGGCTCAATGCATGGGCGATGTGCTTCGCAGCTAACGGATTGACGCGGACAAAGTCCAGGCCAAAATCATATCCATCCACCCACCGAACCGTTGCCCGTTCAATGTCTATCGTCGGACCATCATCAGCGAGGGTGAGGCGTAGCGCCATGTCGAGACCTGGCTCAACGGCATGTTCGCCTTGAATGCGCATCCCGGAATGAGACAGGTTGGTCACGACACCCTTCCCGACGCTGTCCCCACTGAGATAGTAGAGCACGCGCCAGATCGGAATGCGCCGATAGGGTCGAAGCACAAATTGAGTGCTCTTCGGCCTGGTGAGACGGGACTTCGGTGCGACGGCCATAATAGGGTCTCCGTTCCGTGAAATGACTCGACGATAGAACAGCAGCATACCCCCAGGAGCCAGGGCTTGATAGCCCACGAATAGGTTAGCCCGAAGGGGGGGTCAGGCGGACCTTGTTGGGGTGAATTTCCAGGGGAAGGCACGCCTTTACCTTGACAGGCTTCAAACCCCTGTGTTACACAATCATCTTCTGTAACGGAGGCAGGTGTTTATGTACGCAATCATTGAGACAGGCGGCAAGCAGTATCGCGTTGAAACTGGATCGTTGGTCCAGGTGGAATCCCTTCCCGGCGAGGTCGGAGGGACGATCGACATCGACCAGGTTCGGCTGGTTCACGGCGAGAAGGGCATGGAGGTCGGACAACCGTTGGTCAAAGGGGCCATCGTCAAAGCCGAGATCATTGCCCAGGATCGCACCCGCTCCATCACTATTTTCAAGAAACAACGGCGCAAGAACTATCGGCGGACCCGTGGCCATCGCCAGGGCTTCACCAAGCTGCGCATTACCGGTATCGAAACAGCCTAACGAGGATCAGTCATGGCAACAAATAAAGGCGGCGGATCAACTAGAAACGGGCGCGATAGCAATCCGCAATATCTCGGGGTCAAGGCCTACGGCGGAGAGACCGTGAAAGCCGGATCCATCCTGATCCGTCAGCGGGGGACGAAGTTCTTTCCCGGTTTCAACGTAGGCCTCGGCAAAGACCATACTCTCTTCGCCCTCATCACGGGGATTGTGAAGTTCGAACGCGGCCGCGGACGAAAGAAAATCAGCGTCTACTCCGACTCCGTACCTGCGGTTTCCTAGCGCATTTTTCCCTCTTTTCTCGTCACAGCTTCGTTACCGCGAGGACTCCCGGCATGACTGTACGTGCAGCGGGATGTTCCTCGCGGGCAATGATCTCACAGCCTTCACACTGAAGAAACGGTGCGCCGATGTTTGTCGATGAAGTCCGTATCCGTATCACTGCCGGCCGTGGCGGCGACGGTTCATGCAGTTTTCGGCGCGAAAAGTTCGTGCCACGCGGCGGGCCTGACGGCGGCGACGGAGGCCACGGTGGCAATGTCGTGTTTGAAGCGTCGCCTCGCATGACCACGCTCCTCGACCTCCGGTACCAAAAACATTACGAAGCAGAAGTCGGTCGCCAGGGAGGCGCTGCCAACTGCTCCGGAAGAAGCGGCGAAGATGTGGTGGTGCTCCTTCCTGTCGGCACCGTCATCTTTGATGATGAGACCAACGAGGTCTTGGCCGACCTGATCACCCCGGGACAGCAATTCGTGGCAGCCCACGGAGGCCGTGGAGGACGAGGAAACAACCATTTCGCAACCCCGACCAACCGCACGCCCACGGAATTTGAAACCGGCACCGAAGGCGAAGTGCGGTCCCTCAGGCTTGAGCTGAAACTGTTGGCCGACGTCGGACTTGTGGGCTTTCCCAATGCCGGAAAATCGACGCTCATCTCCGTCATCTCGGCGGCACGGCCGAAGATCGCCGACTATCCCTTCACCACGCTAGTGCCGAATCTGGGGATCGTGCGCTGGGGAGAAAAGGGAAGTTTCGCCGTCGCAGACATTCCCGGAATCATCGAAGGCGCCCATGAAGGCAAGGGACTGGGACTCCGGTTTCTCCGGCATATCGAACGCACGTCGTTTTTGCTGTATATGATCGACGTGTCAGAATGGGCCCCCGAGGAGCCGGTCAAGAGCTTCGAGGTCATGCGTCAAGAATTGGCCGCCTACGATGAGCCGATCACCGCACGCCCCTTCGCCGTGATCGCGACAAAAATCGATGCGGCTGGAGAAGGCGCGCGCCTACGCGAGTTGCAGAAGTATTGTAAGCGCCATCGCTATCCGTGCCTTCCGATCTCTGCTGCCACGAGAGAAGGACTGACGGAACTCGTCAACTATGTGGGGCAACAGGTTACGCAGCTTCGAGCCACAGCATGCGAGATCAGCTCCTAAAGCACGCCACCCGCATCGTCATCAAAATCGGGAGCAGTCTCATCGCGTCCCGAGAGACCGGACTGCGCCCGGAACAGATCGATCGGCTCGCGGATGAAATTGCGGCGCTCCGATCGAGCGGACGTGAAATCTTGATCGTCTCCTCCGGGGCGATTGTCTCCGGCATCAAGAAGTTAGGCCTGACGGAATACCCCAAGAGTCTCCCCGTGAAGCAGGCTGCCGCGGCGGTCGGCCAGAGCCGGCTCATGTGGGCCTATGAAAAATCGTTTGAGCGGCTCGACGTCAAGGTCGCGCAGATTCTCCTGACGCACCACGACCTCGCCGATCGGCGTCGCTTTCTCAATGCCCGCCATACCTTAAATGCCCTGATCGGATTCGGCGTCATCCCCATCATCAACGAAAACGATACGGTCGCCGTGGATGAAATACGCGTGGGCGACAACGATACGCTGGCTGCCGAGGTGGCCCATCTGGTCGACGCAGAACTGCTGATTATCCTGTCCGATATCGCTGGTCTGTTTACTGAGGACCCGCGAAAAAACCCAGCAGCCACGCTGATTCCGTTGATCCATGACATTACCGAAGACATTGAACAGCGGGCCGGGGCTTCCAGCTCATTCGAAGGGACCGGAGGCATGGCCACGAAGGTCCGGGCTGCCAAGAAGGTCAGTGAGTATGGCGTGGCCACGTTGATCTTGAATGGGCAAGAGGCTGGCCTCCTGCCGACTGTATTAGCCGGCGGCCCTGGCGGCAGCCTCTTCCTCGCGAAGGAGCGTCGCTTCACCAGTCGCAAACATTGGATCGCCTTCACCCTCAGGCCACGAGGGACCTTGACGCTCGACCCAGGGGCAGTTGAAGCGCTGGCCCGACGGGGCAAGAGCCTGCTGGCTTCCGGCATCCTGGACGTCAACGGTCCATTCGATACCGGAGATGCGGTCAGTTGCCTCGACCAGAATGGCAAAGAGTTCGCCAAAGGGCTCGTAAATTTTTCCTCCGACACGTTGGCACGGATCAAAGGGCTCAAAACAACCGAGATCCAAAAGCAACTCGGGCCTCAGGAATATGAAGAAGTCATCCACCGGGACAACTTGGTGATCCTGGACCAACGGTAGCGCGTGGGTGACACAACATGAAACTGGGACTCCTCGGCGGCAGTTTCAACCCCGTGCATAACGGTCACTTGGCCATTGCGCGCCAAACGCGCGAGGCCCTCGGGCTCGACCAAGTGCTCTTCATTCCCACGAGTCAACCTCCCCATAAGCCGAACGGGAGTCTAGCGCCGGCCCAAGACCGCTATGAGATGGTCCGCCTGGCCATCGCCGCAGACACCGCTCTTGCCATCTCGGATGTTGAGATCCGTCGACCAGGCAAGTCCTACTCCATCGACACCATTCGCCTGCTTCAGCAGGAATATGGAGCGCAGAGCCAGCTTTTTTTCTTGATCGGGCTTGATGCCTTTCTGGATTTCCCCTCCTGGCGCGATCCAGTGATATTGCTGGCACTCTGCCAATTCGTCGTCCTCTCCAGGCCAGGCCTGTCGTTTCGTTCTCTTTCCACTGTCCGACTACTTCCGCCGATTCCCTACCCATCGCTGGCAGATCTGGATGCAGGACGGATTTCCCGAATCGAGGCGCCGCTCGGAACGCAAGGCCTGACCTGCCTCAAACTACCGCCATGCCCAATCTCTGCATCGGACATTCGCGCTCGAATCCGCCAAGGACTCCCGATGGCAAATCTGTTGCCGCCCTCAGTAGAATCTTATATACTCCGACATCATCTCTACCAAGAGGACCGTGATCGCACGCACAGCTAAATCCACTGCCCTCGCCATTGCACAGGCCATGCTCGACAAGAAGGCCACCGACGTCCTCGTCCTCCAGGTTGCGCCACTAACCACCGTTGCCGACTTCCTGGTCATCGGCTCTGCAGATTCGGATCGCCAAGCAAGCGCTATCGCCGATCACATCGACGGCATCCTCGCGCGCTCAGGCCCCAGAGCACGCAGCATAGAAGGGTCGAGGTCTTCGCAATGGGTCCTGATGGACTTCGGCGACGTCATTGCCCATATCTTCCGGCAGGACGTCCGGGGACATTACGCCCTCGAACGGCTGTGGGCCGACGCAAAACGCATCGCCGTGTCGGACGAACCGCCGGACGTACAACCGGTTGCCGCCCCAGAGCCTGTAAAGAAGCCAAAAAAAGTACCGGCGAAAAAGGCATCGGCGAAGAAACCACCAGCGAAAAAAGCACCGGCAAAAAAGGCTCTCGCGAAAAAAAAGGCCTAGATCGATGCTCCGACTGCTCACCACTATCTTTCTCATCTGCCTCGGGATCTTCCTCTACAGCTATTTCCGCGAATTGAACCCAGGCACGGTCGCAGTCCGGACCACCCCCTCCATCCAATTTGAACTAAGTCCGGTCACACTCGTCGTCTTTTCCATGGCCGTCGGCGCCATACTCGTCGCCTTAGCCGTCGGCATGAGGCAAACCGCCCACGCCATCGGCAACTGGCGCAGCACCAGGCTCTTACGCCGCAAGGAAAAGATTGATGCGCTCCATCGCGAAGGCACCCATGCCTTCATGTCCAAACGCATCGTCGAAGCGATCGGACTATTTGAAAAGGCACTGGCCATGGACCCGAATCGTGTCGATTCGCTGCTCTGGCTGGGCAACATTTACCGCGCAGAGAGCAACTACGCAGAAGCCATCCGTCTTCATCAACGGGCGAATCGCGTCGACGATCGCAACATCGAAATCCTGCTGGAGTTGGCGAAGGACTTGGAAGGCGCCAAGCGCTACGAGGACGCGTTGCAGGCCCTGCACAAAATACTCAGGATCGAACCGGACAACCTCACCGCGCTCATTCGCGAGCGCGACCTGCTGATCCGGCTCGAAAAATGGAGCGAAGCGCTTGAGATCCAGCACCGGCTCCTGAAAGCGAACCTGCCTGAGCCGGAACGCAAAGCCGAAGCCCATCTCCTCACCGGCTGCACCTACGAAGTCGGGCGCCAACTGCTGGAACGAGGGCACCCCGATAAGGCACGTCGCTATTTCCGTGGCGCGATCAAGAAAGACCGGACCTTCCTGCCTGCCTACATCGGCATCGGGGAAATCCTGATTCGGGAAGGCAAAACGAAAGACGCGGTTGAGATCCTCAAGAAGGTCTATGCCAGGACTCGCAACATCATCATCCTGCACCGCCTCGAAGAGCTCTTTCTCGAACAGGGCGAACCCAGCGAAATTATTCGGGTCTATCAAGAGGCCCTCCAGCAGGACCCCAACAACGCCGCGCTCCAGTTTTATTTGGGCAAGCTCTATTACCGACTCGAAATGGCCGACGAAGCCTTCGACATCCTCTCAACCGTCGAAGGGATACAGGACCAATTGGTCGACTACCATAAAATCATGGCCAATCTCTTTCTGCGCAAGCAACATATGGAGCAGGCCGTCGTTGAGCTCAAAAAAGCGCTGCATTTCAAGAAGCGCGTGGTCGTGCCCTACGTCTGTACCGCCTGCCAACAAGAATCGACCGAATGGTCTGGGCGCTGCCACCGCTGCGGAACCTGGAATACGTTCGTCGCACTGCCCTGGCCCAATGCCGGCCAAGCGGTCCCAGGCCAAGACAGCAGCCCCACTCCAGTCTCCCTTGTTCCCTACCAAGGCATTGCTTCTCCCTTCGAAACCGTGTAGGTTTTCGGCCAGTCTGGTTGCCTATTGCAGGAGCAGACCATCCGCATCGCGATCAATTCAACCTCATCAGATAATGGAGTGTCCCATGGTCGATTATCAGGATTTCGCTGCTAAAGCCTTGCGCGACGAGACGCTGTCCAGAAGTGAATGCCAGGCCGTGCTCGATAGTCCCGATGAGCGATTGCTAGAACTTCTCCAAGCCGCCTTTACCGTCAGATCCCGCTATTTCGGCAAGACCGTTCGACTCCAGATGTTGCAGAACGCCAAGAGCGGGGCCTGTATGGAAGACTGTCACTACTGTTCTCAATCTGCGATCTCCACCGCTCCTATCGAGCGCTACAACCTCTTGCCGCAACAAGAGATGATCGAGGGTGCCCGGCAGGCTGCGGCCTCGAAAGCCCAGCGCTACTGCATCGTCATCAGCGGTCGGAGTCCGTTGGATCGGGAGATCGACGAAATCGCAGGAGCCGTCCGCGCGATCAAGCAGGAGATTCCAATTCAAATTTGCTGTTCACTGGGCCTTATGAGCGAACCACAGGCCAAGCGACTGAAGGCGGCGGGCGTCGATCGGGTGAACCACAACCTGAATACAGGCGAAGCCTTTCATGCCTCTATCTGCACCACGCACACGTTCCAAGACCGGCTCAACACCATCCAGAATGCGCGGGCGGCAGGATTGGAAATCTGTTCAGGCGGGATCGTCGGCATGGGAGAAAAGGACGAAGACCTCATCGACCTGGCGATGGCCTTGATCGACGTAAAGCCGGACTCCATTCCGCTGAACACGCTCCATCCGGCAACAGGCACGCCGCTGCAAAACTGTGACAACCTGACTCCGCAACGCTGCTTGAAAGTACTCTGCCTCTTCCGGTTCCTGCACCCACGGACCGAACTCCGTGTGGCAGGCGGCCGCGAACATAACCTCCGTAGCCTCCAGCCCTTGGCCCTCTACCCAGCAGACTCCATCTTCGTGAACAACTATCTCACGACACCAGGCTCTCCAGCCCCAGAAGTCTGGGGCATGATCGAAGACTTGGGCTTCAAGATCGAAGTAGACCATCAGCAGCCGGTGGCGAACTGACAGACTCAACAGTGAGCACCCGAACGGTTAGATCTCCCAGATGTATTATCATTGCCGGACCAAATGGGGCTGGAAAAACCACGTTTGCGAAGGAATTCCTGCTCCGCGAGGCAGATGTGATTCACTTTGTAAATGCTGATCTCATTGCTGGTGGGCTGTCCCCTCTTCGACCAGAGCTGGCGGCACGGCAAGCAGGCAGGCTGGTCTTGACAGAACTCTCTCGATTGACGAAAGCCCGGAAAGACTTTGCGTTTGAAAGCACCTTGAGTGGCCGCACATATCTTCGATTACTGAGCCGATGGAAAGCCACAGGATACCGAATCACAATCGTGTTTTTGTCAATCCCATCAGTCCAACTTGCACTGCAACGCATTGCAGCCCGCGTTCGCCAGGGAGGACATGACATCCCGAAAGCCGATGTGATCCGGCGCTTTGACCGCAGTTGGAAAAACTTTCACGAAATTTATCGGCCACTGGCTCATGCTTGGTCGGTCTATGACAATTCTGATAACGCGCCGAGTCTATTGGAGGAAGGCCCATGAAATCAGCTACTCGCAAGCCGGAGACCAAAGCACTCTCACAGAGCGTCGGTCGAGCGCTGCGCCGAGCCGCGAAAGTTGCGCGGGAAATCGCCCGTGCTTACAACACGCCCATTTACATTTGGGAGAACGGAAAAGTCGTAGCGAAGAAACCCTGAGTTCTACCATGGCCAGCAAACAATACCGCAAGATGCAGGAGCGGTATCGCAAGTCGTACGTGAGCCGGATTCGCCGTTCCTTGAAGGCTCTCAAGCAAGGGCACGTCCGTCACGTCACAGCACAAACCCTCATCGACGAACTCGACCTCAAGGCCTGATGTACTCGCTGGTCACAACCAGCTATTTTGATCGACGTGCGGCCAAGTTCACTCGAGCTCATCCCGACCTAAAGAAACCGCTCGCCAAAGTTCTCAGCGGTCTGGAAACCGATCCCTTTCAGCCACATCTCCGATTGCATGCACTCAAAGGAGAATTGGAAGGGCTGCACGCCCTCAGCGTGACTCATTCGTACCGCGTCACTCTCACGTTGAGAGTGACCAAGAAAGAGATCATCCTGCTTGATATCGGAACCCATGATGAAGTCTATCGATGAAAAATTACATCGACACGGATAGGAAAGAGCCTTTGTGAACGGCTACATCACGACTCCTGGTGCTCCAGCCCCAGAAGTCTGGGGCATGATCGAAGACTTGGGCTTCAAGATCGAAGTGGACCATCAACCGGCTGCTGAAAAGTCCCCCAGCTTCGTTCTCAGTCCCTCGAATCGCTCAACGTACAGCACTGACGCCTCGGGGTCCTCGCATCCCTGCCTGCCTGTGTGTGTCTACACGCAGACAGGCGGCCTTGCTTGGG
>JANOMG010000408.1:0-4695 GCA_031420175.1 Nitrospira sp.
TGCGCAATGGCCCGAGTGCTTTTGCACGTCCATCGCACCGCCGATTCAGGATCGCCACGCGTTTGCTCATCAATCAACCCTTCCAGCGTCTGCATCAGACGCGGATCGGACTCGGTGATCGATTTTCGGCCCGCTCCGGGCCGACGGATCCGGCCCACCAGCGGCTCGCCTTCCTGAAGTTCGTGAATCCTCTTGCCGATCGCCTTGCGCGACAAGCCGCACGCCCGCGCCACCAGCGATACCCCGCCGTAGCCAAGGCTCGCCGCCTCCGTGGCCGCCATGATCCTCCGCGTGCGCTCGTCCAGATGTGGCCACGCCGTGCGAAACTTCCGCTTCAATAATTCGGACGCGATGCTCATGAACACAAAGCATACCGCAGTCCCTTATTAGTTGATACCTTGAGATGCTTCTACGGTTGATTCCAGTTGGTCTTGGTGAGACTATGCGGGCATGGGCCGGCCGGAGTATCCGAAGGACATGCGGGACTTCCGCCGACGCTTCTCCACACCGCAGGCCTGTCTTGAATACCTGACCCAGAGCCGATGGCCTGACGGTTTCGTGTGTCCGAAGTGCTCGGGTACGTCCGCATGGCTCAACTCCAAGCGCTACGTGTTTGAGTGCCGACAATGTCGTCGGCAGACTTCGCCAATGGCTGGGACTCTCATGCACCGCTCCCATGTTCCTGTCCAGGAGTGGTTCTGGGCCGCCTACCTCGTCGCGACTCATACGCCTGGGATCAGCGCCGTGAAGTTACAACGGCAACTTGGGATCTCGAGTGACACGACGGCCTGGCACATGCTGCATCGATTACGCACAGGGATGGTCAATGAGAATCGAAGCCATCTGGCTGGCCTGATCGAGGCGGATGAGACGATCATCGGGGGGCCAGCAACACGCAAGCGAGGGCGAGGCGTGACGGCAGCCAAGTACAAGACCTTGGGAGTGTGCGGTGGAGGTCTTCTCCTATGAGGACAAGAGGGGCACGCGCTGCGAGCGGGCCGGCAGGGTACGGCTTTCGACCATGGACGATGCCGGGGAGGTCAGTATTCGCCACTTCCTGACGCACAATATCGACGTGGGCTCAACGCTTCGAACCGATGGCTGGCGCGGGTATTCTGATGCGGCCTTGGTCGGCTACACACATCGCGCTCGGGTCGTCCGCACTCCGGAACGAGCGCATCGGGTTGCGCCTCACATCCGCCAAGTCTTTAGTAACCTCAAGACCTGGCTCAACGGAACGCATCACGGCGTTGAGCCGAAGTATCTCCAGAGCTATTTGGACGAGTTTGTCTTTCGCTTCAACCGGCGCAACACGCCGATGGCGGCATTCCAAACCTTGCTCGGGATCTCTACCCAGAAAGCGCCGCTCACCCTGCCCTCTCTGGCCAACCGGAGTCAACCGTAGAAGCATCTACCTTTATTTATTACCATAGCCTAAGAAGGGCCATGTCTTCTGCAAAGCTGGGCACGTAGATCACTGTGGAGAGCCAGAGGGTAAGCGTCAGATATAGGAATCGTGGCTGGTGACGGTTGTGCATGCGCGGTCTCTCGGTAACTAAGGTTAGCGTACCACGGTTCGACGGTCCCTCCAATTAATCCACGTTCAGTTACACCGAAAGCCTGTCGCGTGTGAGGTATCAGAGTGGCGCTCATTGAGGCGGCACGTCGCTGCTCTCGTATACGTGTGGCTCCGGCAACCTTAGGGTGAGACTATTGCTGAATTCGAGGGGTAAGTGGGTGTAATCGGTCTGAGGCGGTCGCGACCCGTGGGGTCGTTAAAGTCGGAGTGTCGTTCGCGGTGATGAGTAGAATAGGAGACGTGAAAAACTGGGAACGTGTGAATGAGCTATAACGTAAAGGGGCGCTTCGGTTGAAGCGCCCCTTCTGCAGCTTCTGCTGGTTAGCGCTTCGTTAGAAGCGGCTGCGACCGCCGCGATCACCACCACCGCCACCACCGCCACTAAAACGACCACCGCCACCACCGCTACCGCCGCCGGTGCGGGGTTCTTGTGGTTTGGCTTCATTGACAGTCAGGGGACGTCCGTCCATCTGTGAGCCGTTCAACGCCGCAATTGCGGCCTTGGCTTCTTCCTGTGTGGCCATCTCGACGAAGCCGAAGCCTCGTGATTGCCCGGTGAACTTGTCCGTGATCACACGCGCAGACTCGACGGTGCCGTGCGCGGCAAAGAGGGTGGTGAGCTGTGATTCAGTTGCCGCATAAGGCAACCCGCCGACATAAAGTTTTGAACCCATGGGGGTTCCTCCTTCTGAAATTGATATTGTCTGCGACTCGAGAACGAATACACGAGGGGAAGGAACGGGCCGAAGACGCGAACAGTGGAGCGGCTTGGGTCGAACTTCCGATCAGATTCTCGGCAACAACAATATCGGTGATGGGCCGTTCTATTTGCTGTTTCATGCGAGGCCCGCCGCGTGAAACAGGAGTACCTTAACAGAGACGCAAGTGAAAAGCTATAGCCCCTGTTCCGTAAGTTTTGTGGTGCTTGTGCGATGAGGGGTGGATGGTGTGGGCTGGGCCGAGCGCGTGAGGCAGTCGTTCTACACATCTGCGTTTCCGGTGGGACCGGGACCTGGCCAAATGAGGTAAGGCGGCTTTTTCATCGTCTCAGCCGAACGCGGGTAGAGACGTTGGGCATGGTTGTAAGCGTCTTCTTGTGCCACGAGGCAGGTGGCTGCAGCGAGGTGGTTGGATACGACGCGGAAGGCCCCTCGATCATCAGCTTCGATGGTCGCCATGTAGAGGGCACAAGAAAAACTTCCTTCTTTTGAGCAGGCCGTGCTGATCAAGAGGTGTGACCCATCGGGAAATGTCATGATCGGGTCTAAGTTGGTACGGCCCATATCTACTCCTTCTCCATGATGTGCGCGAGGTTAGGCCGGCTGGTTCGCGTAGGGGGTCACATAGAGCCTGAGGAGGTGTCCCTCCCATTCGGTTCCTTCAAGGGCGACCACGGCGCTCAACGCCTGTTCGCCAGATCCCATTTCGACGAACCCGTATCCGGCGGATTTTCCTGTATGTTTGAACCGGACCACATAGGCTCTAGCGACTAGCCCATAGGAGGAGAAAAGGCCGCGTAGCTCGCAGTCCGAGACCTTGTCTGGGAGTCCTCCCACGTACAGGACCCGCTTCCCCATCAAGATTCCCTTCGTGACGTGTTAGGTCGTTCGAGCGAGCGAGTCTTCGACGTACGAGCCCGTCCGCAACGATGCCGCAAGTCCCAGTGAGTAGAGCCCGAGGATGAGCCATTTTGAGGGGTCAAAGTGGTACCAACGATGACCGTTTCGGTAGTCGGTCGGATACATATGATGGTAGTTATGGTACCCCTCGCCAAATGTCACGAGGGACACCAGCCAGCTGTCTCGGCTGGAGTCTGACGTGCCGTGTGGCTGCCGTCCCCACAGATGGCAGACGGAGTTAATGCAAAACGTCGAGTTGAGCACGGCGAATGTGCGTCCCACACCGGCGAGGAGAAAACAACCGACTCCACCCATGATGCCGTTGTGGAGAAAGCCGATGAGAAATGTGCCGGCCAAACCGGTGAGGACCAGGAGGGGATAGTGTTGGTGTTGCCAGATCGCGACGGGATCGTTCGCGACGCGCGTCGCATATTTTGGATCGGCGTACTGATCAGGGGTAAAGAGCCATCCACAGTGGCTATGCCAGAATCCCAGTTGCGCATTGTACGGATCTTTCACCTCGTCACAATGTACGTGATGTCGCAGATGGTCTGACGCCCATTTGATGGCGGAGTTTTGCAGCGCCCAGGCACCCGTGATTAAGAGTGCGCCCTTGACCCAGTTCGGGCAATCAAAGCTTCGGTGAGCCATCAGTCGATGGTAGCCGACTGTAATGCCCAGTCCGCTGGCGACATAGAGTAGTCCAAAGAGCGACCAGTCCAGCCAGCTATAGTGATAGACGTATCCATAGAGTGGGACTCCGATCATGGCGCCCATGGCAATGGCCCAAAATAGAATGATGGTCCAGAACTTGTTGTGCCGTCGGCTAATCGGAATCGGTAATCCGGTGGATGTCATGGCGATCGTTGGTGGTCGTGGAGTCATGCGTTGTGGGGCTGTCTGGCTCATAGGGCCTTTTCGTTTCAGGGGATTCGTATGATGGCCTCAGGCTGGCATTATACGCGGCATTTCAATTCGATCAAGGACTGCACGGTCAGGTGCTGCCTGTGCTGATCGTATCGTTCAGACCGGGACGAGCGCAGCATGAACTGCTACTGTTGGTCGATCTCTCTGAACGGATCAGTATGCGGAGTAGGTCGGAAACTAGAGCATCAATCGCGCAGGGTCTAGAAGGAGGGAGTCAAGGCGCGAGAGATATAGTAGTGACCGGACATTAACTGATCCTAGAATAGCACAGTCTTGCGAGGATAGCGACCGAACCGGCCTAATTATGCACGATAGGCCGGTCAATGGGCTCAACGAAGTGACCATTTCTTCTCTTGTGGCTCTTCGTCCTGGCGAGTGGGTGATGTTCACCTCTTGTCAGATCGGATCACGCAGGCACGTGAGGACTTTGAGGCGCAGGTACTCCTCGTTGCGTAGCCCGTCGCTGCGTCGCTGAATGACGCGAATCTTGTTGTTGAGCCCCTCGACGAACCCCAAGGCGACCGTGTTCTCCGGCTTGCAATAGGCCGCGATGCCGTCCCCGTGTCGGTC
>JANOMG010000409.1:0-1535 GCA_031420175.1 Nitrospira sp.
CCGCGCCCCTCACACGGCTATTGAGATTAGCGGTCATACGGACAAGTACGGCGCGCCGGACTATAACCTTCAACTCAGCCGCCGCCGGGCCGAAGCCGTACGGCACTATTTCAACAGCCATGGCCTGACCAACCAGTTCACTGCCGTCGGCTATGGCGCCTCACGCCCTCTATCGGTGGCGCAGACTCGGGCCGGCTTCCAGCACAACCGTCGCATCGAATTACGGGTGAAAGGACGTAGCAACCTATGACCATGTTCATCGGCCAGATGCTCGGATGTCTCCTCGTCGCGGCAGGAATCGGCAGCGTAGTCGGATGGCTGCTGCGACACCTATCCGCCGGCCCACTCGCTCAGCAGCTCACGGACCTCACCACCACCCTGCGCCTTAAAGACCAGGCACTGGAGAAGCTTCAGGATGAATTGCACGTCAACGTGTCAGCGATGCAGATTCTCGAAGAGAAGATGATCGCATCGGAATCGCTCCAGCAATCCACCCGACAGGAACTCTCCTCGCGCCACGAACGCAACCATGTGCTGCAGGAAGAATTAACGGCAACGAAGCAGCGGCTGGCGGCATTGGAATCCAGACAGGCTATGCTCCTGACGCGCGCCAGCGCCAACGAAGCTGTAATCACCGCGCAGGCAGAGGAAGCCCAGCAGTCCAAGGCCGCACTCGATGCCGCCCAACGGACGCTGACCCTCAAAGAACAGGAACTGCTCCAGCTACAAGAACATCTCACGACTTTGGAACATCGCCCTGCAGACACCGATCGACTTCGCACGCGAATCCAGGAATTGGAGCCGGCACAAGGCCGGGTCCATTGGCTCGAAGTACAACTGAGTGAACGGGAGACGCAACACCGAACCGCGCTTCATGACATCGAACGACAGCTGGCCGAGCGAGACCGCCGCATCGGCGAACTCGAACAGCTCCATCAACCCGACAGGGCGCCATCACAGAACACCGGTAGAGACATCGACGAACTTCAGGCAGAGCGGCTCGCTCACGAGCAACGACTGAAAGCAAAGGACGAGCACATCGCAGCCTTGCAGCAACGCATCGACTCCGTCGAGTCCGTTCAGCGAGAGCTCGCGGGCCAGACGAAAATGGTCGACGAGAAGGAAGAAGAAATCAGTCGCCTGCGTAAGCGGCTGGTCGAAGTCCGAGCCGCCCTCCGGATTCGCACAGACGGCGGTGTCGCTCCACGCCCGATCCAGCCGGCCGGCGATCAGCTGACATTGCAGATCGCCCAACCCGCACTGTCGACCACGCCGCAGAAGGACGACCTCACAGAAATTCGCGGCATCGGACCGGCATTCGAACGGGCACTCAACAACATGGGCATCGTGACCTTCCGACAGATCGCGCAGTGGGACGCCGCCAACCTGAAACAGATTGCGGACCAACTCGAAACCCTTCCCGAACGCATCATGCGCGACCAATGGATCGCCCGCGCCAAGAAACTCCACGAGCAGAAATACGGCAAGGGACTCTGACGCACCGGGCGCTCATGAAGCGTCGTTCGCCCCTTGCC
>JANOMG010000410.1:0-2168 GCA_031420175.1 Nitrospira sp.
GCGGTGATGCGGGGGCGATTATCACCGCGGTGCAGAGTACCGCGGTGCTAAATGCCGCTGCTGGCGTAAATGTGACAGTGAATGCTGGTGATGTTCAGATAGGTCTGTGGAGTTCGGCGACCAGAACATTCACGCCGACGGTCAACCAACCGCGCTCTGTTCGGGTGACCACCAGGCGCGATGGCACAGCGAATGGTCCCATCAGCACATTTCTGGCGAGGGTGATCGGCATAACGAGCATCAATGTGAACGCGGTTGCGACGGCGGAATTGACTGCGATCGGCTCCACTCCGCCAGCCGCGTTGGATCTACCAGTCGCCATTTCGCAACTCTTTTTTAGCCAGTATGGCTGCGGCGACTCGATTATGCTCTATCCCAGTAATGGAAATCCGCAATCCTGCGCAGGGTTCACGACGTTTGATCAGGCTCCCTCGAATAACAATGCGATGCGGAATATTATCAATGGCATGATCGATGGGAGTTATACGACGCCTCCCACGACTGCCGGCACCACACAATTGCAGTTTATCAATGGAACCTTGAGCAATGGAACGTGGAATGCGCTGGTTACTCTCTTCCAACAAAAAAGCGCTGGGACCGGATATTGGGATGCGTTGGTGCCGGTCTATCAAGGGAACGACTGCAGCCCGAGTGGCGCCATCACGATCATGGGATATGCCAATATGCGGATCACCAATATCAACGGCCAACCCGGTGCAACCATTACAGGCAGTGTGCAATGTCCACAGTTTCAGGCGGGAGGGGTGGGAGGCGGGCCTTCCTTCGGAGTGTTCACCACCTTGCCTGGTCTCGTTGAGTAATTTCTGTAACTGAGGAGAATGGCTCGCATGTCTCGTTTGATTGCAGTATCGATTGACTGTCGAAATGAAGCGGCCCGTCAGACCTTTGAGGAGATCTTCTCGGGGCGGCGGGACTATCTGGTGACCAAAGGGCAGGGGACCGGCGCGGTGGACATGTTGTTGCTCGAATTGGACGAAGTGCGCCCGCAGCAGACGTTCGGCCACATCCGTGAACTGCTGAGCGCATCGCCGAACCTTGAAGTGTTTCTCACGGCTTCGCGGACGGACCCGCAAATACTCTTAGAAGCGTTCCGGCTCGGGGTGAAGGAGTTTCTCCCTCAACCCTTGACCCGCCAAGAGGTGGAGCCGGCCCTCGCGCGGTTTGAGGAGCGATTCAACGGGCGAGTGTCCGGCGCGGAGATGCAATCAGGGAGGGTCGTCTGTGTGATCGGCGCGAGGGGCGGGATGGGCACCAGTACGGTGGCCACGAACCTCGCGATGTCGGTGCAGCAGGCGAGTCAACGGGAGCCGGTGGCGCTGATGGATCTCGACATGCATGGGGGAGATCTCGGATTGTTCTTGGACCTCCATGCGTCTCAAGGGGTGAAGCATCTCGCGAAGGACATCTCCCGGTTGGATGAGACGATCATCCGGAGTAGTTTGGTGCAACATTCCTCCGGACTTCACCTTCTCGCGTCGGGCTATGAAGGGTTCGACGAGGTCGCGCCGACGATAGGCAGCACGATGCGCGTGATCGGTCTCCTCCGATCCATGCACCGTCATGTGTTTGTGGATTGCGGACATGTGTTGGAGCCGGCGGTCAAGGAAGCGCTGGATTGCTCTGATCAGATCATCGTCGTCACGACGCTCTCGTTGCCGACCATCCGTCGCACGAAGCGGTTGCTGGAGGCCTTGGGAGCCGCGCAATACCAGGCTGGCAAGGTGCTGGTGGTTGTCAATCGCTATACGAATGATCAGAAGGACTTGTTGAGCGAAACCGAAGACATGCTGGGCCTGCGTATGGCGGGATTGATCCCAAACGACTATGGGACGGCCAGCGAGGCGCTCGATCACGGGAAGCCTCTGACGATCATGGCCTCGAGGACGACGATTGGACAATGGTACTTGCGGGGGACCGATCAGCTCATCGGCGACAAAACTGCCGTCAAGGGGAGAGCCTCAGGGAAAGAGGAGAGTAAGAAGACCTCGTTCTTCGGACGTTATCTTCCGAGCTTCGGGCTTGAGACAAAAGGGAAACCGTCGGTGGTATAGCAGCGAGACGGAAGATGGTTCATCTGGTTGATCTGGTCTATCTGGTTGGTCTGGTTTAACCAAATAAACAAGACAAACCAAATAAACGAGACAGAC
>JANOMG010000411.1:0-3776 GCA_031420175.1 Nitrospira sp.
GGCCATGCCCTTATCCGCACAGACCTTGGTCAAAGCCGCGGTCAACGTCGTCTTGCCATGGTCCACGTGCCCAATCGTCCCAATATTCACATGCGGCTTCCGCCGCTCATATTTCGCCTTCGCCATACCTAACTCCCTTTCGTCCTCACTCAAAAATCTATTCGACTACTCACCCCGATACTTGGCAATAATCGCCTCGGAAATCTGTCGAGGGACCGGTTCATACCGGTCAAACTCCATACTATAAGTAGCACGTCCCTGTGTTCGAGACCGAAGATCGGTGGCATATCCAAACATTTCACTGAGCGGCACAGAAGCATCAATGATCTGCGCAGCAGCCCGCGCCTTCATTCCCTGGATTTTCCCGCGACGACCATTCAGGTTCCCGATCACATCGCCCATGAAATCCTGAGGAACCACAACCTCCACCTTCATGATCGGCTCAAGGAGGACAGGATCAGCTCGCTTGCAGGCATCGATAAATGCCATCGAACCTGCGATTTTAAATGCCATTTCATTGGAGTCCACGTCGTGAAACGATCCGTCTATCACCGTAACCTTGACGTCACGAAGCGGATACCCCGCGATCACACCAGAATCAAGTCGCTCCTTCACACCCTTTTCGATCGCCGGGATAAATTCTCTAGGGATAGATCCACCGACGGTCTTATTGATGAACTCCAAGCCCTTGCCAGACTCAGCCGGCTCAACCGTCAACACAACATGTCCGTACTGACCACGACCACCCGTCTGCTTAATGTACTTCGCCTCAGCTTCAGCCTTCCTGCGAATCGTTTCCCTGAAGGCCACCTCCGGCTTTCCGACATTGGCCTCCACTTTAAACTCACGCAGCATGCGATCAACGATGATTTCAAGATGCAGCTCACCCATCCCGGCAATGATGGTCTGCGCGGTCTCTTCATCCGTCTTCACCCGGAAAGATGGATCTTCCTGCGCCAACTTCTGAAGCGCGAATCCCATCTTCTCTTGGTCTTGCTTGGTTTTTGGCTCAATCGCCATAGCAATAACCGGCTCAGGGAATTTCATGACTTCGAGTAAGACCGGCTGCTTTTCATCCGCCAATGTATCTCCGGTCGTCGCTCCCTTTAGTCCGACAGCCGCAACAATATCGCCCGCATAGGCCACATCGATGTCTTCACGTTTATTCGCATGCATCTTCAGTAGACGGCCGACGCGATCCCTGGTCCCCTTCGTCACATTCGCAACGGATGTTCCGGTCTTTAACGTACCTGAATACACTCGCAAGAATGTAAGTTGACCCGCAAACGGATCCGTCATAATCTTGAAGGCCAAGGCAGCAAATGGCTCACTATCGGACGGAAGCCGCTTCACTTCCTTCTCGGTATTCGGATCAATCCCGATCACAGACTCAACATCAAGAGGGGACGGGAGAAAGTCTACAACCCCGTCCAACAACTGCTGGACACCCTTATTCTTGAATGCCGTTCCACACAGAACAGGAGTCATCTTCATCGACAACACACCAGCTCGCACAGCTCGACGGATCTCTTCCTCCGTCAATGGTTGACCATTCAGATACTTATCCATGGCCTGATCATCAAATTCAGCGACCGCATCCACCATTTTAGCGCGGTACTCCCTAGCTTGATCAAGTAGATCAGCAGGAATCTCGTCGATCTTATATTTGGCGCCAAGCGTTTCGTCATCATACACGTATGCCTTCATCGTGATGAGATCGATCGACCCCCTGTACTCAGACTCTTTACCGATCGGGATCTGAATCGGAATAGGATTTGCCCCCAACCGGTCTATCATCGTCTGAACACTGGCATAAAAATCTGCACCGACACGGTCCATCTTGTTCATGAATGCAATCCGCGGCACACTATACTTATCCGCCTGCCGCCAGACCGTCTCAGACTGCGGCTCGACACCCTGCACGGAATCAAAAACCGCCACAGCCCCGTCAAGAACCCTGAGAGATCGCTCGACTTCAATCGTAAAGTCGACGTGCCCAGGAGTATCGATAATATTAATACGATGGTCTCGCCAGAAACAAGTTGTCGCTGCAGCCGTAATCGTGATACCACGCTCACGCTCCTGCTCCAACCAATCCATTGTCGCCGCACCTTCGTGCACTTCACCGATCTTATGCGAAATCCCCGTGTAATAGAGGATGCGCTCAGTTGTCGTCGTCTTACCAGCATCAATGTGGGCCATGATGCCGATGTTTCGAGTTTTTTCTAATGGTGATTGACGTGCCACGTACTTCCCCTAAAATACACATGCCGCAAACTGAGCCTGAAAACACTGCGACCACGAACACCCACATCAGCAGATCGCAGCACAGCCCAGCCGCAGCACAAAATAACCCTACCAGCGATAGTGTGCGAATGCCTTATTGGCTTCCGCCATCCGATGCACGTCTTCCCGCTTCTTCACTGCCGCACCAGTATTATTCGAGGCATCGAGCAACTCCGCCGCAAGCTTCTCTCGCATACTCTTGCCCCCACGCGTACGCGAATACTCCGCCAACCACCTGAGCGCCAGCGACATCCGGCGAGCCGGGCGAATTTCCACAGGCACCTGATAAGACGCACCGCCTACCCGACGAGACTTCACCTCAACGACAGGCTTCACATTATCAATTGCCGTACGAAATACTTTGAGCGGATCGTTACCAGTCTTCTCCTGAATGACATCGAAGGCGCCATAGCAAATCCGCTCAGCCGTACTCTTCTTACCACCAGACATCAGGATATTCAAAAACTTCCCGACAAGCTTGTCCCGATAACGCACGTCAGGGAGCGTAACCCGCTGATCTAAAAATCTAGTTCTTGGCATGTGACATTCACTCTCTCGTTACCAACAAATAAAATCTATACTTACTTAGGACGCTTCGCTCCATACTTCGAACGGCTCTGCTTTCTGTCCGCCACACCAACCGCGTCAAGGGCACCTCTTACGATGTGATAGCGCACACCCGGCAAGTCCTTCACGCGACCACCGCGCACGAGCACAATGGAATGTTCTTGGAGATTGTGACCAACGCCTGGGATGTACGTCGTGACCTCCATCCCATTCGTCAATCTGACACGGGCAACTTTACGGAGCGCCGAGTTTGGCTTCTTTGGCGTTGAGGTGTAGACACGAAGACAGACACCACGCTTCTGCGGGCACGACTTGAGCGCAGGGCTCTTCGTTTTCGCATGGGCCAGCTTGCGGCCCTTCCTGACTAACTGATTAATCGTTGGCATTATTTTGTCACTCTCATCTTCGGCATAGTTTGACTGCTCTGCTCAACTCTTTAAGAGTAAAGCCCGCGGATTATAATGATCATCCATCGCGGTGTCAAGCCACATTCAACACCGCATGGATTATGATCGAGTCGACCCCTCTGATCCCGCCACCACCCCTTCATGCGTAAGGGCAGCTGCATCTCCCTGGCCTGCAATCACAGGCTCTGGCTTGGGACTAATGACAAACGTATCGCGATATTCATCGAAGCCGGTTCCGGCCGGAATCAAGCGCCCAACAATTACATTTTCCTTCAGCCCCAGCAGCTTATCCTCGCGCCCGTTGATCGCTGCTTCCGTCAAGACACGCGTAGTCTCCTGGAACGAAGCTGCAGAAATGAAACTATCCGTAGTCAGCGCTGCCTTGGTAATACCAAGTAGGACGGGCTTCCCGAATCCTGGCTGACCGCCCCGTGCCACCACACGCTCATTCTCTTCATCAAACAACATCTTGCTCACCTGGCTGCCCGGCAAGAACTCCGTATCACCAGGATCTTC
>JANOMG010000412.1:0-4246 GCA_031420175.1 Nitrospira sp.
AGAGCCGATCTACATTCGGCCGGCCGAGCGCGTCACCTGGCTGTAAGTTTCAGCTAGGCGGTCGCTTCATAGGGGGGCGGAGTTCCTTCGGGGGCTCCGCCCCTTCTGTTTGGGGAAGCCTCTTGAGTCCACCGGCCTTTCGGCCCAGGCCTTGGATGCTCCTTCTACGCACTTGACGCGTCACAGGTGGTCCAGTAAGGTTGTGTGAGTGCTCGGACGTTCTTCCCTCACAAGCTGGGATACCATCAGCGTGACCTCTCCTCAGCAGCAACCGATACCATTTGCAGCGCAAGCCATACCATTCGGCGAGTTTCTGGCTTCAGGGAAACTCCCGGACGGCTACCTCGCTAGCGAGTATCTCGCTCAGCAATTCGTCGAGCGCCTCGTGCATTACGTCCTCAGTGTCCCGACTGGCAGTTACACCATGGCTCAATTGAGCCATCTCCTTGAGCAGTTGGACCCGCGCGCACAGGTGTTTTTCTTTAAACGGCTCAAGGAAACAAGCCCTGAGAGTCTCAAAGATTTTGCACCGCTCTATTACGGTTTCATGAACGAGTTTCATTCTCTCCTGTTTACCTAGTTCCATAACTTTTTCCTTGTCGACTGAGCATTCTCATGTATAATCGACTGGTCAATAACTTGCGCAAAGGAGCGACATGAATCCTACTCTACAGCGAGCCGTGACTAGTTTTTACAATCTGATCTACGAGGCCCAGACATTTGCGACCACGATGTCACGAATTGATGCGGGTGAGCAGGAACATTATTCGGGACGAATCGAAGGATTGAACTGGGTTCTTGATCGCTGCCAGGAGCTCGAAGACATGGATGCGAATTTGACCCCCTCCTCCCTCCAGCGGGTTCTTTCGGAAGTCAAATCCGATCTCGATCATGAATTGTCCGTTCAGCGCCGAGAAAAGGGGCGTCGGGCAGATGGTCGCGAGGAAGCCCTCAATTTTGTTGCTGATTATCTGTCGAGCCTGATTACAGCAACGGAGATTGAGTCAGCCAAGACGCCAGCGGTATAACGCTGGTGGTTTCAATGCTGGTCTACCGTGCCAGCTTCATTCATCGTTTCCCATGACGACGTGGCAACCATTTCCATGATGCGAGAATGGATCATTTTCGCACTGTGCGTGGGAATCGGAGGCCACATCGCTCTCGGCTTCATTTTGCATGCTCCGGGTCTTTGGCCATGGAGTACAGCCTGGTTCTATGGCTTACTAAGCGGGGTTGCCGTGTACGGCCTGGTGCAAGGAGGAAGGGGAATCTGGCGGCTGCTTCGGCCCTGTCCTAAGGTTCCGTCGAAGAGCGGCCCCAACGCTTCATGGTAAACCAGCCGTTCAAAATTCACGCTCTCATTATTGACCACCACAGGCTCACCCACATATAATTCCTTCATGCAAGGACCTCCGCGTAAACCAACCAGCCCAGCATGGTCAGCAGGGTTCTCTGCCAGGGCGCCTCGATCGCCCAGGTCTGGCGGTTCCGAACAGATCGACCAATTTAAGTCTCTCAATGCGTCCCTGCTCTACTGTCCTCAGTGCCGAGTGGCGACTCCAACGCGTGAACGACTCCTCCTTGTGCTCTCGACGGGCAACCTGTACGAATATCTTTGCCAGCATTGTGGCGCGTCGACCGGATCCAAGACCGATCGTCAATAGACAACTGTATGCAATGCCGTGACTTGTCGGCGACGATCGACATTTTGAGGATCTCCTCCCCTAATACCGAATGGGAAGAATATAGAGTTGAAACGGACGAACTGCGTCCGCGCAAAAGCATGCAGCTTGTGAAACGACCTTGCTAGATCATCCCTTCCAGAGGAATGCCTTCTTCGATGAGCATGACAGGAATGTCTTCACGAATAGGATACAGGATCTTCCTGTCGCCTCTGACCAACCCACCGTCGAGTGGTTCGGTGACTGGCTTACTTGCCTTATTTTTCAATTGCCCACGGGTAACGGCCTCATTTAACTTGGCAATGAGCGCTTCATCAGCCAAACTTACATCCTGTTTCGTATCTGGGCAACAGAGAATGGCGAGAAGATCTTTATCGATGTTGACCGGACGCCTTGCTTCCGCACGATCTGCCATAGCACCCCCCCCTTGTGTGAATCGAGTTACTCCAATATTTTTACAATAGATCACCGATATCGAGGAGATCAAGTCCTGCGTAGGGCCAGTTGGGCAATACGGATTCTGTTAGACTAGTATCCTCCTGAACGTATGTGAGGAAGCCAGCGGCAATGACGAAGATCGTATGGCAGTACTCCTTGGCTGGTTTGTTGGTCCTCGTGCCGGCCTGGACAACATTATTGATCTTTTCTACATTATTTCATGCCCTTAATGAATTGATTCACGATCTCCCATGGAATATCGGCGCAGGCCAGAGCCCTGGACTCAGCGTTGTCTTGCTTCTGTTCCTTGTTGTGATGGTTGGTATGATCGCTACCCATGTAGTCGGGCGGCGTGTGATCTCCCAAACCGAACGATGGATCGAGCAGATCCCCCTGGTCCGCAGTGTCTATGTCACCCTCAAAGGGATGACGGATCTTCTTCATTTTCGTTCTCGCTTTGGGCGCAGCACCGTGGTGGTTTTCCCTTTTCCTCGAGACGGTCTCTGGGCGATTGGTTTCGTCATAGGGGCTGCACCGCTGGCGCTACAAGTTGCACCGACAAATTTACTCATGGTCTTTGTACCCACGGCGATCCATCCCTTCACCGGCTTTCTCGCGTTCATCCCGCAGCCGCAGCTTCGTCCGATTAATCTACCTCCGGAAGACGCCATTAAAATGGAGTTCACCGCTGGACTATACAAGCCAGAAACCGGATGGCTACAAGCTCCAAAGACAAGGGACTAACCCTATGCCAATTATTGACCACCTAAACGTCCGACTTGCCAAACGAGAAGATGCGGAAACGATTGCATCGTTCAGTGCAGCCATGGCGCTTGAAACCGAAGGTCGCCGGCTCGATCCTGACCGCCTGCATGAAGGAACGATCGCCCTTCTTGAGTCTCCCGATCGAGGCTTCTTCATGGTCGCCGAACTGAAGCAGTCCAACACACCCCAGCTGCTGGGTCAGCTCATGATCACCTATGAGTGGAGCGATTGGCGGAACGGCTCGTTCTGGTGGATTCAGAGCGTGTATGTTGACCCGGCCTGGCGTCGCCAGAGCGTCTTTCGCCTGATGCATGAAACCGTGATGGCCACTGCCAAGACAAGCCCAAACGTCTGCGGGGTCCGTCTGTACGTCGAAGAAAGCAACAGCGCTGCGCAGGCAGTGTACCGTCGAGTGGGACTCACGCCGTCATCCTATGTCATATTTGAAACCGATTTTGTTCTGGCGCCCCCCAAGGGTTTAGAGGGTCGTCCTCACGAAGCTTAGCAAAAGGAGTACTCGTGTCATTTGCGAAACAGCTGGCTGGCATCATCATTGTCCTGATTCTGACACAAGGCTGCGTCGTAACAAGGGGAACGATCGGCGAGCCGATTCAAGAAGATGTCCTCTCCCGCATCAAGAAGGGCACGACGACCATGGCAGAAGTCGTCTCATTGATCGGTGCCCCGGATCGGATTGTCAGAGGCAACGATCGAGAGATCTTTCACTACTATTACTACGACGCGAAATCGCCTGCCCTGTTGCTCCTGTTGCTGAATTTCATCCGCATGGATATTAAGAGCGATAACCTCTATGTGTTTTTCAACCACGACGGGATAGCCGAGGAAGTAGTTTACGGCAAACGCACCGGTCGCACACAATTTCGACTGTGGCCCTTTGGTGACTAGCGTGGCCGTACGCTTTCCCTCCATCAGGTTGGTCGTTGGCACACTCTGCATCCTCCTCTGTGCTGGATGTAGCGTTCGCCGAGTGGTCTTCAACGACGTCGTGACCTCGGAACAGGTCAATTTTATCCGTATCGGACAGACGACGATACTCGAGCTGGCCGATCACATTGGAGCCCCTGATGAGGTCACCGAATCTGAATTCGGGGTCGTGGCGCTCTATTATTGGAGTGATACCAAGTCTGCGGCCCTGGACTTCGGTGCCATCCCCCGTCTGTTCTTCGGCCCCTTTGTCCCGACGATGACCCTGACTAAAACCGGGATCACACCAGAGCAATTGCAGGTGGTGTTCGATCCCCAGTGGACCGTGCGCGCCTACGGATTTTCACGACGAACCACGGATGAGCCGGTCGTTTGGTTTTGGCCCTTCTAACCGCACCGGCAGCGAATTGCCGGAC
>JANOMG010000413.1:0-10876 GCA_031420175.1 Nitrospira sp.
CCTTCGTCGTCAGCGAGACCAACACTCCCATCGGCGATGCAAGCAACCCCAGGTCAACCGGCGTTCCTTTTGGAATAAGCCCTTTGAGTATGGCATCGACGTCCGCCTCTGCCAGGCCGAACGTATGAAATACCTGACGAACGATCGGCGGACGTGGAGGCTGGCCTGATACTGTACTGGCTGTGCGCAGCAACGGCACAACTTCCTGCCGCATCATCTCTTCCATTTCCCGCGGCACGCCAGGCAAGGAGATGACCAGTGCCTTCTTCCATGTCAGACAAAATCCCGGCGCAGAGCCAACCGGATTTCTCAACACGGTGGCACTGGACGGAATCATCGCCTGACGCAACTGTGCTGTATTCGGTATGCGATCCCATTGCGCGAGTCGGGCCGTCAGACCCTCCAACGCGTCCTTGCGGCGACAGAGTCGATGTCCGGTCGCCTCAGCCACCGCCTCTCTCGTGCAATCATCCACGGTGGGGCCAAGCCCACCGGTCATGATGATCACGCGAGTTCGCGTCACGGCTGTGTGAATAGCCGTGACGATATCCTGCCGCTCATCGCCGACGACCGATTTGAAGCGAACGGCAATACCCAGGTGGCCAAGCTCATCGGCAAGGAACAGAGAGTTGGAGTCGGATCGGCCCCCGATCAGCAGCTCGGTACCGATGGCGATGATTTCCGCATCAAATGGTGCCGCTGCGCGAGTCTTAGCCATAAAGAGAGAGGGCACATGAGTAGCTGGTGAACTAATGGATCGTGGAGAAATCTACGCTGAAGCTCGACTCTCCTCCGTTTGCCGGAAAGACCGTGATGGTCGTCTTGGCGTTCGGGTCGAAGTCAGCATAGGTGAATGACGCGATGACTTTTGCTTTGAATCGTGGGCTCTCCGGCCAGGCAGCACTGCGATTGGCAAACCCATCGAAGCGGACGGTCAGGGGCGTGATGGTTTTCCCTCCCTGATCGAACACCATATAACTGTCCACCGCAAAGCTGGGGACGTTGCCGAAGATGACGGTACTGACCAACATGGTCAGACCCTCCAGCACCTGCGTCACATCGGTCTCGCTCGGCTGGATCCCCCGTAGAGCCATATGTGTCGCCATGACCGACAGACCACCGAGCTTCGTGATCAAAAGCCCGCGTGGATGGAGCTCATCGGTAGCGCCGAACCGAACATAAAACGTATCCGGAGGGCTCCGCTTCTGCGCCGCCTCGTTCCCCTGCTCAAGTGCGGTCTGAATCTGCTCCGCGGTGGGATGCACGTCAATGGCATGGGCCGTCACAGGCGAGACACAACTCAGTGCGACAAGGCCCCCACACAGCAACAGACTCCTCAGCTCATGGACCGATGCAACCCACATGGACATGCCAGTACCAGATCACTTTTCTCCTGTCAACGAACGGCCTAGGCCCTCTACCGCTGGTTGACAACCGCAAAGATGAAATGCTAAACAATCGAACTGCTACTTAGTGTGCCTTTTCAAGAAGTTATACGGAGGAGTTTCAATGTCGACCCCTGAACAAACCCCGGCGCCCACCGCGCCCCCAGCACCAAAACGCCAATATGTAAACTTCGCCTTCTACAAAATCGATCCGGCCTGGCGGCGCCTTCCCGAGAGTGAACGGACTAAAGGCAAAGAGGAATTCCAGCGCGCGGTCGAAGAATACGCCGGCAGAGTGCTCGTGGTGGCCTACTCTTCAGTCGGAATCAGAGGCGATTGCGACATCATGCTGTGGCGGATCAGCTATGAACTGGAACTCTTCCAGGATATGACCACGAAGATCCTGGCCTCTGGCTTGGGACAGTACCTCACCACTCCCTATTCCTATCTCGCGATCACCAAACGTTCGGTCTACGTGGATCACCATACCCACGAGAACCAAGAGAGTAAACGTCTGACCGTCGTACCAGGGAAAGCCAAATACATTTTCGTCTACCCGTTCCTCAAGACGCGCGAATGGTTCCTCCTGACGAAGGCCGCGCGGCAGGGCATGATGGACGAGCACATCGAAGTCGGCCATCGCTTCCCCTCGGTGAAGCTGAACACGACCTATTCATTCGGATTAGATGATCAGGAGTGGGTCGTGGCGTTTGAAAGCGATAAGCCGGAAGACTTCCTGGATCTCGTGATGGCACTCCGCGAAACCGAAGGCTCACGCTACACGCTTCGCGATACACCGATTTTTACCTGCATTCGCAAGACCCTCAAGGAAACGCTCGACACACTCGGCGGCTGATAGGGCAACGCAGAACAGCACTTGGAACGGCCTTCGGTCGCACGATCGAAGGCCGTTCTGTTTCAGGAAGAACAAGCCCGCTTAACTGTAGAGCTCCCCTGTGACAGCGAGCAACTGCTCCGGCACACGCTCACCCGGAGCCGACTGGCTGCTTTGACAGCCGAATCCCCCGTATGATACCTCTATCGAATTAGAGGCGGACATTAGAGAAAGAGGCGCCTCGACACTTGACATGGCTGACAATAACGCACTCTACGCAATCCGCTTTCCCGACGGATCGTTGAGCTTGTACATTGATGAAGACTACGCGATTGAACGCGGGGTAGACCCGGGTACCCTCACGCGCGTGGAAATTCCACGGGACATGTTCGTCAGCGGGACCATTCAAGAGATTCGCGAATACGTCGCCCTCTATCTGGAATCGCGCCATTCCGGAACCGCATAGGGGCTCCAATGACCACCATCGCTTCACCAACTTCGCTCCTGACCGCTGAAATAATCCGATCCGTCATCGATGCCATGCCGATGCAAGGCCGGATCATGCTCCGCCTGATCATGCTCCAGTACTTCGACGTGACGGACGAAGAGATTCTCTACATCGTGGCAGACCGGCCGGATCCGCGCTGCGTCGCCGGGACCAAGCCCACGAACAGCAACATGACGAAAGAAGCCATTAAGGCCGTGACAGATCGGCGCGACCAATACCGCCGACAGGTTCGACTCAAGCGAGAGCGGACCTGGCTGCAATGTGAGTCGCTTGGGAGACTCCTGCACCTCCGTGAAGACCTCGCCGCCCGCGCCCGCGCCATCCTGACCGAGCGGTTCTCCGTCTCCGCCGAAACTCTCGACGCCTTGCAAGCCTCCGCCAGAACCGTGCTGCCTAGGCCGGCAATCCGCCAGCTGGAGCAACGGTGGGAAGCCGATGAGATCACGGCTGAGTACTCTCAGCAGCAGCGGCTGAGTATCGAATACCAAACCCAACTCCGCATGGCTGAGAAATATCATAAGCGACTCAACCTGGCAGAACGCGAGCGGCAGACCGCCATCTATGCGCCGCTGCAAGACCACGAAATCGGCCATGTGTGGGGCATCCCGGCCGGCAGTCTTGCCGCCCGCAAAGTGAAGTACCTCACGCAATATCTGCAGGCACTCCAGATTGCGTTACAGGACGGCTCACCTGGCACAGCCGCAACGACGTCCCCCTTGGATTTGTGGAAAGAAACCTTCTCGGTGCTCGCGGAACAGCCCATTGAACGTTCACTCTCGACCTACGACGGGTTGGAGAAAACCGAATCCGCGCTCATCGACAAACTCACCTTGATGGTCTGGGGCAGCCTGGCCGAAGAAAGCGAAGTCAAATTCTGGACCTCCCTTGTCTTCGGCGCCAGTTCCAATGCCATGCATTCAGAAATCACCCGGAACCTGTTCGGGCTGCAGCGGCTCATCGCCATCCTCAACGACATGGACACCTCACGTGAGGCGATGGATGAAGAGTTGCTCAAGCGAACTGCACCAAGGCAGAAGCTCGAAGCGGGCGCACTTGAAAGTTCTTCCGAGCCTGCCGTGAAGGAGTTAAGCGAAATGCAGGCTCAGATCCTCAGTAGTATGCGCGGCGAGGATGCAACCGGCAGAGCCTCCGATAAGTGGTAACGATTGCGCTTTGTCCCCGGTGAGGTATAATACATCCACATCATGGTCACATTGTCGAGCCTTCAAACACCGCGTCAACGTCGCCGAACCTCATGTGCCCTGGTTCTGCTAGCCCTTCTGTGCTCCCTCATCTCGCTCCCGTTGCTGACCCACGCATCCAATCTTCTGGAAATCGCTGAGCTGCTCACCCATCCCGAACAGTACGACCGCCAGGAAGTCGTGGTCACCGGCCAGGTCACGAACGTCCAACTCGCGACGAATCGCCAAGGCCAACCGGCCTACGGGTTTCTGTTGAAAGATCAAGCCGGCACGCTGAAAGTCATCAGCCTCGGACAGATCGAAGTTCGGGAAGGCGACCAAGTGATTGTTGAAGGAGTCTTCTCACGCCTTCGCCAGGCAGGTCGCACGATCATCTACAACGAAATCAAAGCTCTCTCGATCAAGCCCATGAATCGGCTCAACCCCGATCTGGTCGGCTGACAGCGCCTCCCCGTCCATCTCCACATTATCTCGTCTCCTACCCTCTCCAGGCTGAACCTTTGCGCGGATAGTTCAGTGCCCAGGTCAGCAGGGTATCTTGAATGCGATCCGGCAACCACTTTACCATCCAGGCTCGTAGCTTGGCATCGCTGCCCACAAGGTAACGGGTTTTCGGGCGAGCGGCCGTCAGCGCATGATGCACCGCTCGTACGACCGCATCCGGCAAGATCGCTCGCTGAGCCGACGCGGCAACCGCTTCACGAATGCGAAGAACCGCCTCGCCATAGAGAGCCTTGGCCTCATCGCCCGCCAAGGCTTCGAGCTCCTGTGCTGTCTTGCCTGATTTTTCCCATATGGGTGTGGCAATGGCCCCCGGTTCGACAATCGACACCTGGATCCCCCAGGGTTGCAACTCCATTCGTAACGCGTCCGTCAGCGCCTCCAGCGCATACTTCGAGGCCGAATAGGGACCCAACAATGGAATGGTGCCGCGACCGGCAATCGACCCCATATTCACGATTCGGCCGCGACCCAGGCGGAGCAACGGGAGGAACGCCTGTGTCACGGCGATTTGCCCGATCACGTTGACCTCAAGCTGTGTCCGGAGTTGCGAGAGGGGAATCACTTCGAGCGGACTCCCGACAACGATCCCGGCATTATTGACGAGTCCACCGAGACCAGCCTCGCCGACGACCCGCTGCACCAAATCGACAGATCGTGCGATCGACGGCTCATCGGTAACATCGAGCAGGATAGGGATGAGTGACGGGCCAGCCTTCGCAACCAACGCGTCCCCTGCCCGAGGATCGCGCACGCCGGCAAAGACCGTCATCCCACGACTGATACAATTGAAGGCACAAGCCGCACCAATGCCGGTTGAAGCACCGGTCACAACCACGGACATCCGGTTTCTCTGGTTCATCTGGTCTTTCTGGTTCATCTGGTGTGTTGGGTTGAACAAGGCCAACTCGACAGGCAAAACAACGGTCTTCTTATTCTGGCGAACTGTTTCAGGATACTGCCAGGCGAGAGTACCATGACGGCCCAAGAGAGAGCAGCGGATCGGGATGTAACCAAGAATTAACCCTCACAACCTTGACAGGCCACAGCCATTTCATTATGGTTTCTGACGCCCTTGCAGGCCCTACCCCACTCATGTCATTGGCGAAGAGATTTCCGTTTAGCCAGGGCAATGAATACAGGCAAGTACGCGTAGGAATACCAGGATATTTATCTCATAAATAAATTCACGTTTACTCTGTAAATACTCGTCTTACTGACACTATTTATCATGGCGAAGATTGCCGTCATCGACATCGGAACGAACTCCATCCATATGGTGCTGGCAGAGATCCAACCGGACGCAAGCTACAAGATCCTCGATCGCTTCAAAGACATGACGAGACTCGGCGATGGTGCCTTCTCGACCCATCGTCTGTCCGACGTGGCCGTCACCCGCGGACTCGACGTCATTCGCCATCTCGTCACCCTGGCCAAAAATAAAGGCTACGATCGCATGGTGGCCGTGGCCACCAGCGCCGTGCGTGAAGCCAAAAACGGGGGAGACTTTATCGATCTCGTCGCCGAACAGACGGGGCTGACCGTTCGCGTCATCAGCGGCACCGAAGAAGCCAGGCTGATCTTCCTGGGCGTCAAAAACAACGTCCCCATGACAGAGCAGCCCACGCTTTCGGTGGATATCGGTGGAGGATCGGTCGAGCTCATGGTCGGCAATCGGGACCAGCTCCTCCATGCCAAGAGCCTCAAACTCGGTGCCATTCGACTGGCGGATGAATTCCTCAAGCGGACGCCACCCTCCGAGGGGATGCTCCGCTCCCTCGAAGAGACGGTGACGACCCAGTTGAAGGCTGCGCTCGATTCGTTCAAGACAAAGCGATTCGACTCGTTGATCGCCACCTCCGGCATGGCAGGCAACCTGGCAGAAGTCATTCATCTGCGCCGCACGAATCGCCCGCTCCCCCAAATCAATCTCGCCACGGTTTCACTCAAAGACGTCAAAGAAATCGAGCAGGAACTCCGTCAATCGACCATCAAAGCCAGATTGGCAATCCCCGGGCTCGACCCCAAACGCGTCGACACCCTACTGCCAGCCACGATCGTCCTGCGCCGTCTCATGGAGCTCTCAGGGCGAGATGAACTCATCCTCTGCGACAAGGCGATCCGAGAAGGTATCATTTACGACTTTATCCAGCGCCACCGTGAGCGACTCAAGGCCGAAGCCGAAATCCCAGACTTGCGGCGGCGCAACGTCATCGCCTTGGCCCGCCGCTGTCACGCGCCGGAAATCCATAGCCTGCATGTCGCCAGCCTGGCCCTCCGGCTTTTCGACCAAACGACCCGCCTCCATCGCTTGGGACCCACTGAGCGGAACTGGCTGGAATATGCCGCGATTCTGCACGACGTCGGCTACCTCATCAACGAACGCCAGCACCATAAACATGCCTACTACCTGATCACCAATAGCGACCTCGGAGGATTGTCCGGCGAGGAAATCCAGATCGTGGCGAACGTGGCACGCTACCACCGGCGAGCCATCCCGCTCTTGAAGCACGAAGGGTTCGGCAACCTCTCCCCCAAATGCAAACGCATCGTGCGAATCCTGTCCGCGCTGCTTCGAATCGCTGATGGTCTGGATCGAACGCATTTCTCGGTCGTCCGCACCCTGGATGTCAAACTCACCACCGCCACCATGACTATTCGCCTTCATGTCACGGGCGATGCGGAGCTAGAAACCTGGGCCGCCGCAGGCCGGGCAGATCTCTTCGAGCGCGTGTTCCACCGCCGCCTGAAGTTTTCCGTCATTGCACAGGACGATACCGAATGAGCAACCAACCCCCTCCACTGATGACGCCCCACCCCTACCCAGGCAAACTCATCATCGTCGAGGGCATCGACGGCTCCGGCAAGAGCACACAACTCCTCCTGCTGCATAAGTGGCTGGAATCGAAAGGCCACAAAGTCTTCTTCACGGACTGGAACTCCTCGGAACTGGTCAAGGACACGACCAAACGTGGCAAAAAGAACAAGAGCCTCACGCCGACCACGTTCAGCTTGCTCCATGCAACCGACTTTGCCAGCCGTCTGTACCACGACATCTTGCCCCCGCTCAAAGCCGGCATGATCGTCCTGGCCGACCGCTACATGTACACCGCCTTTGCGCGTGACGTCGTCCGCGGCGTGTCGCCTGAATGGATTCGCAAGCTCTACAGCTTCGCCATCACACCGGACATGGCCTTCTACTTCAAGGTCCCGATCGAAGTCGCTATCACGCGGCTCCTCGGCGGCACGCGCGGACAATTCAAATACTACGAAGCCGGGATGGATATGAACCTGAGCCAGGACCTCACCGAAAGCTTCCGCCTCTTTCAATCGAGCATCCTGTCGCAGTATGAGAAGATCGTCGATGAGTATCAGCTCATCACGTTGGATGCGACGAAAGACATCGAAGCCCAGCAGAACCACATGCGCCAGCTTGTAGGAGAGGCGCTCAAAGACTACAAACCAAGACGGGGCACCCATGGTCGACGCACAGTATTTTGGCGACGGTTTGACGTACCTAAATCCGAGTGACCTCAAAGGGAAACTCATCGCCATCGAAGGCACCGACGGGGTCGGCCGCTCCACGCATATCGAGATGCTGCAGGAATGGCTGGAGGTGCAGGGTTACGGCGTGATCACGACCGGATGGACCCGTTCCAATCTCATGTCCAAAACCATCGAAATGGCCAAAGAAGGCAACATTCTCGACCGTTGGTCGTTCAGCCTGCTCTACGCCACCGACTTCGCGGACCGCTTAGAACACGAAATCATCCCCGCACTTCGCTCAGGCTTCATCGTCCTGGCCGACCGGTATATCTATACCGCCCTCGCGCGAGATTTTGTGCGCAGCCGGAACCGCCAATGGGCCAGAGACGTCTTTGGATTTGCCTTAGTTCCCGATCTCGTCTGTTATATGCGGATCGACGTCGAAACACTCGTGCTGCGCGTCATCGAAACCAAAGGCATGAACTTCTGGGAATCGGGAATGGATCTCCGGCTGGGCAACGATCTCTACGATAGCTTTAAGAAGTATCAGTCGCTCCTGATCGAGGAATTCGACAAGATGGCGGAAGAGTTTCACTTCGAGGTGATCGATGCCAGACAATCGCCCGATGAGATTCAGGAAGAACTCCGCAGCAAGATTCAGCCGCTACTCACGACACGACTACGAAGCCCTAAACTGCCATCCGACCACCTGATCCATCCGGCCTAAGAAAACTAGTCTATCTGGTTGATCTGGTCCAACCAAATACACAAGACAGACGAGAGAGACCAGACAGACCATCCCCCCGTCAGCCTTTGGTCTTCAGCCTTCCCATCGCCCGCAATTGACCCGGCGTCAACCACCAACGAAGCAGGCCTCGGCCTGGCTTCACCGGGATCGACAGCTCGATCAGACAGACCCCGGCTTTCTTCAGAGGAAACGATTCGGAGGCTCGCCCGGATAAAAGGACACCGGCCGCCATGCCCAACTGCGGTTCATGACCGACACAGATCACACAGGACTCTGATGAACGACTCTGCAGCAGGCGGAGCAGGTCTGTCGGCGACGCCTCAGGCAAGAGTTCCTCGCGTAATTCCATGCGCGAGGGCTTCGCTAAGAGGTCGTGCAGCAATTGCGCCGTGTCAGCCGCACGTCTCGCAGGACTCGCATAGATCACCGTCGGACGTACCGCCAGTCGGCGCAACCCGGCAGCCACTTGACGCACTCGTCGCACGCCCTCCTCCGTCAGGGGACGATCGACATCCTTCCCTTCCCATTCCTCTCGCTCAACCGCGATACCATGTCGAACGAACAGACAATCCATCGCGACTCCACTCCTACGTCAATAGTCAATCACACGATGCCCGGAGAATAACTGAACAAAACAGGCCGGACAAGCGAGACAGGCGGAATCATGGCTTGCTCGTCGCGCCTGTCGCGCTAGTCATGCCCCTCGCGCTGTCTACTGCACCCAATCCGATTCCATCTCAATCAAAAGGGATTCACTCCTTCACGAACAGTCCCATCAACAGTGCGACCTCGCCATTCCACTCGCGTACTTTTCACATCAAGAAAACAGCTGGTTAGGACAAACAGTTCCGATGCTCCTATGCGCAATCAATCTGGCACATCACTTGCTCAACAGAACCAACAAGAAAGACTGCACGGAAGGCATCCGAACAAGGAGGGAATCGAGATGGACTTTGCCGCTACATTAATCGTCTCCAACACCCTCATGGCTGCCGTCATCTATTTGGTTGTGACCTGGATCTGGGGAGACTAGCAGGATGCTGGAGAAGTCTGCCAGCCGGGAAACCCTGAACGGTGAGCGATGAACTGTGAACGAGATACACCAGGAGCTTCGTAGCAGCCATGACACAACCCTCAACAATGGCGAGACGTGGATCCGGCCCACCCTTCATCTGGCTGCCAGCCGACAACTGCCCGATGACCCCTCAGGTGTTGAATCCTCTCACCCAGAGTACAGCGGCCGCCTACAGGTCTCCCCAAGGGGCCGCGTTTTCATCAACCACGAAAACGCGGCCCTTCTTTGAGTATGTTTGGTTCACCTGGTTTCACTAGTGTATTCGGTTAGCCCGATTAAACCAAAAAACGAGACACACGAGATAAACCAAATAGACCAGATAGACTAGATCACCCGTTGGCCGCTGATCGAACAGGGAGGCAGAGAGATGCACGGAACAATCTTGGTGGTCGATGACAATGACGACCTTCGCGAGACCACTCTCCTCACGTTGAGCCGACAGGGCTATGAAGTATGGCTCGCCCCGGACGGCAACAGCGCGAAGAAGCTATTGGACCAACCGGTGCTGGCAAGCGCCGTGTGCACCGTGATCTGCGACCTGGCCATGGCGAACGGAAGCGGAATGGACCTCATCAATTATCTCCGGAAAGATCACCCGGCGATCCCCATCATCGTCTACAGCGGGACCGACGACACCGTCTTCCTCCAAGGGATTCTTCAAGACGGTGTGAGCGACTGGATGCGCAAGCCCGTGTCACGTGACACGATGCTGCAAAAGGTCAGAACCGCCGTCCACCTCTTCACACTCAGGAAACAGCAGGACTCGGGCAACGAGCCGTTACCGGCGCCAGCCGCAATACCAAGAACGGTCTCCTCTTCCGATATCGAGACCCTTCAGGAGTATCACGACAGGAATACCGGACGGTAAACCAGACTTCTCACCGCGCCAGGGGAACGATCCTCACGCCGCAGTACACCCATGACTCTTCCAAAAGAATCGCTCGCTGAATCCAATTGGATTCTCCCTTAATCCAATTAGATACAGCCGGAATCTGTCCGGGACGCTATGTGGCATTCCAAACCGGCACCTGTTCATCTGAAATCAAAGAAAACCTGCCAATTTTGAAGATAATCACGAAAGGCTTCTTACGGGGGGGCTCTCACTGCTGCTGGCACATCCATTGCGATACTCCACG
>JANOMG010000414.1:0-3761 GCA_031420175.1 Nitrospira sp.
TGCTCCAGCGAGCGACAGTTAAACAGGTAGAACAGCTCCCCCATGACAACCACGTTGACCGCCGCGGTTCTCGCCGCTTCCACAGGCATCATCCGCTGCTGCTCCCAGAGAAAGATGCCGTAGGCGCCGGCCAGCAGCAGCGCCGAGACCAAGAGGATGCGTTCGACCAGCACTCCGGTCAGCAGCGGCTCCCGCGGATCTCGCGGCGGCCGCTGCATGATCCCCGGCTCCTTCGGCTCGAACGCCAGCATCAGTCCCAACACCACGGCCGTCGCCATGTTGATCCAGAGTATCTGCACCGGCAGGATCGGGAGCACCGCCCCGGCGGCGAAGGCGGTCAGGAAGATCAGGCCTTCGCCTAAGTTGGACGGCAGCGTCCAGACGATAAATTTGGTGAGGTTATCGAACACGCAGCGGCCTTCTTCGACCGCCGCCTCGATGGAGGCGAAGTTGTCGTCGGTCAGGACCATATCGGCGGCCTCCTTGGCCACCTCCGTCCCGCCGAGCCCCATCGCCACGCCGATGTCCGCCTGCTTGAGGGCCGGCGCATCGTTGACGCCGTCGCCGGTCATGGCCACGACGTGCCCCCTCGCCTGGAGCGCCTCCACCAGCCGCAGTTTCTGCTCCGGCGAGACCCGCGCAAAGACCGCCGTGCGCTCCGCAGCCTCCGGGAGCCGCTCCTTCGCGGTGGCCGCAAGTTCTTGGCCAGTCATCGCAATCAGTTCTCCGTTCTCATGATGCGTCCGGCCATCCAAGCCGATCTGCGTGGCAATCGCGCGGGCTGTCAACGCATGGTCGCCGGTGATCATCTTGACGGCGATGCCGGCCGTCTGACAGGCACGAATCGCCGCGATCGCTTCCGGTCGGGGCGGATCCATCATGGCCTGCAACCCCAGAAAAGTCAGGCCTCCTTCCACATCCTTCTCGTCCAGCGTAGCGGTCGCAGTCGGCAGCGTCTTTCGCGCGAATGCCAGGACGCGCAGCCCCCGGCCAGCGAAGACCTCCACCTGGTCGAGCACGGACCGTGGATCGAAGGGACGTTCCGTTCCATCGGCTGCCAGGTCACGCTCGCAGAGCCGCGCCACTTTTTCGACCGCACCTTTGAGATACAGCGTCTCAGGCCCGCCCACCTCCGCGCGATGGAGCGTGGCCATGTACTGCCGCTCGGATTCGAAAGGAATGGCATCCATCCGAGGGTAGTCGTTCACGGCTTGGGCCAGATCGATCCCGGCTTTTTTTGCGGCCACCAGCAAGGCGCCCTCCGTCGGATCGCCCACGATGGTCCACCGGCCGTCACGTTCCACAAGCTGCGCGTCGTTGCAAAGCGCACCGGCGAGGAGACATTCCCGCAGTACGGGCTTGTCCGTCGATCCGATCTCCCCGCCATCGAGACGCATGCGGCCGGTCGGCTCGTAGCCGGCGCCGTCCACCTCGAACGACTCACCTCCGGCCAGGATCGCCTGCACGGTCATCTGGTTCTTCGTCAGCGTGCCGGTTTTGTCCGAGCAGATGACCGTCGTGCCGCCCAAGGACTCCACCGCCGGGAGCTTGCGGATGATGGCGTGCCGTCGGGCCATCCGGCTGACCCCGATCGCCAGCATGATCGTGACCGCCGCCGGCAGGCCTTCCGGAATGGCTGCGACCGCGAGGGCGACCGCGGCCATGAACATCTCAGTCACCGGCTGGCCTCGCCACAGCCCGAGCGCAAAGGTCCCCGCCGCCAGGCCGAGGATCGCGACGGTGAGAACCTTGCTGAAGGACGCGAGCTTCTTCGTCAGTGGCGTCGCGATCACAGTCGTCTCGTGGACCAGTTGATGGATGCGGCCGAGTTCCGTGTTCGCGCCGGTGCCCACCACAACCCCAGTGCCTTGCCCATACGTCACGAAGGTACCGGAGAAACTCATGTTGCGCTGATCCGCAATGAGCGTTTCGGGCGGGAGGATGCGCTCTTCTTTCTCCACCGGCACCGATTCGCCGGTCAGCGCCGATTCGCCCACCCGCAACTCGCGTACTGACACCAGGCGCAAGTCGGCGGGGACCTTGTCTCCGGATTCCAGCAGTACGACGTCGCCCGGCACGATCTCGGAGGAGGAAATGCGGAGTTTCCTCCCCTCGCGCCGAACCGTGGCCTCGGTCTTCATCATAGAGACCAGCGCATCCAACGCCTTCTCGGCACGCGATTCCTGGATGAACCCGACGATCGCATTCACCAGCACCACACCGAAAATCACGCTGGCGTCCACCCACTCACCCAACAGCCCGGTCACGGCGGTGGCGCCCAGCAGCACGTAAATCAGCGGATGGTGGAACTGGAACAGGAACCGGATCAGCGGCCCGTGCCGTTTGAACCCCGGCAGCGCATTGGGACCGAAGCGCTGCAGCCGCGCGCCGGCTTCCTCAGTGGTGAGGCCCCGCACCACGTCGGTTTCCAGCAACAGCAGCACCTCGTGGGCCGGCAGATGATGGTGACTGCTCGTCGGGACCTGTGACTGCGCATCACCCTTGCGCGGCGTGTTTCCCGTATTCCCTGTCTTCGTGTACTTCATGAGTTGACGGCACCTCCTTGACCGTTTGCTGAACTCTCCTCCGCAACGGGACGCCTGGCTTCAAGCATGGCCCGGAGCCGGAAGGATGAGGCTTGATCGGTGAAGACCAACAGCGAGTCGTTCGCGTCCAACACCGTGCTCCCGTCCGGGACACAGCACTGCCCGTTTCGCCCCACCAAGATGACGAATGTCCGTTTAGGCAGACCGAGATCGAGCAGCCGTTTACCGACGGCCACGGAGGACTCGGGGATGGTCACTTCGGCCAGCCCGCTCTTGAGACCGCTCGGCGCATCCCACACCGACGAGGCATCGAGACGCCGCTGCAGCGGCTCGTCCACCTTGAGCCAGCGCGCAACCAGCGGGATCGACGTGCCCTGGAGCAGCACGGAGGTCAGGACGATGAAAAACACCAGGTTGAACATCATCGTCGCTTGCGGGATGCCGGCGAGAAGCGGGAACGTCGCAAGAATAATCGGCACGGCTCCGCGCAAGCCGACCCACGCCACCATCGTTTTTTCCCGCAGACTGAGAGAGGTGAACGCCAGCGTCAGGAAGACGGCGAGAGGACGGGCGCAGATCATCAGGAACAGGGCCAGGAGCAGTCCTGTTCCGGCAACAGGCACGAGTTGCGTGGGAAACACCTGCAACCCGAGCGTCAGAAACATGGCGATCTGCATCAGCCACGCCAGTCCGTCATGAAACCGCGTAAGGCTGCGCTTGTGGAGAAAATCGCTGTTTCCCATCATCAGCCCGGCCAGGTACACCGCCAGAAATCCGTTCCCGCCCAACCAAGTGCTGCCGCTGTAGGTCAACAGCACCAGGGACAGGGTCAACACCGGATACAGCCCGTCATATTCGAGCCGCAGCCGGTTGATCAGCAACACCATCAACTTGCCGATACCGTAGCCGATGGCCGCACCGAGGGCCATTTGGCGGATGAACATGAGAACCAGATCGACCACCGACGTCGAAACCCCGGTGATCAGGCTGATCAACCCGATCGTGAGAAACACCGCCATCGGGTCGTTGCTTCCGGATTCGAGTTCAAGCAACGGCTTCAACGGACCCCGGAGACTCACGTACCTCGACCGCATGACGGCAAACACGGCGGCCGCGTCGGTCGAGGAAACGATGGCGCCGATCAGCAGCCCCTCCAACCAGGACATCCCGATGACCGTCACGGCGAAGCCTCCGACCAGCCCGGCGGTAATCACC
>JANOMG010000415.1:0-8716 GCA_031420175.1 Nitrospira sp.
AACGGTCACGCTTGAGCCAGACGCAGAGTCGATGGCGTTGAAAGGGACGGTGACGCTCGAGCCGATCCCGATGAGTCGGACCTCCGTGCCACCCAGGGCGGCGCGAGTCCAAGTGACGTTTGCTCGATCCCGCCAGGACAAACTCGAACGGTTCATGCGGCGCGTTGTGTATGTGACCCTCGATCGTTCGGAGCCGGTTAATGAGAATAGTGAATTGCCGCCTGTTCGTCCCGAGGAATCGCAGAGCGAGGAGGTCATCTTGGATGAAGTGCAACCGGCTGTGGAGCCGGTCGCGACGGGCGCCTTAGCCGAGGAAGATCTGGTCCCGTTGGCCTCCCCGGGGGAGGGGAAAGCCTACTGGCAGCATGTCAGTCAACTCATCAGCCGGAGTTGGGCGCGCCAGGTCCATGGAATCCGGCGTGCGGCAAGCAGCGAAACGGTGAAGGTCCGTTTCAAGATGTTTCCCAATGGCCGCGCCCAGCTCATCGAAATTGAGAAAGGCTCCGGCGCGCGTGAAATCGACGAAGCCGGAATTTATGCGGTGGTCAATGCCCAACCGTTCCTGCCGTTCCCCAGCGAGTTGGGGGAGGACGCGGTGGACGTGCATATCCGGATGCGAACCGGTAGCCGGGTACATGCTCGCGAGGTACAGTCGGTGGGGAATCCGGCACAGAGCAAGCCTGATGTGTCGGGCCAGCCTTCGAAGAAGTAGCGTACAACCCATTATCAGACCCCGTCCGCGATACGTGTGACCCTGGAGGAGTGATTCATGTTGAAGAGAAGAGGGCAGAGTTGGCGCGTGTGGGTGCTGCTTGGCGCGACGGTCTGGTTTGCGTCGGGGGTTCATGCAGAGCCAGCTCGCTGGAGCGTGGATCCTGAACATTCGACGATCGAGTTTCGCGTCCCGCACATGGTCGTGTCCAAGACCACAGGCAAGTTTATGGACTATACCGGGTTTATCGATATGGATGCCGAAGCCGGCACCGTGAAGGCCATTGAGGCCACGATCAAGACCGGGTCGGTGAATACGCATCACGAAAAACGGGATGCTCATTTGCGGAATGTCGACTTTTTCGACGTGGAACATGCTCCGACGATGACCTTCAAGATGAAGCGCTACAAGAAAACTGCAGAGGGCTATGCGGCGGTGGGAGACCTCACGTTGCGCGGGGTGACCAAGGAAATCACCTTGGTGGGCCACTATAACGGGGCGACGAAGGACCCCGTAGGCAATACCAGGGCCGGCTTCAGCGCGGAGGGGAAGTTCAATCGCAAAGACTTCGGGATGGTCTGGAATAAGACGTTGGATAGCGGCGGGCTCGTCGTCGGCGACGAGGTTCAGATACGGCTTGATATAGAATGTATCAAGGCGAAGCCTTAGCAGGAGGCTGAAAAAGCCCGCCAGCGGCGTTCTCGCATCGTTCAGACCCTCAACGTACCCAGAGGGTACGCCTCGGGCCTTCACTCGCTGCGGCCTTGCTGGACGGCCTTTTTGAGCCTCCTGCATAGTTTTGGCCTGCTAGCGAACTGAGGTTCGTCACGTCCCATTGAATCGAACGGCTCAGGCAGTAAGCAGTAGGACTGTCTCTGCCGAGAGGCGGCTTTTCCGCCGGCTCATCGTTCTGAAAGCCATCAATGATGAAGGCGATGGTCCTGGCGCGCACGGCGGATGTGGGAACCGACCCACTACAGCTTCGCGAGCTTCCAATGCCAGAACCAGGCCCTGGGGAGGTCTTGGTTCGCCTCACCGTCTGCGGGATCTGCAGGACGGATCTTCACGTCATCGAAGGTGAGCTGCCCAACCCCGTGCTCCCGCTCATTCCCGGCCACCAAGCCGTGGGGGTCATCAGTCAGGTTGGCGTCGGCGTGAGTGAGCGGACGGTCGGCGAGCGAGTCGGCATCGCTTGGCTGCAGCACACGTGCGGCACCTGTGAATTTTGCACGAGCGGGCGCGAGAACCTGTGCGAGCGCGCCAGGTTTACCGGTTATCAGGTCGATGGCGGCTACGCGGAGTATGCGCTCGTTCCTGCCGCATTTGCCTACCCGATTCCACCGGTCTTCAGTGATGAAGAAGCGGCCCCTCTCCTCTGTGCCGGGATCATCGGCTACCGCGCCTTGCGCCTGAGTGGCATCCAGCCGGGGCAACGGCTCGGTCTCTATGGGTTTGGCGCATCCGCTCATATCGCCATCCAGATTGCTCGTCATTGGGGCTGTCAGGTCTATGTCAGCTCGTTGAAACCGGAGCATCAACGTCTCGCACATGAGTTGGGCGCCGTCTGGGTGGGCGGGGCGAGCGATAGGCCGCCGGACAAGCTCCATGGCTCGATTATCTTTGCGCCGGCCGGGGAATTGGTCCCGCCTGCCTTGCGATCATTGGAACGGGGTGGCACGCTCGCTCTCGCCGGTATTCACATGACGCCGATTCCCTCGCTCGATTACGACCGCGAGGTCTTTGGTGAGAAGGTCATTCGAAGTGTCACGGCCAATACGAGGCAGGACGGGCTCGATCTCTTGTGCGAAGCCGCTGCAATTCCGATCAAACCCCAAACCCAGTCGTTCCCCCTCGCCGAGGCCAACCGTGCCTTGCAAGACTTGAAAGCCGGACGTTATTCGGGAGCTGGCGTGCTCGTCCTGTCGTAACCTGCCAGAAGAAAGTGAGCATGGGCCTATGGTAGGATTCCCCACGATGCGTCAGACCAGTTTCGTCCTCTGGATTGCTTGTAGCCTGCTGCTCGTCGGCCTGCCGGCCTGGGCGCTGGAGTTTACCGCCGATCAAGTCACGAAGATCGACGGTAAATCGCACAAAGCGGTCATCTATTACCGCGATACGATGTGGCGCATCGAGCACCATTCGATGGGACCGGTCAACATCAGTATCGTGCGTAAAGATAAGCAGGTCGTGTGGTTGCTGCTTTCGAGGATGAAGCATTTCAAGACGATGTCCTATAGTCCGGAGCAGGATCTCAGGGTGAGTGAACAGTTGGAGGGGGAAGTCTCGCGTCAGGAGATTGGAACGGAGGTGCGCGAAGGCCATCCGACCGTCCTGTATGAAGTGACGACGAAGCAGGGGGAGCTGGTCGAGGTCTATTATCAGTGGGTCGCGACGGACATTCATTTTCCGATGAAGCTGGCGAAGAAAGACGGGAGTTGGATCGTGGAGTACCAGCATGTGAAGCTGCGGTCGGTCTCGGATTATCTCTTCAATCTCCCGGTTAACTTTCAGCCGTTGGAAGGTTTCAATAAACAAGAAGCCCCGGAACCTGTCGGGCCGGGTATGTAACACAGTAAGGAGGCTGGATCGTGCGAGCATTCGGAATCATTGTGGGTGTTGTGATCACAGGGTTGATCGGGATCGGTGGATTGGTTCATGCATTGGATGTGTCCGACGTTGTCCGGGAATGGACTCCCGAAGGAAAGAAGCTCGCCATTGAGCGGGCAAAGCTGCAGGCTCACGATGAGATGGTTAAGATTCCTGCCGGGCCGTTCCTCATGGGGAGTGACAGGAAGGTAGACCGCAACGCCTATTCGGCGGAATTCCCTCAGCGGAAGACCCATTTGGATGCCTATGAGATCGATAAATTCGAAGTGACCACATTGCAATATCTGAAATACATCCTCGCCAAGGATTTGCCGCCGCTGATCGATTGGCAGTACGACGGCGGCAACTTCCAGGAGACGATGGTCAACCATCCGGTGATGCACGTGTCGTGGGATGATGCCGATGGCTACTGCAAGTGGGCAGGCAAACGGTTGCCGACCGAAGCCGAATGGGAGAAGGCGGCTCGCGGGGAGGATGGACGGATTTACCCCTGGGGCAACCAGCCAGCGGGATTGTCGCGTGCGAACTTCGGCCGGACCGGCTTGTCAGGTCCGGTGCGCGATCGACCCGAGCGGTTGCTGCTCTATCCGCCGATCATTTCCGTGGACAAGTACGACAATGCTGTCGGTCCCTATGGCACGTTCCAGATGGCAGGTAATGTGGCCGAGTGGGTGGCCGACTGGTTCGACCCCAAGTACTACGCGACTGCGCCGGACAAGAATCCGAAGGGTCCTGAAAAAGGAACGCAGCGGAGCTTCCGTGGCGGCGGCTGGATCGACAGCACGCCGAGCGTGCGGGGGGCGCAACGCAACGGAACTGATCCCAACACCAAGATGAACTGGATGGGCTTTCGCTGCGCGCGAGATGTGAAAGAGGCAGCGATGAACGTGGAGCGATGAGCGCGGAGCAGAGTAGGGAGATAGTGAAAGCTGGACAGCACCTCAGGGTTAGGACCAAGCAGTTTGCTTTAGAGATCATTCGACTCTAGGTCTCATTACCCAAGAGGACTGAAGCTCTCGTGTTGGGCAAGCAGATCTTACGGAGCGGTACCTCGGTCGGTGCCCACTACCGAGAAGTTCAGAGAGCCCGATCCAATGCTGAGCTTATTAGTAAATTCGAGCGAGGCATGCAGGAATGAGAAGAGACCCTCTACTGGCTTGAATTGCTTGAGGAGAGCGGGATTGTTGTGGCAGATCAAGTCTCAATCTTGCAAAGAGAAGCAAATGAACTCATGGCTATCATGGTAGCCTCGGTTAAGACAGCCAAGGGAGTCAGCTCGTTACAGACAGTGTCCGCGTCCCGCACTACGTTTCCACACTCGCCATTCAGCACTCATCGCTCTACACTCAGCGTTTAGCGCGCAGAAGCGCGTGAGCCTGCGCGCTGCATTCTTTGACCAGGACTCCCATTTTGGGGTGGGAGGGTTCGAAGTCGACGGGGAGATCGTAATGATGGAGGCGTTCGCTGGCGGTCGGACCAATGGATGCCACCACCATCTTTTTGCAGGCTTCTTTGAACTGCGTGGTGGTGCCTTCCTGTTCGAGTAACTGCATGACATGATCGATCTGCGCGGCGTTGGTGATTAACATGACTGGAATGTTTCCCGCGACGATCTCGCCGAGCACCAGCTTTAACGGGTTTGTGTCTTCCGGGAGCGCCCAACGGTAAATGGGCACGGGGAAGACTTCAGCGCCACGCTGTCTCAGGGCCTCCAAGAGTTCAGGATTGGACGTGCCATATTCTTGCACGGCGACGCGAAGGCCTTTGACGGGACGGTATTCGTCGAGCGTGGAGACCACCTCGACCCATGTGTTCGGTTCCGGCACGGTGAGAGTCGGTGTGATGCCAAGGGTCTTGAGGGCCCCTACCGGCTTGGGGCCACGAGCGACGATGGCCGTCTGCGTGAGTCCCTCCATGATCGATGCCATGGGATGGCGCGAACGGAGAATGTCGAAGAGAGTGGTTGTGCCGATGCCCGTCATGAGGATGAGGATATCGACCGATCGGTCGATCAGTTTGGCGCCGAAGCGTAATGCCGCGGGGTTGTCCTGGATGGGAATTTCACGGAGGGCAGGAGTCACGAGCGCGTGACCGCCATAATGCTCGATCAGCCGGGTCATTTCCCTGGCCATACGGCTTTCGAATGCTGCGACCGCAAGGCCATCAAAACTAGATTCGCTCATTGGGTTATCTGTTGATCTGTTGAGTGTTCGGAAATTTCGGTCAATCATACGATCAACAGGTCGTCATACTCTTCTCGACTTCGCCGTCCGTCGTGAGGCCGAGAAGATGGCGAGTAGTTCGTTGGCTTCTTGCAGGAGATCCGTTGCCAGGCCCATAGAAGCGATACCGGACTCAGTCAGTAGTTCCAGCCAGAACACCGTTTCGTCTGCTTCTTCTACGACCGTTCCAAGCTTTGCGATGAACTCGGCACGTGAACGGGCTCGGCAGTTGGCTGCGACGGATGTCCCAGATCGGACAATCTGATGTCCGAGTACGCGGGATTCAGATGTCTTGGGAAGCCCTCCGGACAGTCTGATAATGTTGAGCGCGAAATCCTTTGTTCGCTTGGCTAAATCCTATGTTGGGCCGAAGTCTTTCACAATTCAACAGATCATCAGATCGACAGATTCTTCACTTCGCATTCGCCGCGCAGCGGAAACCCGTCGATTCGTTCCGAATCGTCAGATCGCTGTCCACGCGCGTGAAGATGCGGACCGTGGGGGTCTCGTTTTGCCATCCTGCTCCCCGAATGACTTTCTTGATACCGCTCTCAGGGCCTGTGGGATTCTTCGCGGGACTCTTCTCGTAGTAGCGGGCATCGTACCAGTCGTTGACCCATTCCCAGACGTTGCCGGCCATGTCGTAGGCGCCGAACGGGCTCTTGCCCAATTCATAGCTTCCCACGGGCATAAGCGTCTTTTCGCCGATCCACTTTTGATTGAAATTGAGATGTTTCACGGTGGGCTCGACATTCCCCCAGGGAAATCGTCGGTCGGCGGTGCCTTTTGCCGCCTTTTCCCATTCGGCTTCGCTCGGGAGTCGTTTGCCGGCCCAGACGCAATAGGCCTCCGCGTCAAACCAATCCACATTGATCACGGGCCGGTCGGTCAGTGAGTCGGCGATGGTGGCTCCTTGCCAGAGGTTTCGCGTCGGGTTCTTGGGATTTTGCGGGACACGATGGCCTGTGGCTTTGACGAATTCCAGATAGCGACCGTTCGTCACTTCAAACTTGTCGATAAAAAAGGTGTCGACGAATACGTCATGCCGTGGGTATTCATCGCGTCCGCCATCCCGGTCTCCGTGCGGGACCCCCATCGGAAAAGAGCCGGCCGGAACCACGACCATCGGCGCGCCGTCTTTACCCGTTGGTGGAGTGAGAAGAGCCTGAGGCGGTTGGTCGGCTGCGAAGACCAGGGAGACGTTGATTAGCGCACAGAGTACGGTCGAAACAAGCAATAGTCGGCTAGACATTCTGGTGGACTCCTTGTTCAAGATCGGAAGGGTCATCGTACCATAGCCGGGAGAGGAAGCGCAGCCGTCAGTTCGACCCGAGCTGCTCCAATTGCGCTCCTCGTTCCTTGGATTTTTAATTGACGGCGCCGAGGTGGCTCCCTACTATACAGACACGATTGAGGATGACTATGAGTGCTCCGCTCCATCGAGGATTGCGACATGTGGCATTGCGCGTCACGAATCTTGCGCGTTCGCGCATGTTCTATGAACAGCTGTTAGGCATGAAGGTCGTATGGGAACCAGATCCGGATAACGTGTATTTCAGTTCCGGCTCTGACAATTTTGCCTTGCACCAGATTCCGCCGTCCGAGCTTGCATCGTATCAACCCTTGAAGGGGCAATTGTTGGATCACGTCGGCGTCATCCTTGAGAGCCCTGAGGCGGTCGACCGGATGTATCGGGAAGTCGAACCGCGTCTGCCGCAACTAGGCGGGGAGGTCGTGAAACCGCCGAAGCCACATCGCGATGGGAGTTATTCGTTTTATTTTTCCGATCCCGATGGGAATGTTATTCAAGCTTTGTACGAACCTACTATCAGTCAGCTCAGGTGGGAAGTGACGAGTGACCGGTGATGAGTGATCAGTTGAAAGACAAGCAGAAGCCCGCTTCACGCCCATCGCCCGTCACCCTTCACGCATCACAATCATGAAGATCTGGGACAGTCTGCCGAAACATCAGTATCTGAGCCTCGCGCCCTGGACCTGGGTTCAATTGGAGAGCGCCGATCCCCCCGGGCCCTTTCCCTTTGTCGCAGGGGTCGCGCCTGAAGTCGTCGCCAGTCTCCAGGAAGCCCATAGCCTCCTGTCCAGCGCAATCGATACGGCCATCAGCGATGTTTTTTCCAAACGAGCCCCGCTTGACGATCCCGATCGCCAGCGACGATTGGAAGATGCTTATGCAGAGGCGATCAGCGCACGTCCCTATCTGCAACAGCACATTCGCTGTGGGCGAAAGCCGGACGGCACGTTTCAATGGGAGTTTCCGACTGACCCCACCAAATCCGCCACGGTCACCAACGGCGGACTCAGGATTTTCCACTCAGTGAAGAGGCAGGCGATTCCGATCGGGTTCGACCAGCGACAGTTGGGGCCGGTGGTGGGAAAAGTCCTGGGGCTCTTGGACGGCACGCATCAGACCGACGAAATCAGAACGGTAGTGGCGACCTCAGGGAGAGATGGAGAGCGCGTGCTCACGCGATTGATCGAATCCCTTCACCAGCATGAATGTTTGGTCAGTTCGAGTACCTCCTCCGTCAGATCCCGCTGGTTCGAGACCGTACAAGATCAAGACACGATCCATCTTGGACATGCCGCATTGCTGTATCGGCAACGGGACCAGGCGCTGTTGTTCGATCCCTGGCTGCTCCCCTGGTTTGCGGAATCCTCCATCCCGTCGCTATGGGGATCGCTCCTTCCCAAACCGGCTGCCGTGTTCTTAACGCATGATCACGACGATCATGTGGATCCTCGTACGCTGTTGCACCTGCCCAAAGACACCCCCATCATCGTGCCGAGCCGAAGGAATCGGCGGACGTTCTCCTACGATTATCTGTCGCTCTTGCGAGAACTGGGATTTGGTCACGTGATTGAATTGGCGCATGGGGAAAGCTGGGCCTTCGAGGGAGGGGCCGTGTACGCCGTGCCCTTCTATGGCGAAGATCCCTGCGATCTGGAGATGCCGCGTAATTGTTATCTCATCGCCGATCGGGGCTACAACGTGCTCGTGCATGCGGACAGCGGCCCGACGAATAGCGGCAAGTCCGCCCTCAAGGACGGCGTGATCCAGTCACTCGTGCAGCAGCATGGCCCGATCCCGCTGGTATTTGCCTCACAACAACAACTGCTCGAAGTCCGTGGTCATGCGGCCCATGCGCCCCTGTCT
>JANOMG010000416.1:0-1588 GCA_031420175.1 Nitrospira sp.
TCAAGCGTTCGCAAGAAGTAGCGCGCTTCGTCTGCTGCATCGAGGGCTACCAGCCCGTACCGCAAGGCGCGGTCCAAATAGAACTCCAGCAGTGCAGAGAGATCTCTGTTCTTGACCGAACGATCCGGACGATCTACTACCTGCCGGTGAGGATCAAAGTGGTATGCGATCACGAATTCGCTTTGCTGAATCTGCTCGGCGATAGAACTCTTGAGTTGGTCATACACCGACAGATCACCGGCGCTCTTGTAGCACTTGACCTCGACAAGGCGGCAAGTGATCCGCCGGCTCGCGGGGTCGAGGTCGAACAGGGCTAGGTCTGTGCGCCGAAAGCTGACTTCATCCCCCAACTCATCGGCGTTCTTCTTCAGTGCCGCGTAGAGTTCCAGGTGCGCATCCAGCGGGACGACGATCTGATTCTCGAAGACTCGTTGGTGCTCCAGGAAAAGACGGCTCAGCGCAAGTCCCAATGTCTCCGCACGCTGGTTTGGCGATGACAGGAGTTTCAGTGCCAATCGGCCAGACAGCGACCGTAACTGTTCCAGCAAGATGACGGCGTGCCGCTCCGATGCTGGCAGCCCATAGTCCTTGAGAATGGGTGAAAGCAGAGCTTCAAGCTCGGTCACCGATCTCGATGTGATCGCGAGTCTGTGACTCAGCGCATTCGCCATGTCGGGCGAATGATCGATCAGATAGTCCGGACGGGTTGGATGCCGGCGATGATCGAAGAACTCGATTCCGAGATTTCTGTCGATGGTGAGCACCCAGTCGCTGACCTCATGTACCTGGTGCAGTAGCGCCCGGTCTTCCGCCTTCAGGCTTAGCAAGACAACAGGTCGTGCGTTCGGCAGAAACCGATTGCGAGAGGCCGATGCGGACGCGACCGATAGAAGTTTCGTGGCCGAAGAAAGTAGATCGGTCAGCTCTTCGCAGCCAGGGAGCGAGCGAGCGTCGCCGTGCAACGGTCGCCGCGACCAGGTGATGAGTTCGTCGAATTCCTTGTACTCCACAGCGAAGGGCTGAATGAGTCCATGCACGAACGATGCAGAGTCCAACGCCTGCGCATCCTCGGCACGCACTTCTTCCGTCGGGAACTGGTCGAACAAGAAAGACAGGTGCGCCGGGTGGCCCTCAGGGTTCTGCCGGAAGTCTTCAATTGATCGAATCGCCAGGCGCAGCTTCGGGTGGAGGTGGCTCTCCGTCGGCGTCGAAAAGGCGTCAGCCTCGCGTGCCGTTACGCCCGAATCAGGTACGAGAAGCTCCACCAGGGCCTCGCCAGTGCCGGGGGCCTCGGAGTCAAGCGCGAACAGCCGAATGTCGTACCTCAGATCGGCGAAAGCCGGTTCACCCTGCATCACCAGCAGCACATCAGCTATCGCGGCCGCACGACCAGCGTTGAATGCGTTCATGGTCAGCGTCCGCACATACGGATGCTGGATCAGGTACCGCTGAATGCGCGTAGCGATGTAGTTGGCGTCAATGGCCGCGCCGCCGATCGATGGCTCCGGCAACCCCAGCGCGGCACACGCCTCACCGACCAAGCCACGCGGGTCTCGCTCATCGTTCGCGCCATACAACGACCAAAACG
>JANOMG010000417.1:0-1501 GCA_031420175.1 Nitrospira sp.
TCCGCGATCGACCGAGCGGATGATCTCCTCAGGGTCCGACGTTCCAGCCAACATAAACGTATTCGTCATTCTCGGCAGCACCACACTTTGATAACTTTCTCGCCGCCCATTGCCGGTCACAGGAATGCCCATCAGACGCGCATTGAGTTTATCGGTGATGTAGCCGCGTAGAATCCCGCGCTCGATGAGCACGGTACGACCCGTCGGGGTCCCTTCATCATCCATGTTGAGCGAGCCCCGCCGGCCCGGCAACGTTCCATCATCGACGATCGTACAGATATCGGACGCCACTCGTTTGCCCAGAAGGTTCGAAAAGGCTGAGGTTTTCTTGCGATTGAAATCCGCTTCCAGACCATGGCCAATGGCTTCGTGCAACAGAATCCCCGGCCAGCCTCCGCCTAGCACGACAGGCATGACACCGGCCGGCGCGTCGACTGCAGACAAGTTGAGGATGGCTTCACGTGCCGCTTCACGTGCAAACCGCAGATACCGATCACCCTCGTGATAAAACTCAAACCCGACACGGCCCCCTCCCCCGAACGAGCCAGCTTGGCGTTGCCCGTTCTCTTCGGCGATACAGGTGACTTGCAGCCTCGAAAGCGGCTGCACATCCCCGATCAACGTACCATCGGAGGTGGCGACCACCACCACCTTATATTCCGTGTTAAACGAGGCCATCACATTCTTGATGCGCGGGTCATAGCGGCGCGCCTCGGCATCGATCGCATTCAATAATGACACGCGGTCCGCTGTGGCGACTTCGACTTGTGCCCGTTCGACCGGATAGAGATCTCTCGTTGGGCGTTGGTGAACAGGCACCGAAACCGCGTGGGCCCCGCTCGGCGAATTGGCAATGTAGCGGGCCGTATCGGCCGCCAGCTCGAGATCCTTCTTCGTCAGTTCATCGGAATAGGCAAAACCGGTTTTCTCCCCCGCCGTCGCTCGCACACCCACACCCTGCGACACACTCTTCGTGGCGCGCTTGACGAGGGACTCCTCCATTGAGACGGACTCGGACACACAAGACTCAAAGTAGAGGTCGGCATAGTCGACATCACGGACTTTGACCCGTCCGAGCGCCGAAAGTACTTCACCTTCGGTCAGACCAAAGGACGCTAACTGAACGAGTTCACCCATGGTTTGAGAATCCTCACGACGGTTGGCATGCAGATGGACGGTGGAGTATAACCGATTCATTTCTGCAGACGCAATGTAAGCTCATCCAACTCGTCGCTTTTACAAGACTTTTACGAAAATTCGTTTGACTTTACTCCCCCTCGCCAGTAGACTTTACTCGCCTTCCGCAAGATTTCACCCAAGATGAAGGATCGTAACCAGCTACATCGCATGAGCACGAACGAATCATCGGCCATGGACCAATTATCCATCGAAGAGCTGGCCGCGAAACTCGAGTCCGACCTCTTACCCAAGCACGTCGCCATGATCATGGATGGCAACGGTCGCTGGGCAGAACTCCGCACCCTTCCTCGCATCGCCGGTC
>JANOMG010000418.1:0-9821 GCA_031420175.1 Nitrospira sp.
CTTGCCGACAGGCTTGGGGCCAAATGGGGAGAGGAAGTACTCACGCAAGTCGTCGTCCTCCAGCGACGGATCGGCCACGTCGCCAAGAAATACGCGGTGGATGTTGGTCAGGAATAGATTCCCGGTGTCGCGGACGACGCGTACATCGTCCTGAATGTGGAGGGTGAGCTGAAAATCGTCGCGCCAGTTGCGGCCCTCGTGCCCATTGCCGGGCAAGATCGGGTCGTTGAAGAAAATCCTGAGGCCGTCGAAGTCGGCCCGCAGGCGGTCGAGCACGATAATGTTCGGCGCAATGACCAGGAAGTTGCGCGACAGCACGGAGTCCGTTTCGTACAGTTTGTGAAAGAAGCTCCATGCGATGAGCAGCGAGAGGACTTTTGTTTTCCCAGCGCCCGTCGCCATTTTCAATACATAGCGCGGCCAGTCTTCATCGAACATGCCGGAGGACACCGCGCCCGACGCATCGAACCGAAGCAGGTCGTATTTGTCACGGGCGCGGCGGACCTCGAACAGCCAGATGACCGTCTCCACCGCCTCCCGCTGGGCACAGTAATAGCGGAACGGCGAGAGCGACCCGTCAGCATTTTCGATCAGATGCTCGGTCTCGAACCACTGGCGGAGCAAGGCTGCTGAGGTGGCAGACGCGCCGGAGTATCCCTTGGCTCGCCACGCAAAGACGTCTTGCCGCATCTTCGCCACCTGTGGCGGGAGCAGCTTCTCGTAGGCCGTGCTGCGGAGTGCTTCGTCAGCGGGAAACCACCGTTGTTCGGGGATGAGCGGCGCGTACGGCGAGGTTGGAAAATCAGGGTGAAGCGACATTCAGGTTTCAGAGGGCCTTGGGGCACAAGAAGAAGATGAGATCAGGTCTCGCAATCATACATTCACCAGGAAGTCGCAGACTCCCCTGCTTGCTCCCATCGCCCCCTAGACAGGCTAGGCGTCCACTCAACTATTGCGCCGAAGAATACCCCTTTCCCTGAAAGAAATCACGCTGCCTTTATAAGGGAAAGAGCTGATGGCGTATAGCGAGGAGAAGAGCCGTCCCTCGTGAAGCGCAGTTCACGAACCACGAAAGACGAACGACGGCACGCATGAGCTAATGACGGGAAAACGGGAGGGGCGAGGCGGCTAGTGTGGTCTCTACTGCGCGCGTCGAGCACGGTTACAAACGATCCCTCCAAGCTTGCTCGTTTCTCTCTCTTGGAAGGGCACCCATGTTGGTCCCACTGCGCCCGTCGAACGAGGCCCATCCAATTCTTTCTCTACCTCTCTTTAGGGGAGCGGCCAGACTGTCCTTCACTGCGCGCGTCGAACGAGCACATTCTGATCGTGCGCGTTCCGCGAGCAAGAAGGATGGCTTGGCCTCTCCCCCTACTTCTTCTTCGTGCGCTCGGTCTTCGTCGTCCCTGCCATGACGACCACCTGCGTCTTGTCAGAGAAGGCCTGATCGATGCGTTCCTTCCCATTGCTCGTGAGGATGACAAGTCCGTTGTGGCTCTCGATGCGCTGCAAGAAATGCGCGACCTCCGCACTCGCGTAGCGGTCATGAGCATCTTTGGGGTTACTGCCCTTCCCGAACAGCGCGTCTGCTTCATCGAAAAAGAGGATTGCGCCACTGGATTCTGCTTTGTCAAAGACATCGTTCAGATTCTTCTCGGTTTCGCCAATGTATTTACTCACCACCGCCGACAGATCCACCCGGAACAGATCCACTTGCAGCGTTTCAGCCAACATCTCGGCGGACTTCCTCCGGCGGAGCGCCGTGGAGCCTGACAGGATCAAGACCGCGGTGGATGCCGCCTTGGCTTTCTTCGCCCGGCGCGCCGATGTTGTATTCTTCTTCACCACTGTCTTCTTTACTGCGGTCTTCGTGCTCTTCCTTTCAATCACCTTGGTTGCCATGTTCTCTTTTCGCTCCTCTTCATATATTGAACTCCCGGCCCCATCCAAACACACGCCGCCGCTGTCACTCCAGAATATGCGGCGGCAGCTTGCGGATCTTATCTGCAATTGCTCACAATAACCAGCGACTCACCTCTGCACATGGGAAAGACATAGGATGATGCCAACAGCGCTGATTGAACAGGAACTTGCGGCAGCCGAATCCGCGCGGCAAGACAGGAACGACGGGAAAGCGCGCGTCTGTGCCAGACGCGCCGTGGCCCTCGCCACCCAAGCATGGTTAGCCCGACTTCCTCGTCCGCAATGGCGCGGGGATGCCATGGAGCATCTCCGGCAGATTCAGCAGGACGAATCCTTCCCTCTTCCCATTCGCCAGGCAGCCGAGCGATTGAGCACCCCGGTGACCCGTCAGCACCAAGCCCCCTTCACGACAGACCCCATCGCAGACGCAAGACTCATCATCGCCCACCTCACCACCACCGACGGTGGCGCGTGAAACGCGAGACAGGCGCGACGTGAAGTTTGTGGTTCGAAGTTCTGAGTTCGAAGTTCTGAAAACCTCGAACCTCGAATCCTTACCCGTCCCGCTTGCCTCGCCCGTCCCGCCAGCCTCGCGCAGCCAGACTGTCCTCTACTGCGCGCATCGAACGAGCACATTCTGATCGTGCGCGTTCTGCGAGCAAGAAGGGCACCCGGCCACTCCCTCCCCTCTACCAGCCTAAGGCCCACCGATGCCCATTTTTCTCTAGCAACGCATCCGCTTCGCTCGGTCCCCAGCTACCGGCGCTGTAGAAGTGGACGGACTTTTCGCCGGTCAACAGCGGGTCATAGAGTCGCCACGCCGTTTCGGTGAAATCCGCGCTGACGAAGAGGGTCTGATCGCCGATCATGACGTCGCGGAGGAGGGTTTCATAGGCTTCGGGGAGCTGGCCGAAGGCTTTTTCATAGTCGAACTGCAGCGCATGATCGCTCAGATGGAACGGCCGTCCTGGACTCTTCACGGAAAAGCAGAGCGAGAACCCTTCGCTGGGCTGAAGCGTGATCAGCAGCTTATTCGGCGGAATACTGCCGGGATCGAGGGAGCGAAATACTTGGGTGGGTGCCTCACGAAAGGTCACCGCAATCTGAGTCATTTTACGCGGGAAGCGTTTGCCCGTCCTGAGATAGAAGGGCACGCCCTTCCACCGCCAGTTGTGAATCTCCGCTTTCAGCGCGACATACGTCTCTGTGGTCGAATCCTTCGGGACCCCATGTTCCTCGCGATAGCCAGGAATCGTCTGGTCGGCGATCTGCCAGGACGTGTATTGGCCAAAGACGACATCCTGCTGCGTGATCGGCGCAATGGAATGGAGCACTTTCAGTTTTTCGTTCTGGATCGCAGCGGCATCGAAGGACACCGGCACTTCCATCGCCACGACCGTCATGAGTTGGGTCAGATGGTTCTGGACCATATCGCGGAACGCCCCGGCCTGCTCGTAGTAGGCCCCTCGATGCTCGACGCCGATATCTTCGGCGACGGTAATCTGAATGTTCTCGATGGTGTCACGTTTCCAGAGCGATTCGAAAATCGGGTTGGCGAAACGGAAGGCTAGAAGATTCTGCACGGTCTCTTTACCCAGGTAATGATCGATGCGGTAGATCTGGGATTCCTCGATATATTGATGCAGGGTCGTATTCAGATGCCGGGCTGAGGGAAAGTCGTGGCCAAAGGGTTTCTCGAACACGACGCGGACCCACCCGTGGCTCTTGAGCAGTCCCGCCTGGTCCAGCCGTTCCATGGCGACAGGCACGGTGTCCGGTGGCAACGCCAGGTAGAACACCCGGTTCTCCGGCATCTTGTGCGTGCGCTCCAACCCTCGAATGTACCGGGCCAACGCCTCATAATCTTGCGCTCCCCCTTCATGCAGGGTCTGGTAGTGCAGACATTCCTCGCACCAGGCACGTAATTCCGTTTCATTGCGCCAGCCGGCTTGCTGCAAACCTTCGAAGGCCCAGAGCCGAAACCCCTCTTCACCCATCTCGGGCAAGGCTGCGCCGACAATCAGCGTATTGCGAGTTTCCAGGATTCCCTGATCCCGCAAATGATACAGCGCGGGCAGGAGCTTCCGATGCGTTAGATCGCCAGTCGCACCGATGATGACAAAGACATGGGGCTCAACCTGCTGTTCCGACATGCGCAACGTTCTCCCTGTAAAGAATCAACCGCCACTTCACAAGATACTGAAATAGTTCGCCAGCTGGGAAGCGCTGAACGGTGAGCGATGAACGATGAGCATGGGAATGATGGTCACTTCTGCGTTCATCCTACAGAGCTCAGCGTTCCGTTGCTCGCTCCGTATTCTTGGAATTCCAACGCAACCAACCTAGCCGGATCAACCACTTCTCCATCTCCACCGCGATGAACACGATAGACGAGAGTGCCAGGCACAGCAGCAGTTCGTCGGGAGCGAGCGGCTCGGTCTTGAAGATCGGATTGAGTGCAGGAATATAGATGGTCGCCATCTGCAACGCGAAGGTGAGAAGCACAGCGCCTAACAAGGGAAGATTCGTCAAAGGCCCCAGTGTAAAGAAGGACTCGCGCTCGGACCGAAGCGCGAGCACGTTGCCCATCTGCGACAGCGTCAGGACGGTGAAGACCATCGTCTGCCAATGGGCATGTCCCGTGGGTAGGCCCAGGCCTGGGTGACAAGTGCCACGCCGCCCATGAGCAGGCCCACCCGGAGAATGTCCTGCCACATCCCGTCCGCGAAGAGGCTTTCGCGCGGCGGTCTCGGCGGCCGCGCCATGAGACCTTTTTCTTCCGGCTCCATCGCCAAGGCCAACCGCTGCCTCTTTGCGCCAATCGGCCAACATGATATTGTCCCGGAAAACGAACCGCCACATGCGGGACCTCGATGACAGGCACAATCGACAAGGCGGTGCCGCGGGGAAACCGGACAACCTCCAAGAACCGCGCGGCCACCTGGGTGTCGCGCGACTGATCCACTGCGAGCACGACCGTCATCGTCATGTTCCCCTTCTCACGCCCTCCTCCGTCCTCGTGGCTCCTGCGCTGACGGCGTTCCCCTTGTGAGCGCCCAGCTCCAAGTTGGCAGAGAGCACCCGCAACAGATGATCCCGCGTGATCATGCCGAGCAACCGGCCGTCTTGTGTCACCGGGAGCTGGTTGACATCGTGCTGCTCCATGACTCCCAAGACGTTCAGAATCGGCGTCGTAGGCGCCACCGCGTGCAGCCGGTCGATCGGGGTCATCGCCTGCACCACGAGACTACTCCCCCACCGTTCTTGAGGCACCGCCTTCACCTGATGCAGCGTCACCAGGCCCTCGAGTCTGCCGTTCTGTGAGACTAGAAAGCACCGCTGTCCCGTCTTGAGAATGTGCTCGTGCACCAAGTCCGCGAGACTCAGTTGGCCGGACACGGTGGGACAGTCCCGCGCCATGATGTCTTCAGCCATCAGGCCGCTCAATGCCGACCGCATGCTCATCTGCAGGACGCTTTCCTGTGCCGCGTTGAGCAAGAACCAGCCGATGAAGGCCAGCCACAGTCCGCTGAACCAGCTCCCCGTGACCAACCCTGTCCAGATCCCGCCAAGAATGATTCCATACCCGACGAGCTGCCCGGAACCGGCTGCGATTCGCGTGGCCTTCGAGAAGCTTCCGGTAAAGTGCCAGAGGACCGCCCGGAAGATCCGGCCCCCGTCGAGCGGGAAGCCCGGCACCAGGTTGAAGACCGCCAGCATCAGGTTGATCGACGAAAGCCACCCTGCCAGCGCCGCGACATGCTCGAATTGATCTCCGGCGAAATGAGACACGAACCCGAATCCCACGGCGAGCAACGCACTGGCAATCGGCCCGGCTATCGCGATCTGGAACTCCGTCAGCGGACGATCCGGCTCCCGCCCGATTTGCGCCACGCCGCCGAACACGAAGAGCGTGATCGAGCGGACCGGAATGCCCTTGGCCAGTGCCACGAAACTGTGGGCCAATTCGTGGAGGAGAATCGACACGAAGAACAACAGACTGGTGGCGATCCCCACGGCGTAGTGCTCGACCGTCGTCCAATGGGGGTGCTCCGAGGCGAACCGCGTGGTGAGTGAAAAGGTGATCAGGAAGAAAATGATGAACCAGGAATAGTGGAGGCCGACCTCGATGCCCCGGATGGTGGTGAGACGTACGGATTGACCGATCATGCGAAACCTCCCTTGTGCTGTCGCCTCTCGTGCCGGTGCCGGCACCCACCCGTACTGCGCGTGATCGAGAGCAGATTGCCGACAGCATCGTAGTTATAGGTGGCGACGTCCCTGTCCGTCGATGACTTGCGATAGGCGTCCGAGGTCGTCGTAGATGCATTGGGCCTGGTCGGCCACTCCCATCCCTGGCGCCACCACACAGAGCACCGGCGCGCACGCGACGACCGTCAGTACTCTTGAGAACGCCATCTGCCTCATCGCATGTCTTTCATCACCGAATTGCACTCGCTGTGATTTCTACTCCGAAACCAAACCTCGCCCGGGAACCCAGCCAGAAAAGTTGCTGTCCCCTTTTTCTTCTCTTACTCATTCCTCCTTATTCCAGTCGAATGCGTTTCAGAAGCAACCAGCCGATTGTCCCCGCCGTCGTCGATGCGGCCAGGATGCCCACCTTGGCCGACATCAACGACGGCCCGTGGGTGAACGCCAATCCGGTGATGAAGAGCGACATGGTGAAGCCGATCCCGGCGAGACATCCAACGGCCCAGAGATGAGGCCAGGACACGCCGGAGGGCAATGTGGCGAGCCCTCCTCGTATCGCGAGCCAGGATGAGAGGACGATGCCGACGGGCTTCCCCACGAGCAAACCGAGGATGACCCCCAACGCGACCGGATTGATCAGCATCGCCCCGAGATCCGCGTCGAGCGTGACCCCTGCGTTGGCGAGGGCGAACAATGGCATGACCACAACCATCACCCATGGGTGGAGCGCCTGCTCTAATTGCTGCAGGGGGGTCTCCACATGCTGCACAGCGGTTTTCATATGATTGGCGATTTGATGCCGTTCCCGGTTGGCCAATTGGGGCTTCACAGGAGACATCGCCTTCTCAAACCGTTCAAGAAGCACCTGGCCTCTCGAAAGGAATTCGCGTCCGGTCAGCCGCGTCCGGGCGGGAATCGTCATTGCCGCAATCACGCCGGCGATCGTGGCATGCACGCCTGAGAGCAGAAAGGCCAGCCACAAGCCGCCGATCCCCAGGACCGAGTACACCAGCGGATGCCGTATGCCTGCCACATTGGCGGCAATCAACAGAACGAGGAACACTCCGCCGATGGCCAGGTTCCCCCAAGCCATCGTCGACGTATAAAACAGCGCGATGACCAGAACCGCCATGAGATCGTCGGCGATGGCCAGCGCGGTCAAGAATACTTTCAAGGCCAACGGGACCCGACTGCCGAGTAAGGCAAGAATCCCGAGCGCGAAGGCAATGTCGGTCGCCATCGGAATGCCCCATCCCGGAGCGCCCGGTCCGGTCGTATTCATGGCCGAGTAGAGCGCTGCCGGAAGCATCGCTCCGCCCACAGCCGCCGTCAGCGGGAGGGCGGCTTGCCGGAACGACGCCAACTCTCCGACCAAGATTTCCCGTTTGATCTCCAATCCGATGACGAAAAAGAACATCGCCATCAGTCCGTCGTTGATCCACTCCAACAATGTTTCCGTCAGCGCATGGGACCCCACCACCAGGCTGACCGGTATGTTCCAAAATTCCGTATAGGACTCGGACCACGGCGAATTGGCCCAGACCATCGCCGCGACGGTGGCGGCCAACAGCAGCACGCCGCCGGTGGACTGGGCATGAATGAACTTTTGAAAGGGCTCCATCATCGGCTGGAGGAGCGGCTCTCGTTGAGATTCCGACGATTTCGTCATAGTCTGTGCCGCCAAACGATGTTCAATGCGTCCTACCTGCTTTTTCCAACAGCCGCGCCAGATTCACTCCGCTGGCGATCACCCCGATATGGCTGAAGGCCTGCGGGTAGTTCCCGAGTGAAATCATGGTGGGGTCATTGCTTGACTTGACACCACGAATGTCGACGATATCACGGGTAAGGGGATCGACGGCCCTCCCACCACGCTTACGACAGGTGCTCGAACGGTGCCAAGTCAAGCAATGCCCCCTAGCTTACCACTCATAAGTCCCCTCATACGTCCTTGCCAGGCCGATTCGTGACCGGATGCTTCGCTGTGAGTCTCCGTCTGATCCATTTCTCCATTCCCACAACCGCGTAGACGGACAGCCCGGTCGCGAGAATCGGCGCCCAGGCCAAACCGTCAATCGGCGCGGTGTGAAAGAGGCGATTCATGACCGGCGCGTACGTCAGAAGGAGTTGCAGACCGACCATGGCCAGCACGCCCACGACGATCCAGCGATTGCTGAAGACGCCGACACGAAACATGGACTGTTCCAGCGAGCGACAGTTAAACAGGTAGAACAGCTCCCCCATCACGAACACGTTCACGGCCGAGGTCCTCGCCGCCTCCAGCGACATCATCCGCTGCTGCTCCCAGAGAAAGATGCCGTAGGCCCCCGCCAGCAGCAGCGCCGAAACCAACAGGATGCGTTCGACCAGCATCCTGGTCAGCAGCGGCTCCCGCGGGTCTCGCGGCGGCCGCTGCATGATTCCAGGCTCTTTCGGTTCGAACGCCAGCATCAGTCCCAACGCCACGGCCGTCGTCATGTTGATCCAGAGGATCTGCACCGGCAGGATCGGGAGCACCGCCCCGGCGGCGATGGCGGTCAGGAGGACGAGGCCTTCCCCTATGTTGGTCGGCAGCGTCCAGACGATAAATTTCGTCAGGTTGTCGAACACGCACCGGCCTTCTTCCACCGCCGCTTCGATGGAGGCGAAGTTGTCGTCGATCAGCACCATATCGGCGGCCTCTTTGGCCACCTCGGTCCCGCCGCGTCCCATCGCCACGCCGATGTCGGCCTGTTTGAGGGCCGGCGCATCGTTGACCCCGTCCCCAGTCATCGCCACGACGTGTCCTCTTGCCTGCAACGCTTCCACAAGGCGCAGTTTCTGCTCCGGCGAGACCCGCGCGAAGACCGCCGTGCGCTCGGCAGCGTTCGGGAGCCTCTCTGGTGCGGTAGCCGCCAGCTCCTGACCGGTCATCACAATCAGCTCGCCGTTTTCCCGAGCCTTCGCCCCATTGAGGCCGATCTGCTGCGCGATCGACCGGGCCGTGAGCGCATGGTCGCCGGTGATCATCTTCACTGCGATGCCGGCCGTCTGACAGGCGCGCACCGCCGCAATCGCTTCCGGACGGGGCGGGTCCATCATGGCCTGCAAACCTAGAAAGGTCAGACCTCCCGCCACCTCCTTCTCGCCTAGCGTAGCGGTCTCAGCCGGCAACGTTTTTCTCGCGAATGCCAATACGCGCAATCCGCGCGCCGCGAAGACCTCGACCTGGTCGAGGATACTCCGAGCATCGACGCCGTGCTCCGATCCGTCGGCCGCCAGATTCCGCTCGCACAGGCGAAGGACTTTCTCGACCGCGCCCTTGAGGTAGAGAGTCCCAGGCCCACCCGGCTCCACGCGGTGGAGCGTCGCCATGTACTGTCGTTCGGATTCGAAGGGAATCGCGTCGATCCGAGGAGACACGGTCGCGGCCTGGGCCGGATCGATCCCGGCTTTGCGCGCCGCCACCAACAACGCGCCTTCTGTTGGATCTCCCACGATCGCCCATCGGCCCTCGCGCTCCACGAGCTGCGAGTCGTTGCAGAGCGCCCCGGCGAGGAGACAGTCGCGCAACGCGGGCCTGTCGGTGGATTCAACCGCCCGGCCATCAGCAAGAATGCGACCGGTCGGCTCGTAGCCGGCGCCGTCCACCTCGAAGGATTCGCCTCCGGCCAGAATCGCCTGGACGGTCATCTGGTTTTTCGTCA
>JANOMG010000419.1:0-3172 GCA_031420175.1 Nitrospira sp.
TTCGGTGAAAACGGCCAGATGGTGATCGCGAGTACGACGATTCATGACCATGAGAAGCTGGGGTGGATGACGTTTTCTGAGGCAATTCAAAAGTCCAGCAACATCGCCGCCGCCACCACGACTTTCATGGTCGATCCAGGCTCGTACGTATCCGTCAATGCACGATTGCGCCACCGATCGGGGGTCAACTTGGCGACGACGTTCGGATCAAATCGTGGACTGACAGCCATCGCGAGAATCGCGCCAGACTGCGGTTCCATAACAATGATCGTCCCAGACTTCGCACGGGTATGGGTGACGGCCTCTTCCAGTTCTTTTTCCGCAATGTATTGGATAACCTCATCGACGGTCAGCGTCAGGGCATGTCCGGGCGTCGGCACTTGCTCCGCGAGGCCCTTCGGAAACACCGTGCGGCCCAGCGCATCGCGCTGCAACACGGTGACGCGCTTTTCTCCATGCAACTGCGAATCGTATCGACGCTCGAGCCCCTCAAGCCCTTGCCCGTCCATCCCGGAAAATCCAAGGACATGAGCCAGTAACGGACCCTTGGGGTAAAACCGTCGCCCCTCCATCACCACACCGATACCGTCTAACGACAGCTGCTCTAGCCGACGGCCCTGCTCAGGATCGACCTTTCGCGCCAGCCAGACAAAACTCTTGTCTTGCCGAAGCTTTTTCTCCAGCTCACCGCTTCGAATATGGAGCACCGGAGAAAGATGACGGGCGACGGTCGACGGGCTCTCCAGCGACGTCGGGACACCGAACACGGACGGCACCTCCACATTCATCGCGAGCACTTTGCCGTGCCGATCCGACACCGTTCCTCTCGCACCTTCGAATGACACAGTCTTTTGATGTTGCCGATCGGCCTTGGCCGTGAGTTCTGCAGCCTGAAGCACTTGGAGCGTAACCAACCGAAACACAATGATGCTGAACCCACAGAGAAGCAGAAGCAGCATCACATAGCGACGTCCGCGAGAAGGCCAGGCAGTCACTCGTTCACCCCCCCAGTGGCAATATGCCTCGCCAATCGGACCTGTTCCATGGGCGGATGCAACAGGCCCGGAGCAATTCCAGGCTGATGCACCATCAGCACTTGTCCCTGCTGCGGTGGAACCAACCCCAACTTCTCCGTCGCCAGCTTCGCGATCCGCTCCGGAGCCGCCAGCGAAGATACCTTCACCTGCAATTGATCCCGCTCCCGCTCCAGCAATATTTTCTGACTCTTCGATCGTTCGATCTGATACCCCAACCGAACGACATCGACCCGTTCCCACACAAACACGAAGACCAACATCACACCGGCGATAATCGTGAGCGTCTTCATGAATGACCCTCCTTGGAGACCCGTTGGGCGGCACGCAGCTTGGCACTGCGTGACCGAGGATTTCTGTCTGATTCTTTCTTGGTAGCAACCTGCGGTCTCTTCGTGAGCACCTCCAACGAAGGATCGTCCTTGCCGGAGAGCGCTCGGAACGTATGCTTCACAATTCGATCTTCGAGCGAATGAAATGAAATCACACAGAGACGTCCGCCGGGAGACAACACATCCACCGCGTCGCGCAATGCCGGCTCGAGACAATCGAGCTCCTGGTTGACAGCAATACGAATGGCCTGAAACGTACGGGTTGCGCAATGGAGACGACCATGCCGATAACTCGCGGGGACCGCCCCTTCGATCGCAGAGACCAACTCCTTCGTCGTCGCCAATGGACGACGTTCACGCGCGCTGACAATGGCGCGCGCAATGCGCCGAGAAAACCGCTCTTCGCCGAACTGGAAAATCACGTCGGCCATCTCCGCTTCCGACCATTGATTAATCAGGTCAGCTCCCGTTCCGCTTTTCGATTGATCCATGCGCATGTCCAATGGACCATCCCCTTGAAAACTAAACCCACGAGCCGCTTCGTCCAACTGCGGGGACGACACACCAAGATCAAACAAAATTCCATCGACCTGGCCAATGCCACTGGCAGCAAGATGCTGTTTCAGTTCCACAAAATGACCATGAATGAGGTGTACGCGGTCGCCGAATCGAGCAAGCCGTTCCCGGCTGGCTGCAATGGCCACCGCATCGCGATCAAGACCGATAAGTCTGGAGTTCGAACTGCTTGATTCAAGAAGCTTTTCAGCATGCCCACTGTACCCCACTGTACAGTCAAGATAGACTCGGCTATCCTCTCGAATGAGCCAAAACAGGACCTCTTCTGACATGACCGGGAGATGTCGAAAAACATCCATAAATCAACTCTCACCATACACACCCACTTTCTCCCACTAGACCAGGAGTATACACTCACTCAAAGACTTGTCAATAGAAGATTCATGTACTTATGAAGCCTTTATCACGATTATATACTTGACAAACCCATAGTCTTTTAGTACCCTATCGTCAGGCCAAAAACGGGGGCGAAAATGGGACAGAATCTACTCAGCGGAAAGCATCTGAATGACGAGAAGGCAGCGTATGAGTACCTGTCAAAACTACGCTGGCCCGATGGCCCTCGTTGTATTCATTGTGGAGCGGATAAGGTTGCCACGCTCAACGTCAAAAGCGCCAAGCGTGTCGTTCTGAAATGCCGCAAGTGCCGGAAGCAGTTTTCGGCAACGGTCGGGACCATCTTCCAGGGTTCCCATATTCCCCTTTCAAAGTGGTTCATGGCTATTCAGCTTATGTGCTCCTCGAAGAAGGGCATGAGCGCCCATCAGCTCCACCGAATGCTGGCCATCACATACAAATCTGCATGGTTCATGGCGCATCGTATCCGGCATGCTATGAAGCAAACCCCCTTCGGAGACAAGCTCGGCGGCATCGTGGAAGCGGATGAAACCTATATCGGTGGAAAGTCCCATGGCAAAGGGCCAATTGCAGGGAAAACGCCAGTATTTGCGCTCGTAGAGCGTGGGGGACGTGTCCGGTCATTCCCCATGCCTATGGTAACAGCGACCAATTTGAAGCGTTCAATCCAGGAACACGTAGACGCCAACGCGACTCTCATGACGGACGAACTCAAGGCCTATACGAATATCGGAAAAGACTTTGCCGACCATCAGACCGTGAATCATTCCAGGAATGAATATGTGCGTGGTGAGGCCAGCACAAATACAGTTGAAGGGTATTTCAGCTTGCTCAAGCGTGGACTGACCGGCACTTATCACCATGTATCGCCGC
>JANOMG010000420.1:0-2131 GCA_031420175.1 Nitrospira sp.
CGTGAACTGCACAATATCATCGAACGGGCCATGATCTTCTGCCATGGCAAGATGCTCTCCGTGGACAACCTCCCTGCCGAGCTGCGGCAGAGACCGGAATCTGTCGCGGTTACCGTCATAGAGGGAGAAGAACGCATGCTTCGACTCGAATCGAAACTGGGGAAACAATCCCTGGCCGATATCGAGCAGGCGATCATTCAGGAAGTGCTTCGGTTGTCGGACTACAATAAGACAACCGCCGCCAGATATCTCGGCCTCACGAGATTCGCGCTGGATCGACGCCTCAAAAAGATCATAGAAGAGTAGCGGGCACTCACGAAGGATTCGGCGACACGAACACTAAGACTTTAAGACGCTGGTTTGTGTGATTCTTCACCCCATGCTCTTCCCCGGCCGGCGCCATGGTCCCCTGCCCTGCATCCAGCACCTGTTTCTCTGCCCCGACCTGAAACGTCCCCTGGCCCTCAAGCACGAGATAGACTTTATCCTGCTCGCCGTGGATATGCCCCTTCTGTTCCTGCCCTGGCTCAAAGCAGTAGACGTCGCAGAAGAATCGTGACGTCTCAAACATGTTGTTCTTCTTCATCTTATCACTGCTAAACTGCTGATAGTCCGATAGATTCACCACGTTCATATGGCAACTCCTTCAGGGCGGTTACGGATGCGTTTGGCGGCGCTCAAGCGTTGCCAGGATAGAATCGACCGAGATCAAATGATGCGAGAGACCCAAGTCCTTGGGCAGAATTCCCATCGCCAAACCCAGTAACTGCGGCAGATGTAAGATCGGTAAGTTGAGTTCGGTATTCACCGCACGACCAGCCCGATCCTGATAAATATCCAGACTCATGTGGCAGAGGGGACAGGGCGTCACCATAAAGTCGGCTCCCTGCTCCTTAGCTTCTTTCATGTGCGTCCCTGCCATGGCCACGGCAATGGCTTCCTTTTCAAGGATGATGGGAAATCCGCAACATTTGGTTCTCCCGGCATACGGCACTGGCTCACCACCAACGGCCGTGATGAGGCGCTCAAGGGATTGCGGATTCTCAGGATCGTCGAACCCCAGATCCCACGACGGACGCAGAATGTAGCAGCCATAAAACGGGGCGATGCGGAAATCGTGCATCGGCGTGGAGACGAGGGCTCCCAGGCGAGCCAGCCCGATGTCGCGCACCACAATCCACAGGAGATGCTTGACCTGGACCCGGCCGTGATAGACCAGCCCTTCCGGCGCCAGAAGCGCGTTGATACGATCCAGCGTCCCCGCCTCTGTCTTCAACCGCCGATTGGCGGCGCTCATCACCCCCTGGCAGGTGCCACAGATCGTCATGACGTCCAGGCCAAGCTGTTCGGCTTGCGCAAAGGTCCGGGCATTGATCGCCAGGGCCATATCGGGATGCACTTCCGTCACCACCCCGGCGCCACAGCAGGCCGCGGCAGCGAGCTCGACGACCTCGATCCCCAATCGGCCGATGATCGCCCTTGTCGATTGATAGAGTTCCGGTGTCGCCCCTTGCGCCGCGCAACCGGGGTAGAGGGCATATTGCATGGGTCTACCGTGACGGGAGATGAGACAGGGTCCGGTTGAGCGACTCTCGAAGATCGTCCATCGCAGCCGCCGCTTTCGACTTCACCTGCTCCCAGGACGAGGCCGTGGCGGAGTGAATGGCCTCGACTTTCTTGCTGGCCAGGTCTTTTTTCTTTTCTAATTCCCCAATCGACTTCTGGATGTCCGCTCTGGCCGACGCCGACGTATGCTCGACTTGTCCACGCAGCTGCGTGATGCGTACTTGTATCTCATCCAGTTCCGTTTGAACCTTTCGCTGAAACGCGTCTTTCTGCTGAATCGTATAGTCCTTGGTGGCCGTCACCGCCTCCCGCGCTTCCCGGATCACGGTGTCACCCGTCACCGGCTTATCTGGCGCTCCAGCCGCGACGACAACGGGCATAAGGAGCAACGTGATTCCTACGATCCCCCACAACCCTTCGGTATAACTCTTCATAGCAATGACCTCCATCCCACCGACGCGCACATACTGCTCGAAGTATAACTTCCGCCTGTCGGAAAGTCACCGGGCATGCACCGTGACGCGTGAAGCGTGGCGCGCGAGATGGGCGAGACATGTGGGACGAG